>DASXVK010000267.1:0-18638 GCA_036504295.1 Polyangia bacterium
CGGCCTCCGGGACGTCGATCCGAAGCGGTTCGAGGCGCACCGGCAGCAGGGCGCCGAGCTGCTCTTCTTCCTCGAGCGCACCGTCCAGGCGACGTCGTTCGAGGGCCGGGTCTGCCATCACTGGCCGCTGCGCGGCGGCGACGCCCTGCCGTTCGTCGTGCCGCTCGCGGCACCCGGCACGAAGCTGCTCAGCGCGGCTACCTTCAAGGTGCTGAAGGAGCGGCGCGAGATCCTCGCCGCGTGTCGTGACACCGTGCGCAAGCTGGCGGCCGCGGCCGCCAGCTCGAGCCCGCCGAAGGCCCCGAAGCACTACTTCCTCGAGGTGCCGCCCGACTCCGAGGCCTACAAGGTCCTCTACGGGGGCAGCGCCTGCTACCTCTACGTCCCCGACGTCCTGTTCCCGCGCGCCCGGCCGTCGCTCTCGCGGCGGTGACGGCGCGGGTCCCGGACGGGCGCGGCTCACCCGCGCGGCGCCCGCGTGCACGGCGGCCGGCCCCGTGGCGCCGCCGCCGCGCGCCGGCGCATCGCGCCCTCGACCTCGTCGCGGCGTTCGTGCCAGAGCAGGTTGAAGGTGGCGCGCCGCCCGCGCGGGTCGTCGTCGTCCGGTTCCATGCCGGTCTCGTAGATGAACGCCTCCATGCGCGCGCGCACCGCGGGATCCGCCTGCTCGAGCAGCTTCACCGACTGCTCGTCGCCCTTCTCCTGGGCGCGGAGCCAGAGGAGGTCCCGCCGCCCGACGTCGTCCCCCCAGATCTGGTCCAGCATCGCGGCATCATCATCGATCCAGCGTCTCTGTCGATTTGCCATCGGTCACCTCGCTGCGAGCTCAAGCAAGGCGGGTGCCGGAGATCTGGCGCGTGAGTTCGCGGGCTTGCGCGACGCCGCCGCCGGCCCGTCCGGATCCCGGCCGGACGGCGGCCGGATTCCGGACGGCGGCCGGATTCCGGGCGGCGGCTGGATGCCGGACGGCGGCTGGCGGCGGGCTGCGATCAGGCCATGCGGTGCGATGTGCGGGCATGCCGGGTGCGGCTCGCGGGAGCCCGGGGCTCGTTCCGGGGTCCGCCTCGCGCAGGCCTTCGGCACGCGCCCCGGGGCGCGTACGAGGGCGTGGACCGGGACGACCCTCGCGGCCAGCTTCGCCCGCCGGTTCGCTCCTCCGGGTCTCGCGTCCGAAGAACGCCGCCGCCGCGCGGGCCGGCCACCCGCGAGGGCCCATCGCACTGGCGTCCCGTCCCGCGCTTCCGCACGTATCAAGCGATGTCCGCCACCGACCGCCGCCTCGACGAGCTCTGTATCAACACGATCCGCACCCTGGCGATGGACGCCGTCCAGGCGGCCAACTCTGGCCACCCCGGGACGCCGATGGCGATGGCGCCGGTCGCCTACACGCTGTGGCAGCGCTTCCTGCGCTACGATCCGGACGATCCGCTCTGGCCCAACCGCGACCGCTTCGTCCTGTCGATGGGCCATGCCTCGATGCTGCTGTATGCGCTGCTGCACCTGGCCGGGGTCAAGGCGGTGCGCGGCATGGAGCGGCTCGGCACGCCGGCGCTGACGCTCGACGACCTCAAGCACTTCCGCCAGCTCGGCAGCAAGACGCCCGGCCACCCCGAGTATGGCATGACGAGCGGCGTCGAGACCACCACCGGGCCGCTGGGGCAGGGCGCCGGGAACAGCGTCGGCATGGCCATCGCCGCGCGGTTCCTCGGGGCGCGCTACAACCGGCCCGGGTTCGCGCTCTTCGACTACCGCACCTACGCCCTGTGCAGCGACGGGGACCTGATGGAGGGCGTGGGCGGCGAGGCCGCCTCGCTCGCCGGCCACCTGCGCCTCGGCAACCTCTGCTGGATCTACGACGCGAACGGCATCACCCTCGACGCGCGGGCCGACGTCACGTTCACCGAGGACGTGGGCACCCGGTTCCGCGGTTACGGCTGGCAGGTGCTCGAGGTCGCCGACGCGAACGAGGTCGGCGCCGTCGAGCAGGCGCTCGCGGCGGCGGGGGCGGCGGCGGGGAAGGTGGCGGATCGGCCGAGCCTCGTCATCGTCCACAGCCACATCGCCTACGGCGCCCCGCACCTGCACGACACGGCCAAGGCCCACGGCTCGCCGCTCGGGGAAGAGGAGGTGCGCGGCGCCAAGCGCTTCTACGGCTGGCCCGAGGACCGGACGTTCTACGTCCCCGACGGGGTGCGCGAGTGGTTCGACGCCGGCGTGGGCCAGCGCGGCCGGCTCCTGCGCAGCGCCTGGATGGCCCGCGTCGAGGAGTACGGCGCCCGCTACCCCGACCTCGCGGACCAGCTCGTGCGCATGCAGCGCCGCGAGCTGCCCGCGGGCTGGGACCGTGGCCTGCCGGGCCCCTTCGCCCCGAGCGACCAGGGGGTCGCCACCCGCGAGACCGCCGGCGAGACGCTCAACGCGCTCGCCAAGAACATCCCCTGGCTCGTCGGCGGCTCGGCCGACCTCGACAGCTCGACCAGGACGCACCTCGACTTCGCCGAGGCCGGCGAGCAGCAGCCCGACAACCCCGGCGGCCGCAACATCCACTACGGCGTGCGCGAGCACGCGATGGGCGCGGTCACGAACGGCCTCTCGGTCGCGGACCTGCGCCCCTTCGCCGCGACCTTCCTGATCTTCAGCGACTACATGCGGCCGCCGATCCGCCTCGCCGCGCTGATGGAGCAGCCGACGCTCTACGTCTTCACCCACGACTCCATCGGCCTCGGCGAGGACGGGCCGACCCATCAGCCCGTCGAGCAGCTCGCGTCGCTGCGCGCGATGCCGGGCATGGTCGTCTACCGCCCGGCCGACGCGAACGAGGTGGTCGTCGCCCTGCGCACGATCATGCAGCTCCACCGCCGGCCCGCCTGCCTCGTCCTCAGCCGCCAGAAGCTGCCCATCCTCGACCGGGGCCGCTACGCCGCGGCGGGCGGCGCCGCCCGCGGCGCCTACGTGCTGGCCGACGCCGAGGGCGGCCCGCCGGAGGTCATCCTGATGGCGACCGGCAGCGAGGTCGCGCTGTGCGTCCGCGCCTTCGAGGAGCTCAAGGGCGAGGGCCTCCGGGCGCGGGTCGTGAGCATGCCGTCGTGGGAGATCTTCGACGAGCAGCCCGAGGCGTACCGCCGCGCGGTGCTGCCGCCCCAGGTGACCGCCCGGGTGGCGGTCGAGCAGGCGGCGAGCTTCGGCTGGGATCGCTACCTGGGGCCGCACGGCGAGATGATCGGCATGCACACCTTCGGCGCCTCGGCGCCGGTCAAGGAGCTGCTGCGCAAGTTCGGCTTCACCCCCGACCGGGTCGCCCAGGCCGCCCGCGAGCAGCTCGGCAGAAAGAGGCCTGGAGCCTGATCATGCGCGTCGCGCTCGCGGCCGATCACGCGGGGTACCAGCTCAAGGACGAGCTCGCGGCGGCGGCCCGGGAGCTCGGCCACGAGGTGCTCGATCTCGGCACCGACGGTCCCGCGCCGGTCGACTACCCGGACTGCGCCGAGAAGCTCGGGGCCGTCCTCACGGCGGGACGCGCCGACCGCGGCGTCCTCATCTGCGGCAGCGGCGTCGGCGCGTCGGTCGCGTGCAACAAGCTCCCGGGCCTGCGCGCCGGCCTGTGTCACGACACCTACTCGGCCCACCAGTCCGTCGAGCACGACGACGCCAACGTGCTCGTGCTGGGGGCCCGGGTCGTCGGCCGCGCCCTCGCCCGCGAGCTGATGACGGCCTTCCTGCACGCCCGCTTCTCCGGCGAGCGGCGCCACGTGCGGCGCCTCGCCAAGATCCGCGCCCTCGAGCAGCGCTTCGCGGGCGCCCGCGACAAGGAGCATCAGCCGTGAACCCGCTCATGCAGCTCAATGGCCTCGGCCAGTCGGTCTGGCTCGACTACCTGCGCCGCCGCTTCGTCGCCCAGGAGCTCGGGCGCCTGGTCGACGACGACGGCCTGCGCGGCGTCACCAGCAACCCCACCATCTTCGAGCACGCGATCGGCGGCAGCGGCGACTACGACGAGCGGCTGCGCCAGCTCGCCCGCGAGCAGCCCGGCGCCGACCCCGCGGCGGTGTACGAGATCATCACGACCGAGGACGTGCGCGCCGCGTGCGACGTGCTGCGCTCGGTGTACGAAAAAACCGAGGGGCGCGACGGCTTCGTCTCGATCGAGGTCTCGCCCGGGCTCGCCCGCGACACGCGCGGCTCCATCGCCGAGGCCCAGCGCCTGTGGCACCGGATCGACCGGCCCAACGTGATGGTGAAGATCCCGGCCACCCGCGAGGGCATCCCCGCCATCGAGGCGCTGATCGCGGCGGGGATCAACGTGAACATCACGCTCATGTTCTCCCTCGACCACTACGACGCGGTGGCGCACGCGTACCTGCGCGGGCTCGCGCGCTGCCCCGACCCGCGCCGGGTCGCGTCGGTGGCCTCGTTCTTCGTCAGCCGCGTCGACACCCTGGTCGACGCGCGCCTCGACCGCGTCGGCACGCCCGCGGCCCTCGCGCTGCGCGGCCGCATCGCCGTCGCGAACGCCAAGGCCGCCTACGCGCGCTACCACGAGCTCTTCCACGGCGCCCCCTTCGCGGCGCTCCGGCGGCGCGGGGCGCGGCCCCAGCGGCCGCTGTGGGCCTCGACGGGCACGAAGGACCCCGCCTACTCGGACGTGCTCTACGTCGAGGAGCTCATCGGGCCGGAGACGATCAACACCATGCCCCCGTCGACCCTGGCCGCCTTCCGCGACCACGGGCGGGTGCGCGAGACGCTGACCGCGGATCTCGATCGGGCGCGGGCCGACCTGGCCGCCGCGGCGCGCCTGGGCGTCGACGTCGTGGCGGTCGGCGCCGAGCTGCAGGCCGAGGGCGTCGCGGCCTTCGCCCGCTCGCTCGAGCAGGCCCTGGCCGCGGTCGCCGAGAAGCAGCGGCGGGTCGCCGCCGCCCCGGTCGACCAGCAGAGCCTGCGCGTGCGGCGGTCCTGAAGACGATCACCGGGAAGCGAGGTTGAGATGCGTCCTGCCGATCCATCGCTCATCGTCATCCTCGGCGGCGCCGGCGATCTCTCGCGGCGCATGCTGATCCCGGCGCTCGCACGGCTCGCCCGTGAGGGGCTGCTCGGCGAGCGCTACGCCATCCTCGGCGTGGGGACGGCCCCGCGCACCGACGCCGCCTTCCGCGGCATCGCGCGCGAGGCCCTGCGGGCGGCCGGCCTGCCGTTCGAGGCCACCCGCCTGTGCGAGGCGTGCTTCTACTACCAGCAGGTGCGCGGGATGGAGGGCTACCGCGCGCTCCGGGCCCGCATCGAAGAGGTCGAGCGCGCCCACGGCCTGCCCGGCAACCGGGTCTTCTACCTGGCGCTGCCGCCCGAGAAGTTCCACGAGTCGGTGGTCGGCCTCGGCGAGGTCGGCCTCGCCCGGAGCCCCGGCTTCACCCGCATCGTGATCGAGAAGCCCTTCGGCCGCGACGCTGCGTCCGCGGCGGAGCTGAACCGCGAGCTGCACGCCCGCTTCGACGAGAGCCAGATCTACCGCATCGACCACTACCTCGGGAAGGAGACGACGCGGAACCTCCTCGTGTTCCGCTTCGCGAACCCCATCTTCGAGTCGGTGTGGAACCGCTCGCACATCGAGAGCGTGCAGATCACCGTCGCGGAGAAGCTCGGCGTCGAGCAGCGCGCGGGTTACTACGACACCATCGGGGGCCTGCGCGACATGGTCCAGAACCACCTCACGCAGCTCGTCTGCCTCATCGGCATGGAGGTCCCGGGCGCGCTCGACGCCGAGGCGATCCGCTACGAGAAGGTGAAGGTGCTGCGCTGCGCCGTGCCGCCCGCCGACGGGGACGTGGTGCTCGGGCAGTACGGCCGCGGCCGCATCGACGGCGCCGAGGTGCCGGCCTACCGCGAGGAGCCCGGCATCGCGCCCGACTCCACGACCGACACCTTCGCGGCGCTGCGGCTGACGCTCGACTCCTGGCGCTGGCAGGGCGTGCCCTTCTTCCTGCGCACCGGCAAGCGCCTGCCCGCGCGACTCACCCAGATCTGCGTGAACTTCCGGCGCCCGCCGGTGTGGCTCTTCAAGGGCGACGGGCAGCCGGAGCTCCACCGCAACCGCCTGGTCATGCGGCTGCAGCCCGACGAGGGCTTCCAGCTCTACTTCGACGTGAAGACGCCCGGCGAGGGCATGGTGCTGAAGACGCTGCCCCTGCACTTCGAGTACAAGGAGGCCTTCGGCGAGCTGCCGCCCGCCTACCAGACGCTGGTGTACGACGTGCTCCTCGGCGACCAGACCCTCTTCGTCGACGCGCGCTGGACCGAGGCGTCGTGGCGGCTTTACCAGCCGCTGCTCGAGCACCGCCTGCCGGTCTACAACTACCCGGCGGGCTCGTGGGGCCCCGCGGAGGCGGAGGAGCTGCTGTCGTGCAAGGGGGAGCGCTGGGAGAAGTGGTAGCGGCTACTTCGTGGTCTTGGTCTTGCGGCTGGCCTTGGCCGCCGTCGTCTTCTTCGGCTTGGCGGGCGCCTTGGCGGGGGCCGGGGCGGGGGCGGGCGCGGCGGCCACGGGGGCCGGCGTCTGCTCCATCATCCGGCTGATCGTGCTGCGCAGCTCCTGCTCCGCGCGGCTCCAGTCCTCGTCGGCATGACCGTGCTCACCGCCCCGGGAGAGGAACAGCTCGTAGGCGCGGACGGCGATGGCGTTCTGGTCGACGGTGGTCTCGTTGGTCTCGTGCATGGGTCGCCTCCTGATCCGGCCGGCAGTAACACAGCCGCGAGTCACGGTACGCAGGTTCGGATCACACGTCAAGAAAAAGGCCACACGTAGGCTTCAACCCTACCAACTCTCGATAGTCCTCCCTCAAGCGCGCTCGACCGTTGCGTCGCCTCCGGCGCGCTGGTACTTTGGCGACGCGCGGCCGTCAGCCACCCTGGCTCGCCTGGAGCTCGAGAATGCGAACGTGGTTCCATCGTTGCTGGTTGTTCGCCGTCCTGGCGTCGATGAGCGCCTGTCTCCCGATTCTGCCGCGCGAGACGGTGGTCCAGCCGCAGCCGGAGCCGTACTGCGGCGACGTCAAGCGGCCCTACCAGCCGCCGCAGCCGGGACCGCTCCTGCCGCCGCAGGCCGGCATGTCGCTCTTGCCGCCGCCGCCCACCGCACCGGCCCGGCCGCAGCCCCAGCCGGAGGCGGGCCAGTGATGCGCCTCGGGTTGGCGGTCGCCCTGGGCTGCGTGGCGCTGAGCGGTTGCACGCGCCCGCCGCCCGACATCGTGTCGCCGCTGCAGTCGCGGGTCCAGCAGGCCGGCGCGGCCTGGAACCGCTACAGCCAGCACGACCGCGGGTTGATCGAGAGCGGCAGCTTCCGCGTGGGCCTGGACGAGCTGGCCGTCTACCTCGCGCGCGGCCAACCGGCGTACCACTGGCAGACCTGGACGGGGAAGCAGTGGTGCCGCGCCCTCCTCTATGGCGCCGAAGACTCCTGCGTCAACCTCGTCGTCTACTCGTGCCAGGGCACCATCGTGCACTTCGCGCCGGTGAGCCCCGCCTTGCCCTGCTGGCGACTGTCCAGGGTCGCGGGCCGCATCGCGGAGCAGGGCTCGTACTTCGACCGCCGGCCGCTCTCGCGTCAGTGGGAGATCCTCGCCGGCATCCTCCGGCGCGGGCAGACCGGCCAGGACGTCAACCTCGCCTTCGGCCAGCCGTACAACGCCGGCGTCGAGGCGCGCGAGGACGGGACCGACGCGCAGAGTCGCGTCTACCTCGATCACACCGGGGAGGCGTACGGCCTGCGCATCACGCTCGTCAGCGGCAAGGTCGTCGGCTGGCGGGTGCCGGCCGAGCGGCAGCTCACGCCCGAGGCGCAAGCGAAGCGGCTGCAGGCGACGGAGCAGCGCTTGATGGCGCAGCTGAAGCAGATGGAGCAGCAGTCGGCCAAGCAGCACAAGGAGGAGATGCGGCTGCTCAACCAGCTCCAGGAGCAGGGCGCCGCCATCCTCGACCGGGTCGCCGTGTCGGCGTCCGCCGCGATGGGCGGTCAGGCCGAGCCAGCCCCGGGCGGCGGTGGGGGCGGCGATCCCTACGCCCCGGTCGACCGTCCCGCCCGGCACGTGACCGGCGCGCGCACGCTCACCATCAACGGCTGCACGTACCGGGATGGGCCCGCGGGCCATCTGGGCCGGTCCTGCAGCGCTAAGCAGCCCTGCCCGAGCGACTACACCTGCCACGTGCTCGCCGGCACGAGCGGCTCCTGCGTGCCCACCGGCCAGCGCTGCTCCCGCTGAGCCGGCCCGCCTCCCCAGCGCGCCCCGCCGCGACTTCGAGCGTGCCCGCCGACGCCCGGTCGGGCTATACTGGCCCAATCCGTCGGGAGGCCCGAACCGAATGTCGCGCTCGCGCATGTTCCGCAACGACGAGCCGCCGGCCGAGGTGCCGTCGCCGCGCACGACCATCGTCGGCGGCCGGCCGCCGGAGGACGGCGCGACGCTGCCGCCGGTGCCGACCGGCCTGCCGCGCCTGCTGCGCCTCGCCGCCGTGGACGAGAAGTTCCGCGGCGAGCTGCTCGCGCGCCGTGACGCGGTCGCCGCCGCCGCCGGCGTCGAGCTGACCGCCAGCGAGCAGGCCATCCTGCGCGCGGTCCCGGCGGCGCAGCTCACCGGCATGATCGCCGGGCTGCCGCCGCCCACGGCCGACCGCCGCGGCTTCCTGCGCGAGGCCGCGGCGAGCGCCGTGCTGCTGCTCGGCGGGGCCGCGCTGTCGGCCTGCACCCCGAGCGGCGGGGCCCGCCCCGACGTGCCGCCCGTGCCCGACGAGCCGCGCCCACGCCGGCGCGACATGGAGGCGGAGGGCGGCGCGGCGCCCGACGAGCCGCCGCCGCGCGCCGACGCCGGCGTCCCGCGCCCCCGCCACGACGAGATGATGCGCACCGGCGGCGCGAACCCGGACGTGCCGCGGCCGCGCCACAACGAGTCCGGCGCCAAGGGCGGCGCCCGCGAGGATGTGCCGCCCGATCCGGCCCAGGTGCCCATCGGCGGGCTCACGACCGACCGGCCGGCGCACCGGTTCCAGGCGCCGGGGGGCGCCGCGCCGGATGTCCCGCGGCCGCCGCGGCCGCCTACCAAGCCCGACGGCGGCCCGCGCTAGGAGGACGACATGAGCACCGACCGAGAGCTGCCGCCCGTGCCGACCGGCATCCAGCGGCTGCTCCGCATGGCCTCGGTCGACGAGGCCTTCCGCGCCGAGCTCGTCGCCCGCCGGGTCGCCGTGGCCGACGTCGCCGGCGTCCCGCTCACGCCGAGCGAGCGGGCGATCCTCGGCGCGATCCCGGCGGCGCAGCTCACGGCGATGATCGCGGGCCTGCCGCCGCCGGCGCCGGATCGGCGCACGTTCCTGCGCGAGGCCGCCGCCGGCGCCGTCGTGCTCCTCGGCGGCGCCGCCCTCGGCGCCTGCGACCGGGTCCTGCACCGCGACACCCAGGCCGCCGGCGGGGCCGCGCCCGACCTGCCGCCCCCGCCGCCGCGGCCGGTCGCGCCGGCCGACGGCGGGTTCGCCGAGCCCCCGCCGCCGCGGCAGGACGTCCCGCCCTCGCCGCCCGCCGGCGCGCGGCCGCAGCTCCCGCCCGACCAGCCGCCCCGGCCCGAGACCACGCCCAAGCCCGCCGGCGCGCGGCCGCAGCTCCCGCCCGAGCCCCCGCCCCCGCGCGTCCAGGGCCCGGCGACGGGCGGCGGCGCCCGACCCGACCGGCCCGGCGGCAGCCTCGCCGACCTCGCCCGCCCCGACGAGATGCAGCGCACGCGCGGCATCCGCCCCGACGTCCCCGGGCCGAAGCCCGACGGCGGCACGCGCCCGGAGCGGCCGCCGCTCACCAAGGGCATCCGCCCCGACATCCCGCCCAAGCCCGGCTCGGGCGATTGAGCGAGAGGAGCAACCCGATCGTGGCCGACATCACCATCCTCAACCTCAACATGCTCTACGTGCGGTACTTCGACAGCGTGGAGCGCGAGCGCCACCTGCCGCTCGGGCCGCTGTACGTCACCGCCGCGCTCGAGCGGGCCGGCTACACGGTCGACTTCCGCGACTACCAGCTCCACGAGGCCGACGAGCTCTTTGCCGCCGGCGAGGTCACCCGCTTCCTCGCCGACGCGGCGCCGGTCGTCGGCTTCTCGTGCATGGCGAACCTGCTGCCCTTCACGCTGCTCGCGATGCGCGATTACAAACGCGAGCACCCCGACCGCACCCTCGTGCTCGCCGGGGTCGGCCCGAAGTCCGTCGAGGAGCAGATCCTGGCGCGCTTCCCCTGGGTCGACCTCATCGTGCGCGGCGAGGCCGAGGAGATCGCGCCGAAGCTCCTGGGCGCACTGAAGAACGGGGGCGCGCTCGACGCGGTGCCGGGGCTGAGCTTCCGCCAGGAGGGCCGCGTCGTGCACACGCCGCGCCCGCCGCGGCTCACCGATCTCGACGCCATCCCCGGGCCCGCGTACCACCACATCCCGCTCGAGCGCTACACCGGCTTCGGCGTGATCACCTCGCGCGGCTGCCCCTATCCCTGCACCTTCTGCTCGGTCGCGCCGGTCTGGGACCTCAAGTCCTACCACCGCTCCGCCGAGTCCGTCGTCGCCGAGATGAAGCTGCTGCACGAGCAGGCGGGGGCGCAGCTCATGCTCTTCCAGGACGAGTTCTTCGTCTCGGGGCCCGACCGGGTGCTGCGCTTCTGCGGCGAGCTGGAGAGGTCGGGGCTCGACGTCATGTGGAAGGCGTTCGGCCGCATCAACCTCAGCAACCCCGAGATGATGCGCGCGATGGAGCGCAACGGCTGCGTCGAGATCCGCTTCGGCGTCGAGTCGGGCGCCGACGCCGTGCTCGCGCGCTGCAAGAAGGGCTTCACCAGCCTCGAGACCATCGACGTCGTGCGCGAGGCCTGCGACATCTTCCGCCGCGTCGACCTCTTCTACGTCTGGGGCTTCCCGTTCGAGAGCATGGACGAGTTCTATGCGTCGGTCTTCCAGATGGTCTCGTTCCGCATGATGGGCGCGCGCATCCTGCCGTCGCTGCTGTGCCTGTTGCCCCAGACCGAGATCTACCGGACCGAGGTCAAGCCCGGCGACCTCGAGTTCGCGCCCGACCTCTTCCCCGAGTACATGGTGACGGGGCACGAGGTGAGCCGCCTCGCGCACGTCGAGATCAAGCCCGAGCACCTCGGCGTCTTCGACTTCGTCCGCCAGCACCCCGACATCTTCCCCGGCTTCTTCCACGTCGGGCTCGAGACGAACGTGCGCCCGAAGCTCCGCGTCCTGCAGGAGTTCGGCTTCTACCCCGCCTCGGCCGAGGAGCTCGAGGGCATGGAGTCCTGCGGCGCCCACTCGCCCCGGCTGAACGAGAGCCAGCGGGAGCTGGCGACGCGGGCGGTGTAGCGGGGGCGCCCCGCACGCGCCGGCCCGCCGGCACCCCAGCACCCGGACCCGTCGTGCGAGGCCTATCTGGAGGGCTCGACGCTACTCAGACGCCGTCAGTACGAGCTGGCGATTCGGGTGCTCCACCGTTCCCTCGAGCTCGCCGATCGCGAGATTCTCGCAGCAGTGCTCCGCCGGAGCTCGACCTACGGCCCGGCCAGAGACGCGCTGCGCGCCCTGGAGCACGATGAATCGCCAGGACGGTAGGCGAGTTGGTGACGGTCGGCCGATTGAACTGCTACGCCTCGGGTTGCACGCTTGACCCGCCACCGAGGGGCAACTACGTTGTCCCTCGCGGGGAGGGCGCATGACTCGAGCAGAGGCGACCGCCGAGGTGTTCTGGACCGCGTTCCGGTCACTGGCGCCGGACGCGCGGGCGGAGGTGCTGGCGCGACTGGTGCGTGATCGAGCGCTGCGGCGTGACCTCATGGACGCGGCTGTGGTCGAGGAGCGCCGGAGCGAGCCGGCGCGGCCCGTGCAGGAGTATTTGACCGCGCGGGCGCGGCGGCCCCGGCGGTGAGCTACCGCGCGCTGATCGGGCGCTCGGCCGAGAAGGAGCTCGACCGGCTACCCGAGGCGCTGCACGCGCGGGTCGTTGCCGGCCACCCCGTCGACGATTCCGCTCGGTCGGTCACGGTCGCCGCGGTCCTGCACCGGAGCGTCGCGTACCGCTGAGCGCGTCGCCACCCAGCACGACGCCGCCGGGGTGCAGCTTTACACGCCGCCGCAACCTCCAGCTCTCCCCCGGCATCGGGTTACGAGACAGGAGGATATTGAAATGGCCTTTCAAGTTCCGCCGCTGACCTACGAGCTCGGCGCGCTCGAGCCGATCATCGATGCGCAGACGATGCAGCTCCATCACGACAAGCACCACGGCGCCTACGTCCAGAACCTCAACGCCGCGGTGGAGAAGCACCCGGAGCTCTTCGCGAAGCCGGTCGAGGATCTGCTCCGCCTGCTCAACGAGGCCCCCGAGGACATCCGGACCGCGGTGCGCAACCACGGCGGCGGCCACGCGAACCACACCATGTTCTGGGCCATCATGAAGCCGCAGGGCGGCGGGCCGCCGACGGGTAAGATCGGCGACGCCATCAAGGGCACGTTCGGCGACTTCGCGAGCTTCCAGACGAAGTTCAACGACGCCGGGGCGAAGCAGTTCGGCAGCGGCTGGGTGTGGCTGGCCGCGGACAAGCAGCGGAAGCTCCAGATCGTCACCACGCCGAACCAGGACAGCCCGCTCAGCCAGGGGCTGTTCCCCATCTTCGGCAACGACGTCTGGGAGCACGCCTATTACCTCAAGTACCAGAACCGCCGGGCGGACTACCTCAAGGCCTGGTGGAACGTCGTCAACTGGGACGAGATCAACCGGCGCTTCGAGCTGGCCCAGCGGCGCTGAGGGGGGCGGCGCCCGCGCGGCGCCGGGAGTTGCACGGCCTGGCAATTTGCGTTATCAACGCGCCCATGCCACGCACGACCCTCGCTCTCTCGCTCGGTCTGCTGCTCGCGTTCGCGGCCTTCGGCTGCGGGGAACAGAAGACCACGCCGCCGGCCGCGACCGGCCCGACCGGCGCGACCGGCGCCGTCAGCATCCCGCCGAAGACCGGCACCGTCGCCACCAGCCAGCCCAGCGCGAGCACGCAGCCCGGCTCGCAGGCCGCGGCGCCCATCAAGAGCTCGCCGAACAAGTCGGCCCCGGGCTACCAGCCCCCGCCGCCGGACGTCGCCGCGCCGCCCGCCGACGCGCAGAAGACCCCGAGCGGGCTCGCCTCGAAGGTCCTCAAGAAGGGCACCGGCAAGGTCAAGCCCAAGCCGACCGACACCGTCAAGGTGCACTACACCGGCTGGACCACCGACGGCAACATGTTCGACAGCTCCGTCGCCCGCAACACGCCGGCGACGTTCCCGCTCAACCGCGTCATCCCCGGCTGGACCGAGGGCGTCGGCCTCATGGTCGTCGGCGAGAAGCGCCGCCTCTGGATCCCGCAGGACCTCGCCTACAAGGGCCGCCCCGGCGCGCCCGCCGGCATGCTCGTCTTCGAGGTCGAGCTGCTCGACATCGTCGCGCCGCCGGAGGCGCCGAAGGACGTGAAGGCCGCGCCGAAGGACGCGCAGAAGACGTCGACCGGCCTCGCCTCGAAGGTCCTGAAGAAGGGCACCGGCACCGCCCACCCGACGCCCGCCGATCGCGTCACGGTGCACTACACGGGCTGGACCACCGACGGCAAGATGTTCGACAGCTCGGTCGTGCGCGGCCAGCCCGCGACCTTCCCGCTCGGCCGCGTCATCCCCGGCTGGACCGAGGGCGTGCAGCTCATGGTCGAGGGCGAGAAGCGCCGCTTCTGGATCCCCGAGGAGCTCGCCTACAAGGGCCGCCCCGGCCCGCAGGGCATGCTCGTCTTCGACGTCGAGCTGATCAAGATCCTGGGCCCCGGCGCCCCCCAGATGGGCGGCCACGGCCCCGGCGACGGGCACGGGCACTAGGCTCCCGGCTTCCGGCGTTCTCCCCCGCCCCTCGATCCCCATCGTCCGAAATCCGGCCGCCGTCCGAGATCCGGCCGCTCGCGCGCGCTCTACCCGCGTGATCCCGCGGGCTTGCCTCCGGCATAACGCTTGCTGCTCGCTCTCGGCTGGAGGTCACGCCGTGGGCATCTGGGACACCACGTTCAAGCAGCTCCTGCGGCTCCGGCCGCACGACCTCCTCCGGCTCGTGCCGGGTGTGCCCGCAGGCCGCACACTGCGCCTGCGGGACACCGAGCTGCCGCCCCGGGCCGCGGCTCAGGCGCTCGACGGGTGCGTCGAGCTCGAAGCGGATGACGATGGGCCGCTCTATCACGTGGAGTTCGAGGCCGCGCCGCGGCGCGACACCGCGGTGCGTGTGTTCGAGCACTTCGCCCTCCTGCAGTGCGCCCACCCTGACCGCTCGGTGCGACCCGTCGTCTTCTATCTGACCCCGGGCGTCGAGCGGCGCGTGCCGGCCGACCGCTACCGGGTGGAATGTGACGGCGCCCTCGTGTGCGACTTCCGCTTCCAGGCGGTGCGGCTGTGGGAGCTCGATGCCGGTGACGTGCTCGCCCAACCGGCGCCGGCGCTGTGGACCGTGGCGCCGCTCGCGCGCGCGCCCGATCTCGAGCTCGTGCGGCGGGCCGGCGCGCAGCTCGTCGCCGCCGTCACCGACGAGGGGCTGCGCCGCGAGCTGCTTGCGCTACTATATGTGATCGCGGGGACGCGCTTCGTGCCGGCGAAGATCCGGGCGCTGCTGCCCTGGGAGGTGCTCATGCAGTCGGCCACCTACGACGAGATCGTGCGCGAGGGCGAGCGGAAGGGGCGCGCCGAGGGCGAACGAAAGGGGCGCCTCGAGGGCGAGGCCAAGGGCAAGGCCGAGGGCGAGGCCAAGGGCAAGGCCGAAGGTAAGGCTGAAGGCAAGGCCGAGGCGCTGTTCGCGGTGCTTGCGGCCCGCGGCTTGCCCGTCTCGCCGGCGCAGCAGGCGCGCGTGCGGACATGCACCGACTCGGCGCTGCTCGACGCCTGGATCGCGGCCGCCGTCACGGCGGGCTCGACGGAAGAGGCGCTCGCTCCGCCGACGCAGCGGCTGCGGAGCAGCAGGACCGGCAGCCGCGCGAGCCACCGCCGCCGGTAGGTCGGCGTTCGCCGGGCTACGGGCTCGCGTCCCCCTCCACCACCGGCACGGTGAGCTGCCCGTACGGCAGCACGCAGACGCGCGGCTCGCGCCCGAGCGCGCGGCGCCGCTGCGCCACGAGCAGCGCGACCGTCGCGTCCAGGTCGGGCGCCGGGGCGAGGTGCGCCTGCGCGACGAGCGCCGGCGACAGCGCGGAGTGCAGGTAGACCGTGCAGCGGCGCTGCACGAGCGCCTGCACCTGCACCTGCCACTGGTCGATGACCGGCGGCGCGGCGGCCAGCGCGTCGAGGAACGGCCCGGGCGCGGCGGCGCGGCGGAGCATCGCGACGTACTCGGGGCTGCCGAGCCCCTCGCGGCACTCGGCGCAGAGCACGATGGCGCCGCCGTCGGCGCAGGCCCGGGCGGCGACCGACAGCCCCTTCACCGCCTGGTACAGGAGCAGGTCGGCGGGGTAGCCCATGTTCGTCACGACGACGAGGTCGGCGCGCCGGGCCAGCGGGCGCTCCGCCTGGCGCCGCGCCGCCGCGATCGCGGCGTCGTGCGCCGCGGCGAGCTCGCCGGCGAACACGCCCGTGAGCCGCCGGCGCTCGTCGAGGGTGACGTTCACGATGAAGGCGGGGTCGGTGGCGAGCGCGGCGGCGCGCATCTCGTCGAAGATCGGGTTGCCGGCCGCCTCGCACCAGGTCGCCCGCGGGTGGGCGAGCATGCGCGCGTCGTGGTTGCGCAGGATCGCCTCCGCCCCCGCGATGCCCGGCAGCACCGCCTTGCCGCCGCCCGAGAAGCCGGCGAAGAGGTGCGGCTCGACGAAGCCGGTGAGCACGCGGACATCGGCCGCGAGGTAGTCGCGGCACAGCGCCAGCGGCGCGCCGCTCGCGGTGCGCCCGGCGGGGGCGAGGGTCGCCGGGTCGCGCGCGGCGTGGTCGACGACGCGGCAGCGCGCGGCGAGACGCGCGCCGAGGATGCGGACGCGCTCGCCTTCGCGCGAGGGCCGGTGCAGGCCGGTGCCGATGATGATCGTGGTGTCCTGCCGGCGCACCCCGCGGGCCTCGAGCAGCGCGAGGATCGGCGCGAGCACGAGCGAGTTCGGCATCAGCCGCGTGACGTCGGAGACGACGATCGCCGCGCGCTGCCCGGGCCGGCCGAGGCGCGCCGCGCGGGGGCCGCGGGCGACGGCGGCGACGGCCGCGTGCACGGCCGCGAGCGGGCGGCGCAGCGGCGGCGCGGGCGCCGGGCGCAGCACGTCCGCGCCGTCGGGGACGGTGAGCGCGAGCCCCGTGGCGCCGTACTGCAGCCGGACCTTCATCGCTACGGTTGGACGCCGATCGCCCCGACGATGGCGCCGTTGCCCGTGCCGCCGGCCGGCGTCATGCCGAGGTCGGTGACGGTGCCGTCGCCGTGAAAGGCGACCTGGTGCACGCCGACGTTCTCGGCGATGAGGACGCGGCCCTCGAGCGCGCCGCGGCGGATCAGGACCGCGGCGTCGGGCAGCTGCGGCTTCGCGCCGCTGTAGGCGATCTCGCCCGCGATGGTGAACGGGGCGCTCGCGTTCGACGGGTCGTAGGTCAGCTTGTGGATGGCGTTGCCGTAGCCGTCGATGGCGAGCACCGGGCCGCCGAAGGGTGAGGCCACGAGGCTGACCGGGTCGGGCACCGGCGAGAGCACCTGCCGCGCGATGAGGCTCGTCGTGGTCACCTCGATCACGGCGACGCGGTTCGGGATGCCCGAGAACTCGCTGTTGTCGCCGACGAGCGCGTACTTGCCGTCGCTCGTGAGCGCGGCCGACGCGAGGAACGCCTCCTCCGCGCCGCCGACCGCCGGGAAGCCGTCGGCGCTGCCGACGAGCGTCGGCGGGTCGGTGAGGTCGATGAGGTGCGTATCGTTGGGCGCGGACGACTCGAGGACGTCGTAGGCGGCGACGACCGCGCGGGCGGGCCCACCCGGCAGCAGCAGCATCTGCCCCGCGAGCTTGGCCGCGGTGTAGAGGCCCTCGCTCGTGAGCGTGCCGTCGCAGTTGATGCGCACCCGGTAGATCCCGCCGCCGTTGGTGCGCCACTGGTCGTCGAGCACCCAGACGAACGCGCCGCTCGGGTCCATGACCACGCGCTCGGCGTAGAGGACGCCGTCGTCATAGGCCGCGTGCTTCACGGTGACCGCGCCGGCGGCGTCGATGGTGAAGGCGCCGAGGGTGCCGTCGTCCTGGACCGCGATGCCGACCACGCCGTCGGGCGTGAAGGCGATCTCGCCGCGGCCCGCGCGGCCCATCTCGAACGTGGTCGCGGTGGTCGCGAGCGTGCCCGCCTGCGAGAGCGTGAGCACCTGGAAGGTGTTGGCCTGGCCGCTCGCGCTGTACGGGTGGGAGACGACGACGTAGCGCGTGCGGTCGGCCGCGGCCGGCGACCGGGGGCAGGCGGCGCCGGCGTCGCCGCCCGCGTCGTTGGCCGTGCCGTCGGTCGCCGCCGCGTCGGTGGCCGCGGGGCCGTCGGCCGGGAGCTGGGCGTCGAGCTGGGCCGCGGGGCCGTCGCGGCCGGCGTCGACCGCGCCGGTGGGCGACGACGAGCCGCAGCCGGCGGCGAGAGCAGCGAGAGCGAGGGCGAGCGCGCGCATGGGCAGTGCCTCCGGAGACGCGGCGAGGTTACGCCAGAACGGGGCGGCGCGGAAGGATGGGCGCCGCCAGGCGCACGTCACCGGGGCGCCGGACCAGGATCGCCAGGGTCTCCAGCGAGAGCGGGTGGACGAGGTGGTGGGCGCCCCGGTCGGACAGCAGGGCCCGCACGAGCTGGCGCACGGGCGCCACGGCCAGCGCCGCGGCGAGCCCCACGATGATCCAGCAGTCGATGCGCCGCGCCGCGAGCGCGAGGCCGGCGCGCCCGGCGCACGCCGCGAACAGCAGCGCACACGGGACGACGATCATCCAGCCCTCCTGCCGCACCTGGACCGCGAAGAACGTGAGCAGGACCGCGGCGCCGAGGGAGGTCTTCCCGGGGTGCCGGCCCGCGAGCGCCCAGCCGAGGGCCGCGAGGAGCTGGGACAGCGCGAGCAGCGCCGGGAAGTCCTCCGACGCGCTCAACCGCACGTGCGCCGGCAGGACGGCCCACAGGCCCGCGGCCGCGAGCGCCGCCCAGCGGTCGCGGTGCACGACCATCGCGAGGGCGTAGACGGCGGCCACGGAGAGGGCGCCGAGCACCGCGTTCGCCGCCATGATCGCCTCGGCGCGCGCCGGCAGCCCGGCCACGCCCAGCAGGCGGAAGAACGCGGGGTAGCCGGCGCCATAGGGCGAGGTGTCCACGCCCACGAGGGCGCTCCGGAGCCAGCCGTACGCGTGGCCGTTGGCGTTGGCGATCGTGAGCGGCGCGTCGAGGAGGCGCAGCGCGGCCGCGAGCGCGACGAGGAGCAGCGGCAACACCCGGAGGAGCCGCGCCTCGCCCGCCGGGCGAGGGGGGAAGACCGCCGCGTACACCCCGGGCCGGCGCAGCGCGAGCCCGAGGAGCGCCACGCCGAGCAGCAGCGCGCCGGCGAGCGGCGACGAGGGGTGCGCGAGGTGCGCCGCGAGGAGGCGCACCCGGCTGACGCGCCAGAAGCGCCCGCCGTCGTGG
>DASXVK010000268.1:0-17148 GCA_036504295.1 Polyangia bacterium
GAGGACCTCTGCCGTCCCGCCGGCGCCGCGACCTGCCGCGAGCTGCTCGCCGGCGCCCACACCGCGCGCCCCGGTGAGCCGCCGGCGCTGCGCCTGGCGCTGCTGCGCCTGGCGCGCGGGGACGAGGCCGGGGCGTTCCAGTCGCGCGTCGGCGTCAGCGTGGCGGGCGAGCGCGGGGGCCGGGGGCGCGTGCTGCCCGCGGTCCTCATGGCGCGGCTCGCGGCCCGCCACGCCTCCGCCGAGACCGCGCGCGTCGCGCTGGTCGAGGCGCTCGGCGCCGTCGAGGCGCACCTGGGCGCGCTCGAGCGCCTCTTCCCCGTCGACCTCGACCGCGACCACCTGCCCGACGCCGTGCTCGCGGCGCGCACGGCGGCGGCGCTCAACCGCCTCCTCACGCCGCTGGCCGCCACGAGCGAGCGCGCCGCCGGGCTCCGCGCCCGCATCGAGAGCCGCCTTGCCCTGTGGGAGCCGCGCGTGCGCGCGGTCGCGCTCGACTTCGCCCCGGCCGCGGCGGACCCGCTGGGTGGGCGCGTGCAGGCGCGGCAGCGGGGCCGCGCGGCGGCCCTCGCGGCCCTCGCGGAGCTCGCTCGCCGCGCGCCCCTCGCCCGCCCGGCGCTCGAGCTGGCGCGCGCGCCGCGCCCGCTCGTGACCCGGTGCCCGGCCGGTCCCGCGGCTACACGCGGTCCGTGAACAGCCGTTCTCGCCGACGCCCCGCGCCCGCGTAACCCCCCGAGATCGTGCGGCTGCGACCCTGGCACGACGCCTGCTTCAGCGCCCGTCTGCCCGCCCGTCGAGGGCGGAGGAGCCTCCCATGAACCGGCGCATCATCGCTCTCGCGGCTCTCCTGCTGATGTGGCCCCTCGGCGCCACCGCTCAGGTCATCATCCAGGCGCCCCCGGTCGTCGTGTACCGGCCGCAGCCTCAGCCGGCGCCCTTCTGGTGGCGCGTCAGGGCGCACTGGTATCGCCTGCGCCACCGCCACCAGGTGATCGTGGTCACCCCCGGCGCCTGCTGCCCCGGGTGCTGCGCGCCGGCCGCCTACACGCCGCCCCCGCCCGCGCCGCTGCCGCCGCCCCTCCCGCCGCTGCCGCCGCTGCCGCCGCCGCCCGAGGAGCCCGAGTTCGCGGCCCCGCCGCCGCCGCTCCCGCCGCCGCCGCCGCCGCGCCCGCGCCGCGTCGTCTACGTGCAGCCCGCGCCGGCGCCCGCGCCCGTCGTCGTGGCCCCCGCGCCCAGGCCCGCGGAGGACTTCCCGCGGTGGGGCCTCGGCGTCCGCGGCGGCCTCACCACCATCGACGGCACGCAGTTCGGCGCCGTCGGCGGCCACCTGCGCCTGCGCCCGACGAACCACGTCTCCCTCGATTTCGCCGTCGAGCGCATGCAGGTCCGCAAGGGCGAGGCCGACCGCACCGACGTGCCGGTCACGATCGGCGCGCAGTTCTACTTCCTGCACGACACGTTCGCGCCCTACCTGCTCCTCGACATCGGCGCGAACTTCGCGTCGGAGAAGGGCCAGGGCCTCTCCGACCAGGCGACGCACGTCATCGGCCACGTCGGCGGCGGCGTCGAGCTGCGCCTGAGCCCCCACTTCACCGTCGGCGCCGACGCGCGCTACGTCGCCCGCCAGCGCACCGACAGCAACACCTCCTCGCCGATGCTCCAGGGCGCGGCCGCGAACACCACGACCACGAGCCCCATCGGCAACGACCACGGCGTCGAGTTCCGCCTGGCCGGCACGTTCTACTTCTAGCCCAAAAACACGGATCACACGGAGGCACGGAGACACGGAGTCTCTGAGGGTTGGGTCGGCGCGAGCGCCCCACGGCAGCGGGCGAGCGCACGACGGGTATCACGCCGCCGAAGCCAACCAGAGAATCCCTCCGTGCCTCCGCGTCTCCGTGTGAGTCTTCTCTCCTACTCGCTGACCTCCCGATCACCCCGCAGCAGCACCTCCCGCGGCAACGGCCACAGGTTGTAGTGCGAGGCCATCGCGAAGCCGTAGGCGCCGGCGTCGTGGATGGCGAGCAGGTGGCTCTCCTGCGGTGAGGGGAGCGGGCGGCCGGCGGCGAAGACGTCGGAGCTCTCGCAGATGTTGCCGACGACCTCGACGGCCTCCACCGGCCCCTCGGGCGCGCTGAGGTTGCTGATGGCGTGGTACGAGCCGTAGAACGCCGGCCGGATGAGGTGGTTGAGCCCGGTGTCGAGGCCGACGTAGACGCGCTCGTTCATCTCCTTGCGGCAGGTCACGCGCGCGAGGAGCGTGCCCGCCTGGGCCACGAGGAAGCGCCCCGGCTCGAGCCAGAGCGCCAGCGGCCGGCCGAGACGCTCCTCGAGGCGGTGCATCGCGGCGGTGAGGCCGGCGCCGAGCGCGGGCAGGTCCATCTCGTCCTCGCCGGGCCGGTAGGGCACGCCGATCCCGCCGCCGAGGTCCACGACCTCCAGGTCCGGCAGCGTCTGGGCCACGCGCATGACCACCTCGGCGGCCTCGAGGAACGGGGCCGGCTCGAGGATGCCCGAGCCGATGTGCGAATGCAGGCCGACGACGTGCACCCCGGCGGCGGTGAGCTCGTCCCGCGCGCGGCCGAGGTCCTCCTCACCGAGGCCGAACTTGCTCTCGGTGCCGCCGGTCACGACGTGCGCGTGATGGCCGGCGCCCACGCCGGGGTTGAGCCGCAGCATGACGCTCGCGCCCGGCCGCGCGGCGGCGAACCGCCGCACGTCCGAGAGCGCGCCGAGGTTCACGCGCACGCCCAGGTCGTGGATGGCGACGAGCGCGTCGGTGGCGACGTTGTTCGCGGTGAAGAGGACCGCGTCGGCCGGCACGCCGTGCTCGACGGCGCGGCGGGCCTCCATCGGCGAGACCGCGTCCACGCCGACCCCGTGACGCGCCATCATGCGCAGGATCGCGGGGTTGAAGTTCGCCTTCATCGAGTAGAGCAGGCGGAAGCGCGGGTGCGGCACGGCCGCGGTCACCCGCATGATCTGCGCCTCGACGCGGTCGAGGTCGTAGACGTAGAGCGGCGTGCCGTGGCGGCGCGCCAGGTCCTCGGCCATGGGCGCCAGGCGCGCGGCCTCGGCGCGGCGCGGGGCGGGCAGGGGGCCGCCGTGCTCGAGCTCGTCGAAGCGCTCGCCGAAGGTGTCGCGGGGCAGCCGCCCCTGGAAGAGCTCGTCGTGCAGCCGGCGCACCACCCCGTCCGCCTCGTCGCCGGCGATGACCAGGCTCACGTTGATCTCCGACGCGCCCTGGCTGATCATGCGCACGTTCGTCGGCACCACCGCGCGCAGCACGCGCGCCGCGATGCCGGGGGTGTTGCGCAGCCCCTCGCCCACGACGCAGACGATGGCGCGGCCGTGCTCGACCTCGGCCTGCGCGAAGGTCTTCAGCTCCTCGAGGATCGGCGCGAGCGCGCGGGTGTCGTCGACGGTCAGCGAGACGCTCACCTCGGAGGTCGTGACCAGATCCACGGCCGTGCGCGCGCGCTCGAAGATGGCGAAGATCCGCGCGAGGAAGCCGACGGCGCCGAGCATCCGCGTCGAGTTGATCGTGATGACCGTGATGCCCCGCTTGACGGCGACGGACTTGGCGACCCACCGGGGGTCGCGCGCGACGGGCGCCGCGGGCACGATGATGGTGCCGCGCGGCTCGTCCGCGGCCGAGCGCCGCGCGTTGAGCACGTGGACCGGGATGCCGGCGTCGAGCGCCGGCCGGATGGTCGCGGGGTGCAGGACCTTGGCGCCGAAGTACGCCAGCTCCGCGGCCTCGGTGAAGGAGAGCACCTTCACGCGCCGGGCGGCGGGGACGAGCTGCGGCGGCGCGGTGAGCACGCCGTCGACGTCGGTCCAGATCTCGATACGCGCGGCGCCGAGCCCCTGGCCGAGCAGCGCCGCGGTGTAGTCGGAGCCGCCGCGGCCGAGGAGCGTGGTGCGGCCGGCGGGGTCAGAGGCGATGAAGCCCTGGGTCACGACGACCGCGTCGCCGGCGGCCTCGCGCGCGAGGTGCGTGGCGATGAGCCGCTGCGTGGCCTCGAGGTCGGGCGGATCGCGCTGCGGGTCCTCGCCCGCCGTACGGATGACGTGGCGCGCGTCGAACCACCGGGACGCGAGGCCGCGCGCGGCGAGCGCCGCGGCCACGATCGTCGACGAGAGGATCTCCCCCAGCGCCAGCACCTCCGCGGCGGCCGCGGCGTCGCCGGGCGACGTGAGCCGCACCCGGAGCGCCTCGAGCCAGGGCCGCAGGGCCGCCACCTGCTCGGCGCCGGCGACCTCGGTCATGAGCGCCTCGTGCCGGGCGGCGAGGCGGGCCGTGGCCTGGGTCCGCTCCTCGGCGGCCTTGGCGTTCGTCGCCGCCACGAGGGCGTCCGTCACGCCGGCGAGCGCCGAGACGACCACGAGCGGCTGCTCCTCGCGCCGCGCCGCCACGAGATCCCCCAGGCGGCGGACCGCGGCCGCGTCCGCGACGGACGTGCCGCCGAACTTCATCACGATCATCGCCCTGACCCCTTCACGCTGGCTCCCGGACGGGAGTATCAGAGAGGTTGGGCATGACCGGCCCGTTGTCAAACGAAAATGACGCGGTCCGGCGCGGGCGCGCCCACGGCACCGTGGACGGACCCGGATTCCGCTGCGCTTACACCACCTTGACTTCTACGCCAGCGCCAATCATGTTCACCCCATGCCAACGCATCCCGCGCAGTTCCAGATCGGTCTCGTCCAGACCCGCTGTGACGCCGACGTCGCGACCAACGTCGAGCGCGCCGTCGCGGGCATCCGTCAGGCGGCGGCGCGGGGTGCGAACATCGTCTGCCTGCCCGAGCTCTTTCGCACGCCGTACTTCTGCCAGGCGGAGCTGCACGCCAACTTCGACCTGGCGGAGCCCGTGCCGGGCCCGTCCACCGCGATGCTCGGCCAGGTGGCGAAGGAGCTGAGCGTCGTGGTAGTGGCGTCGCTCTTCGAGCGGCGCGCGGCGGGCGTGTACCACAACACCGCGGCCGTCATCGACGCCGACGGCGCGCTGCTCGGCGTCTATCGCAAGATGCACATCCCGGACGACCCGCTGTACCTGGAGAAGTTCTACTTCGCGCCCGGCGACCTCGGGTTTCGCGCCTTCGACACCCGGCATGGGCGCATCGGGGTGCTCGTGTGCTGGGACCAGTGGTATCCGGAGGCGGCTCGTCTCACCGCTCTGCAGGGCGCCAGCGTGCTCTTCATCCCCACCGCGATCGGCTGGCACCCGTCCGAGAAGGCGGCGTACGGTGATTCGCAGCGCAGCGCCTGGCAGACGATCCAGCGGGCGCACGCCATCGCGAACGGCGTCTACGTCGCGGCGGTGAACCGCACCGGCTGGGAGCCCAACCCCGTGGCTCCCGGCGACCGCACCACCGGCCTCGAGTTCTTCGGCTCGAGCTTCGTGGCCGACCCGTTCGGTTGCATGCTGGCCGAGGCTGGCACCGACGAGCCGCAGGTCCTGGTCGCGCAGTGCGATCTGCGCCTCCTGGAGACCACGCGACGCCACTGGCCCTTCCTCCGCGACCGGCGCGTCGACGCGTTCGGGGATCTCACGCGCCGCTGGATCGACGCCTGAGGCGAGTCAAGGACGAGCCTCGTTGTAGCTGACGCGCGACGCCGCGTCTACGGCGCGGCCGGCTGCTGCTGGGTCAGGCAGTGCAGGGTGCCGAGACCCCAGACCAGGTCCACCGCGTGGATCCCGACCACCTGGCGGCCGGGGAAGAGGCGCGCGAGCGTCGCGAGGGCGAGGCGGTCGTTGGGATCGTCGAAGGTCGGCACGAGCACGCACCGGTTCGCGACGTAGAAGTTGGCGTAGCTGGCCGGGAGCCGCCGCCCGGCGAAGATGACGGGCGCCGGCATCGGGAGCGGGACGACCGTGAGCCGGCGGCCGGCGCGATCGGTCGCGCGGCGCAGCCGCCGCAGGTTGTCGGCGAGGCGCGCGTGATTGGGGTCGCGCGGATCGCGCTCGACCGCGGCGACCACCGTGCCAGGGCCGACGAAGCGTGCGATGTCGTCGACGTGGCCGTGGGTGTCGTCGCCGGCGATCCCCTCGCCCAGCCAGAGCACCTTCTCGATGCCCAGGTACTCCAGGAACACGGCCTCGTAATCGGACCTCGTGAAGCCAGGGTTGCGTGCCTGGACGTCGCTGAGGAGGCACTCCTCGGTCGTGAGCATCAGGCCCGCGCCGTCGACGTCGATGCTGCCGCCCTCGAGCACGATCCGGCGGCGGTCACGCTGGGGGCGGACGAACGGGAGGCGCAGCTTGCCCCGCGCCCGCGCCGACACCGCGTCGTCCAGCTCCCAGTCCGAGTACTTGGCCCAGGCGTTGAAGCGCCAGTCGAGGAGGTGCGAGGCGCCGTCTCGACCCAGCGCGAACATCGGGCCCGAGTCCCGGGTCCAGCCCCGGTTGGTGGGGATGTGGAAGAACTCGAGCCCGTCGGTGGTCACGTGCGCCTTGCCGAGGTCGCGGCGCGCCCGCAGCTCCGCGGCGGCATCGTCGACGAGGATCCGTACGATCTCGCTGCGCCCCAGGTGGCGCACGATCTCGGCGTAGACCCACGGGATCGGGGCGAACTTGCCGGGCCAGTCGTGACGGTTGTGCGGCCAGCCGAGCCAGGTCGCCTCGTGCGGCGCCCACTCGGCGGGCATCCGGTACTGCCACGCACTGGAACGCGGGTCTGCGGGCACCGGCTGAGGCCCTCGCGTGAGTCGGTTCAGGCGTTGATCAGGTGATGAAGAGGCAGGCGGCGACGACGGTGGTCCAGTGGCCGTCCTTGTTGCCCTCGGCCGACTGCACGACGCTGCGCGACTCGACGATGCGCCCGCTCATGCGGTAGATCTCCTTGCGCTCGTCGTAGTTCTTGTTCGGGTCGAACTCGACGCCGAGCAGGGTCGCCAGCATGGTCGCGGCGAGGTCCTCGCAGTAGTCGCCGGCCTTCTTGCCGGTCTCGCCGAACGAGTGGTGCTCCGAGAGATAGCCGAACTGGCCCGGGTCGCGCGGCCGGGCGAGGCCGACGGCCGCCGCGATGAGGCGGTTCGGCTCGTTGGTCTCGCTGTTCGCCATCACGCAGTGCACGATCTGGCCCGGCTGCATGTGGTCGAGCCCGACCTTCGGGCTGACGATCTTGCAGTGGGGCGGGAAGATGCTCGAGACGCGCACCAGGTTGAACTGCGAGATCCCCGCGTCGCGCAGGGCCATCTCGAAGGAGTTCAGCTTCTGGGTGTGGACGCCGTCGCCCTTGACGAAGAAGGCGTACCGCGGGACGAGCGGCTCGGACCCCAGGATGATGTCGGTCGAGCGGCGCTTGCCCGCCCGACCCCCGCCGATCTCGGTGCCGCCCTCGTCGTTGCTGCTGTGCCGCGTGTCGGTCATGGCGCCCCTTCCGTGTGCCCCGCCTCGGAGGTCCCCGGCGCCGCCTGGCGCCGCTCGGCGCGACGGCGGGCCTCATCGTCGATCCGCTTGCTGAGCCGGTCCAGCCGGTCATTGAGCGCCGCGATCTCGGCGCTCACCGGCGGGGTGGCGCGAGCCACGGCGGCCCGTACGCCTTCGTCCACCCGGCGCTCGAGCTGCTCGCCGCTCTGGCGGATGCGGGCCAGCAGGTCCGCGGCGAGGCTCTCGTCACCGACGGTCGCCTCGCGCAGGCGCTCGCCCAGCCGGAGCAGCTCGCCCTCGGCCGTCGACAGCGCGCCGAGGGCGCCGAGCCAGGCCTCGCGCAGCACCTCCTCGAGCGACCGTTTCCCTTGCTTGTCAGTCTTGAAGAAGCTTGGCGTCATCGATCCTTAAGCTGCGATGCTGCGCGGCGCGGCGCGGCCGGCCGAAAGTGCTGCAGCCGACCGTTGCGCCGTGCGCTCGCGGCCGGCAAAAATGTGAGTCGGGACGGTAGTATGGGCCATAGGGTGTGTCAAGGAAAAGATCGTGTCCGCCCTCACGCCGCCCACCGGCCTTGGCTCTCACGCGGCGAGCTTGCGCTCCACCGCCCGGGCGATCTCCTCGACCGTGACGAGGCCGCCCAGGTGCTTGCGCGCGATCCCATCGACCAGCGTGGGAGCCGCCGCCGGGAAGCGCGCGCGCAGCAGCTCGAGCGCGCGCGGCGTGAGGATCTCCTCGTGGTGGATCTCCTCCTCCGGCAGCCCGAGCTGAGCGGTGAGGCTCATGTCGTCCCGCTCGAGCCGGATGTCGAACTCCTGCTCGAGCGCGAACATCAGCTCCACCAGGTCCAGCGACTCGGCCCCGAGGTCGTCCATCAGCCGGTCCGCCGGTCTGATCGACGCGGCCTCCTTCGCCAGCACCTCGGCCACGCACTTCGCTACGCGCTGCATCACGTCGTCCACGCGATACCCTCCTTGTCGTGCCGTCGACGGTCCGCGTCAAGGACCGCCGGTGAAGCCGCCGTCCACGGCCAGGATCGCGCCGCTGACGTACGCGGCGTCGGCCGAGCACAGGAACGCCACCGCGGCGGCGACCTCGGCGGCGGTGCCGAGGCGCCGGAGCGCGACCCGCTCGCGGAGCGCGGCGCCGGCGAGGGCCTGCACCGCCCGGGTCATGCCGGTGGCGATGATCCCGGGCGCGACGGCGTTCACGCGGATGCCCTTGCCGCCGACCTCGACCGCGAGCGCGCGCGTGAACGCCTCGACGAAGCCCTTGGTCCCGGCGTAGATCGCGTTGCCCCGGCCGGGGCGCGTCGCGAGCACCGACGAGAGGTTCACGATCGCGCCGCCGCGCTGGCGCAGCATGGGACGCAGCGCCGCCCGTGTGAGGCGCGTCAACGCCGCGATGTTCACGGCGAGCATGCGGTCGAGATCCGCGTCGGTGGCGACGGCCAGCAGGTCGTCGGCGACCGCGCCGGCGTTGTTGACGAGGACGTCGAGGCGGCCGCGGGCGAGCGCGGCGCCGACGAGGGCCGCGGGCGCGTCCGCGGCGGTGACGTCGATGCGGACCACCGCCGGGTCGGCGCCGGCGGCGCGGCACGCGGCGACCGTCTCGTCCATGGCCGCAGCGTCGCGCGCGTGGCCGAGGACGAGCTCGGTGCCCTCCTGCGCCAGGCGGACCGCGACGGCGCGGCCGATGCCGCGCGAGGCGCCGGTGACGATGGCGACCCGCGCGGCGGGGGTCACGCCCCCTCCGACCACGCGACCACGAGCGCGGCGTTCTGGCCGCCGAACCCGAACGAGCTCGACAGCGCGATGCGCGGCGTCGCCGGCCGCGGCGTCCCGGGCACGTAGTCGAGGTCGCACTCCGGGTCGGGGTGGGTGAGGTTGATCGTCGCCGGCAGCAGTCCCTCCTCGAGCGCGAAGATCGTCGCCACCAGCTCGACGGCACCGGCGGCACCGAGGAGGTGGCCGATCTGGCTCTTCGTCGAGCTCACCGGCACGCGCCCGGCGCCCTCGCCCAGCAGCGTGTGCAGCGCCGCGGTCTCGGCGGGGTCGTTCTTGGGCGTGCCGGTGCCGTGGGCGTTGACGTAGTCGACCGCCGCCGGGGCGAGGCCCGCGTCCTCGAGGGCGGCGCGCATCGCGGCGACCGCGCCCGCGTGGCCGGGCGACGGATCCGTGACGCGGTAGGCGTCGAGCGTCGAGCCGTAGCCGCGGATCTCGGCGCGCACGCGGGCGCCGCGGCGCCGGGCGTGCTCGATCTCCTCCAGCACGAGCACGGCCGCGCCCTCGCCGATGACGAAGCCGTCGCGGCGCGCGTCGAAGGGCCGCGAGGCGCCGCCGCGGAGATCGTTCGCGGTGGAGAGCGCGCCGAGGAGGCAGAAGCCGCCGACGGCGAGCGGGTTCACCATCGAGTCGTAGCCGCCGGCGAGCGCGACGTCGGCCGCGCCGTCCTGGATGGCGCGGAACGCTTCGCCGACCGCCTGGGTGCCGGCGGCGCAGGCGGAGACGTTGACGGCGAAGAGGCCGGCGGCGCCCGCCTCGCGGGCGATGACGCGGGCGCCGAGGTCGGACGGGATCTGCAGCCGGCGCAGCGGCGCGTCGGCGAGCACGGCGCGGAGCAAGGCCCCGCCGTCGATGCGGGCGTGGCCGACGTGGGCGACGACGTCCTCGAGGTGGAAGATCTCCTGGCCGGAGGCGATGATCACCGCCACGCGGCGCGGCTCGAGCGCCGCGAGCAGCGGCGGCGCGCCGAAGGCGTCGCGGACGGCCTCGCGCGCGGCCACCACGCCGAACACCGACTTGCGATCCCGGCGCAGGGCCGGCTCGAGGTCGGCCGGCAGCGGCACCGCGGCGAGGTCGAGGTCCTTGACCTCGGCGGCGATCCGGGTCGGGAAGCTGCTGGCGTCGAAGCCGCGGATGAGGTCGACGCCGGGGCGGGCTTCGCGGAGCGCGGCGTGGAACGCGGGGCGACCCGTGCCGATCGGCGAGACCACCCCGAGGCCCGTGACGACGACGCGCCTCACGCGCCGCCTCCGTCGCCCTCGCTGGTGGGGCCGCGGCGCAGCACCAGCTGCGCGAGCGGGCGCCGCGGCGGGGCGGCCGGCGCCTCCGCCGGGAAGCCGACCGGCACCAGCGCGGCGATGCTCCAGCCCGCGGGCACCTGCAGGACCTCGCGCAGCGCCTCGGCCGCGACGCAGGGGCCGGTCATCCAGCAGGTCCCGAGGCCCGCCGCGTGCGCGGCGAGGAGCAGGTACGTCGTCACGGCGGCGGCCGACGCGAGCGCGTCGCGCTCCGGCCGGTCGCTCGCCCCGGCCACGCCCGTCGCCGCGGCGAGCAGGTCGAGGCCGGGGCGGTAGATCGTCACGACGACCGCGGGCGCGCCGGTGAAGTGCTCGAAGCTGCCGAGGTAGGCGCCCACCTGGCCCGCCATCTCGGGGCGGAGCGCGGCCCGCAGGCGGGCGGTCTCGGCGCGCACGGCGGCGCCCATCGCGGCGATCACCGGCGCCGCGGTGACCACGAGCAGCCGGAAGCTCTGCCGGTTGCCCGCCGTCGGCGCCCAGCGGGCCGCCTCGAGCACCTCGTCGAGCATGGCCGCGGGCACCGGCTCCGGCCGGAAGCGGCGGACGCTGCGGCGACCGCGCAGGAGCTCGAGCACCTGATCCGGTACGTGCGGCACCCGTGGCCTCAGTGGCGGGCGCCCGCGTCGACGGGCGTCCCGAAGTTGCCGACGAAGCCGGCCATGCCCTCGGCGCAGGGCTTGCGCAGGAGGATCAGCGAGAGGAGGAGCACCAGCAGGAAGACGATCCGCCACAGCGACGAGCCGTAGGTCTTGAGCCACGAGGGCTGCTTCTCGTCGTCGTCCCGGAGGCGGAGGTCGTCGTCGCTCATGTCGTCCACCCGTGGGCGCCGCCCGGCCGCGCGGCCGGCCGGAGGTCGCGGAGCCGCAGCCGCACCTGCACCGTGCCCCGGTACTCGTCGACCTCGGGGACGTAGGCCACGTCGACGATCGCCCCGACGCCCGGGGCGCTCGGCGCGAGGCGGAACCCGATGGCGCGCAGCTCGCACGCGCCGTCCGAGAGCGTGAGCAGCAGGTGGTCCTCGCGCTCGCCGACGAGCCGCTGCTCCAGGACCTGCAGCCCGCGGGTGCAGAGCTGCGGCTCGGGGTTGCCGATGCCGAAGGGCTCGAGCAGGGCGACCTCCTCGCACAGCGCCCGCGTGATCGCCCCGAGGGGGAGCTCGGCGTCGAGCCGCAGCGGGCGCGGGGCCGGGCCTGCCGGGAACGCCACCCGGGCCGCCTCCTCGAGCGCGACGCGCAGCTCGTCGACCTGCGTCGCCTCGACGGTCATGCCGGCCGCGGCCGCGTGGCCGCCGTAGCGCACGAGGTGCGGCGCGCAGGCGCGCAGGGCCTCGTAGAGGTGGAAGCCGGGGACGGTACGGGCCGAGCCGCGGCCGACGGCGCCGTCGAGGGCGATCACCGCGGCCGGCACCCCGTAGCGGTCGACCAGCTTCGCCGCGACGATGCCGACGACGCCGGGGTGCCAGCCCTGACCGGCGACGACGACCACGGGCCCGGGCGGCCGGCGGTCGAGGTCCGCCACCGCCGCGGCGTAGACCGACTCCTGGAGCACCTGGCGGCTGCGGTTCGCGGCGTCGCACTCGGCGGCGAGCGCCCGGGCGCGCATCAGGTCCGGCTCGAGGAGCACGCCGAGCGCCGGCGTGGCGTCGCCGAGCCGGCCGGGCGCGTTGAGCCGGGGCGCCAGGCGGAACGCGATGTCCTCGGCGCGCACGTGGTCGGCGATGCCCGCGAGATCGGCCAGGGCGCGCAGCCCGGGGCGACGACCGCGGCCGAGCACCTTCAGGCCGTGGCTCACGAGGATCCGGTTCTCGCCTACGAGCGGCGCCATGTCGGCGACGGTGCCGAGCGCGACGAGGTCGAGCCACTCGCGCGGGTCGGGCTCCTCGCCGGGCGGCAGCCCGGCGCTGCCGTTCGCGGCGGCGCGCTCGTGCTTGAGGGCGGTGCGCAGCGCGGCGCAGAGATAGAAGCAGAGGCCGACCGCGGCGAGCCCCTTGAAGGGGAAGGCGCAGCAGGGCTGCTGAGGGTTCACGAGGATCGTGGCCGGGGCGGCCGGATCGGGCACCTGGTGGTGGTCGACGACGATCACGTCGACGCCCGCGGCGCGGAGCTGCGCGACGGAGTCGTGGTCGGACGTGCCGCAGTCGCACACGACCGCGACGGCGCACCCCGCCTCGAGGAGGGCCGCGGCGTCCGGCTCGGCGAGCCCGTAGCCGGACGCGCGCTGGCCGACCCGCACGAGCACGTCGCCGCCGCAGGCGCGCAGGTAGTCGCCGGTCAGCGCCGCGCTCGACACGCCGTCGACGTCGTAGTCGCCGAAGACGCCGATGCGCTCGTGCCCCCGGAGCGCGGCCGCGAGGCGCGCGGCCGCCGGCGCCAGCCCGGCCATGGTGTCGGGCGGCCGGACGTCCGCGAGGCGCGGCTGGACGAAGCGCCGCGCCGCGGCCGCCGTGTCCGCGCCGCGGGCGACGAGCAGCGCGCCCAGCCACGGCGGGAGGCCCGCGGCCGTCGCCAGGGCCGCGGCGTCGGCGGGCGCCGACGCGAGCTCCCACGCGGTCTCGGCCGCTGGCGCGTCCGCCCGGGCCACCTAGCGGTCCTCCGCGACTGGCCCGACGGGGGCGGCAGCCCGGGGGCGGCGGCGAGCGGAGTGGGCGCGCATGCCCCCCACAATCGGGCAAGACGCTGGCGCGTGTCAACGCTTCCGTGCCCGTGCCCGTGCCCGTGCCCGTGCCCGCGTCCGCGCTCCGTCCGCCGGAACGGCCGGGCAGGGGCAGGGGCACGGGCACGGCCACGAGCGTGGCGCGCAGCATGGGGGGAACTGGCGGAAGTGAGCGGGAAGCGGAACAGGAATGGGGGGGGCGGCGCCGGGAGGAAGCGGGCTGGCTACGCCCCTTCCTCCTCTTCCTCGGGGGCGGCGATGCTCTTCGTGCTCGCCTGCGCCACCTTGTGGCCGCGCAGGTTCGCCTTGCGCTGGGCGGCCACGTACTTGTCGTTCAGCCAGATCAGCACCGGGGCGGCGATGAAGATCGACGAGTACGTGCCGGTGATGACGCCGACGTTCATGGCGAACGCGAAGTCGCGGATGACGCCGGTGCCGAAGACGTTCATGGCGAGCGTGGTGAAGAAAACCGTCGCCGACGTCAGGATCGTACGGGACAGCGTCTCGTTGACCGACTGGTTCACGAGCCGGTCGAACTTGCGGTCGCGCAGCCGCGCCGCGTTCTCGCGGATACGGTCGAAGACGACGACGGTGTCGTTCATCGAATAGCCGATGACCGTGAGCACCGCGGCGACCGTCGTGAGCGAGAACTCCTTGTACGTGATGGCGAACGCGCCGACGACGATGACGGCGTCGTGGAGCAGCGAGGCGACCGTGCCCGGGCCGTAGCGGAAGTCGAAGCGGATGGCGATGTAGAGCATGATGAGGAGCATCGCGTACGCCAGCGACTTGATGCCGTCGTCGCGGAGCTCCTTGCCGGCCTTGGCGCCGACCGACTCGACCGACGGGATCGACTGGACCGTGCCCGCGCCGAGCTTGCCGTCGAGGGCCGCGCGCACCTCCTTGTCGAGGGACAGGAGCGTGACCTCGAACGCCTTGTTGTCGGGCCCGAACTTCTGGATCTGGAGGGCGTTGACGCCGGTCCCCTTGAGCGTCGTCTCGATCTGACCGCGGATCGCCTCGGTCGGGTCCTTCTGGTCCTTGACCTCGGGAGCGGTCTCCATGTGGACGTAGAGCTTGTCGCCGCCCTCACGGAAATCGACGCGGGTCTTGGCCCCGAACTTCGCCTTCAGCGCGGCCTCGGCCTCCTTGGCCTTGTTCTCGCTGATGGCCGAGACGGTCATCAGCCGCAGGAGGTACGCGTTCGGGTGCTGCGTGTCGCTGAACTTGACGACCTCGGCGTTGTGGAAGGCCGCGGCGTCGAGCGCGTGGCGGATGGCGCCGGCGTCGATGGGTCGCGAGAACGCGACGCGGAGCTCGGTGCCGCCGCGCAGGTCGACGCCGTAGTTCAGCGCCGCCCCGCGCCAGTAGTGGTTGATCGGCAGCATCAGGACGCTGATGAGCATCAGCACCGCCGAGATGCCCAGGAAGAGGTTCTTCCGGCCGACGAACTCGTAGTTGGTGCCGGACTTGATGATCTCGAAATGCTTCATGGCGGTTCCTAAATGCTCAGCGTCTGGGCCGCCTTGCGTCGCGCGACCAGGATGTCGAACATCCATCGGGACATCAGCACCGAGGTGAAGAGGTTGGTGATGATGCCGATGATGAGAGTGACCGCGAACCCGCGGATGGGGCCCGTGCCGTACTGGTACAGGACCACGCCGGCGACCGCGTTGGACACGTGGCCGTCGAGCACCGCGCGGAAGGCGCGCTGGAAGCCGAGATCCACCGCGGCCCGCGGCGTCTTGCCGAGCCGAAGCTCCTCGCGGATGCGCTCGTAGATGATGATGTTCGCGTCCACGGCCATACCGATGGTGAGCACGAGGCCCGCGATGCCGGGCAGCGTGAGCGTCGACTCGAAGCCGGCCAGGATCGCCATCATGAAGACCATGTTGCCGACCATGGCGATGTTCGCGATGAGGCCCGACTTGCGGTAGTAGAGCAGCATGAAGAGGATGACCGCGAGGCCGCCGATGCCCATCGACAGCTTGGCCTTGTCGATGGCGTCCTTGCCGAGCGTCGGGCCGACCTGCGTCTCGAAGGTCTTGCGCAGCGGGGCGGGCAGGGCGCCGGTGCGGAGCACGGCGACGAGGTCCTGCGACTCCTTGAAGATCTGCATGTGATCGCGCCAGCCGCCCATCGTGATGCGGGCGCGGCCGCCGCCGATGCGGGACTCGATGACCGGGGCCGAGTTGATGCGCTCGTCGAGGATGATGGCCATCTTGCGGCCGATGTTGTCGCCCGAGACGCGCTCGAAGCGGGCGGCGCCCTCGCGGTTGAACGTGACGGAGACCTCGGGCCGGTTCGTCTGCGGGTCGCGCGTCACCTCGGCGTCGGTGAGGAGCTCGCCGGTGATCTCGGCGCGGCGGATGAGCAGGTAGGTGCGCCACATCACCTTGCCGGGCGCGCCCTCCTCGTCGGCGCTGCCGCGGCGGACCTCCTCGTAGCCGATCTCGTTGTTGGCCGGGACCTTCATGTCCGCCGGCAGATCGGCGAAGAACTTCTCGAGGTTGTCGCGCTTCTCGGCGCGCAGGTAGACGTCCGTGTGCTGCTGGCCGGAGTCCTTCTCGCTCCACTGGTCGTGCTCGACCTCGATGCCCAGGTCCTTGTACTTCGGGTCCTTGGCGACCTCCGAGATCTTGGTCATGTAGGGATTGCCGCCGCCGGGCCGCTGGACCTCGTCGAGGAACTTGAACTCGAGCTGCGCGGTCCGGCCGATGAGCTGGCGGATGCGCTCGAAGTCCTCCTGCTTGAGGCCGGGGAGCTCGACGACGATGTTGTCGCCCTTGCGGATGATGGTCGGCTCCGCGACGCCGAACTTGTCGACGCGGCCGCGGATGGTCTCGATGCCCTGCTTGAGCGCGTAGGCCTTGATGTTCTCGACGTAGGTCGAGTTCATGCGCAGGACGACGACGCCCTTCGCGGTGTCGCGGCTGATCTCCTCGATCTGCTCGCTGTAGTCGCGCATGAAGTCGCGGTCGAGGACCTTGGCCTCGGCGGGGTTCGCGAACTTGATGACGATGCCGCCCTGGCTCAGCTTGCCGGTGCGGGCGTCGACCTCACGCTCGGACGTCGCCTTGACCTTCTTGTCCTTCTGCAGCTTCTCCCCGAGGTCCACGGAGAGGCGGTCGGCCTTGTCCGACACCGCCTTGTCCATGTTGACCTCGTAGACGAGGTGCAGCCCACCCTGCAGGTCGAGGCCCTGCTGGATCTTCTTCGTGAAGGCCTTCGGCCACCACGCGGGCGCCTTGTCCCACTTGCCGTACCAGTGCATGAACGTCGGCGTGAGATAGGCGCCGGCGAGCAGCGTCACGAGCAGGAAGCCGCAGAACTTCCACCACCACGTCTTTTCCATCTTGGCGTCACCTTGTCGCAAGACCGCCGGGGGCGCCAGCGAATCCGGCGCCCCGCGGCCTGAGTCACCGCCGAGCTACTTGGCCTCGGGCGCCGCGGTCGCTGCCGGCGTGCTGGTCTTGCCCGTGATGTGCGAGCGCACGACCTTGATCCGGACCTTCTCCTGCACCTCGAGGGTGGCGTAGCTGTCGGTGAGCCCGGCGATGCGGCCGATGATGCCGCCGGTGGTCACGACCTCGTCGCCCTTCTTGAGGTTGCGGAGCATCTCCTGGTGCTCCTTCTGCTTCTTCTGCTGGGGTCGGATCAGCATGAAGTAGAAGACGGCGAACATGATGAGCAACATGCCGATCGTCGACATGCCGCCGCCGCCGCAGCCGGGCGGGGCTCCGCCCGCCTGGAGGAGAACTAAGTTCGGCAACATCGTTAGGTTTTCCTTTCGGCCTCCGAAGAGGATCGCCGGCGCGAAAGCCCGCCGGCGAGAGGGATAGCGTGCGCCGGTCGAGGGCACCGGAAGCGCGGTTGATGTACCAGAGCTTACGGGGGGCGTCAACCCCTTTTGGCGCGAATCCAGGACGGATCGGCGCTTGCGATAGACGCACCCCGGCGGGGCCGCCAGGGGCCGGAGCGTACCGTCGCGGCCACGCCTGGGCACCCGAGCGCGCACCCGGACCGGCGTCCGGGGCCCCGG
>DASXVK010000269.1:0-4420 GCA_036504295.1 Polyangia bacterium
CGTTCACGTCCAGGTCGCCGTCAAAGTCCACGTCAAGGTCAAGGTCAACGTCCAGGTCAACGCGCCGCTCTTCTAGGCGCCCGCGCCGCGGTGTAGGATGGGGACGACTTCGCACGGGGGCAGCACATGGACGACGCGCAGCAGGGACCCGCGGGCGCGCCCGCAGCCACGGCCGAGCCCGCAGCCACGGCCGAGCCCGCACCGGACGCGGCGGCCGCACCCGCACCCGATCCCGCCGCCGCGGAGCCCGCCGCCGCCGCCGCGGAGCCCGCCGCCGCGCCCGATCCGGTGCTCACGCGGATCCTCACGGATCCCGAGATCCTGGCCGCCCGCGAGAAGGGCGACTTTCAGCGCGCGTACGCGCTCCTGTCGAAGCGCCGGCGCCGCGTCTCCGACCCGGCCGAGCGGGAGCTCATCGACGCGCTGCTGTCGAACCGCCGTCTCTTCCTCGAGCCGCTGCAGGGGGGCGCGCCCTCGCTCTACACGCTCAATGGCTTCGGCACGATGCTGTACGGAAAGGCCGAGGCCAACCCGCAGGATCAGACCTACATCGGCACGCAGTGGCTGACGGCGCTCTTCATCCCGCTCATCCCGCTCAAGTGCTTCCTGGCCGCGCCGGGCGACACGGCCGACTCGTACTACTTCCTCGCCCGCGCGCCGCTCTCGCGCGGGCAGCGCCTGTGGCGCCGCGTCGTGGCCATCGGCCTCGCCGCCTCGATCCTCTACGGCGTCGGGAACTCGATGCTCGCGTCGGCGCTCGAGAACCGGCACAGCTACGTCCATCTCGTCAACGACCTCGAGGTGCCGGTCACGGTGGAGCTCGGCCCGAAGCCCGTGGCGCTGGCGCCGGGCGCGCGCCACGCGCGCGTCCTCACCAAGGGGCGCTACCAGGTCGTCGTGCGCACGGCGCAGGGCGCCGTCCTCGACCAGGAGGACGTGACCGTGCCCGGCGGCGCCGACGCGGTCATCTACAACGTCCTCGGCGCCTCCCCCGTGTACTTCCGGAACGTGCGCTATGACGCCAGCGCGCCGCCCGAGCAGGTCGAGGTGCTCGCCGGGCAGCGGTTCTTCGTGCGCCAGCACGTGGACGACGTCTTCGCCCCGCCGCCCCCGAACATGAGCTTCGAGAGCGGCTACGCGGCCTTCCGCTATAACCTCGACCGCGCCCAGGGCGGCTGGCGCACGACGCTCGCGCTGCTGGCGCGCTTCGGCCGCGGCCGCGACGCGGCGCAGCTCGCCGAGCGGCTCGCGGGCGCCATGCCCGATCAGCCGCTCACCCTGCACGCCGCCGTCGATCTCTACCTCGCGAACGGGCAGCCCGACGCGGCCCTGCGCTGCGCCGAGCGGCTCATCGCCGGCCGCGACGACGACCTCGACGCGCACCGGGTGCACCAGTACGTCCTCGAGCGCCTCGGCCGCGCGGCGGACTGCCGCACGCTCTACCACGCGCGCGCCGCGGCGCGGCCGGACTCCGCGGCGGCCGCCTACCTCGCGGTCCGCGCCGAGTCGCTCCCCGAGCGGCTGCGCCGCTACCCCGCCCTCGTCGCGCGCTTCCCGGCCGACGCCGAGATCCGCGCCGGCTACGGCGTGACGCTGTACCGGGCCGAGCGCCACGCCGAGGCGGTCCAGGAGCTGGCGGCCGCGGGTGCGCGCGATCCGCGCCTCGCGCGCGCGGTGCTGGAGGAGCACGCGACCGCGCTCGCGGCGCTCGGTCGCGCCCGCGAGGCCGCCGCCCTGGTCGCACCGCACCTCGACGCCCAGGAGCTCGACCTCGACCTGGCGACGCTCTACGCGCGGGTCCTCCGGCTCGCCGGCGCCGGGGCCGCCGGGGCGGCGAAGCGGCCGCTCGCCGACGTCCTCGCCGACCTGCGGACGGCGCCGCGGCCCCTGGCCGACATCCTCGCCCGCGTGCCCGCGGCCCGGCGCGGCCACGTGCGCGCCGCCCTCGCCGCCCGGCTCGACGAGCCCGAGCCCGCCCGCGACCGGCGCGCCGCCGACCGCCGGGCCGCCGACCGCCGGGCCCCCGACCCGCGCGCCGCCGAGCGCCGGGCCGCCGATCGCGGCGACGACGGGGCCGACGACCACGCCAGCCCCGCGCTCGACCTCGCGCGGGCCGTCCCGCGGGACCTGGCCCGCGCCCTGCGCCTGGCGCGCGACGCCGGCGACGAGACCCTGCGGCAGCTCCCGCGGGCCTCGCGCGCGCTGCTCGCGGCCGAGCTCATGCGCACCGGCCAGGCCCCGCTCGCGCGCCGCCTGCTCGACAGCGATGCGCGCCTCGTCCGGCTCGCCCCCGCGCTGCTCGCCGAGGGCGGCGCGGCCCCGCCCGCCGCCGGCCTGGACGTCGACCCGGAGCTGCGTGCGGTCGCGCTCCTGGCTCAGGCGCGCCGCGAGCCGGCCCCGGCCGTGCGCACCCGCCTGCTCGCGGACGCCCGCGCCAGGGACCCGCTCCGGGGCGAGGTGACGACCGCGCTCCGGCAGTGGCCCGCGCCCGGCGAATAAGCAAGAACCGCCACGACCCCCCGGCCGCCACCGTGCAGCTTCGCCTCACGGTGGCGCGCGTGGCGCCATGGCGGTTGGCTCCCCTGCGCGGCGGGGACCCCGGCGGTCCTACTCGTTCTCGCCTTCCCAGGGCAACGGCTGGGGACCGGGCACGATCCCCGCAATATCAGGATCTTCGTCGGGATCACCGGGCTTGGCGGCCGGCTTCTCCGACGCGCGCTGCTGGCGCTTCTGCGCCTTCTGCTTCGCGCGCTCCTGACGGGCCTGTTCCTTCTGCCGCTTGGTGATAGTTGGTCGTCCCTGCATCGGCATGATCGTGACCTCCTATCGCCTCGGCCGCCCGCCGCCACCACCACCACCGCCCCGGCCGCCGCCGCCGCCATAACCGCCGCCACCCCCGCGGCCACCGCCACCGCCGCCCCGGCCGCCGCCCCCGCCGTAGCCGCCGCCGCCCCCGCCCGCCGGGCGCTCGCGCGCCTCGCTGACGCGCAGCGTCCGACCATCGAGATCACGGCCATCGAGCGCGCCGATGGCGGCCGTCGCCTCCTCGGGCGAGCCCATCTCGACGAATCCGAACCCGCGGGACTGGCCCGTGGTCCGGTCGGTCACGACCGACACATCCGTCACGTGGCGACCGTCGGCTTCGAACAGCTCGCGGAGCTGGTCCGCGGTAGTGCCATAAGCAAGATTGCCTACATACAGCTTGACGCCCATTGTCTGGCCTTTCCGTTCGCGCGCCGCAGGTCCCCGGAGAAGAAAAGGCCGTGGGCGCAAACTCGCTTCTTCTAATGCGACCTACTTTAGAGCATCTAGAGCGGCTGGCAAGCCCCACCTGTCATCATCGCCGCAGCGCGGCGTAGCGATTCCATCGGCGCCGAAGCACCGCGCACCCGCGGCGCGGATGCGCTATCCTCCCAGTATGATTCCGGTGCGGACCTTGAGCTTCCCGACCGTGTCGTCCCTGATGCGCGGGTTCAGCGACCTGCGCCGGGCCGGCATCACGCCGCGCGGGCTCCTCTTCCTCGCGGTCGACCTGGCGGGCGTCACCTACCTCGCCATCCCCGAAAACGCGGACGACGTGGAGAAGATCAAGGTGGGCGACAAGCTGTCGCTCGTCTGGCCGTTCACCGACCGGGCGTACTACTTCGACAGCGTGCACCGGCTGCCGGACGACGTGGTGCTCTTCAACGGCGACCGCCGCCTGGGCAACTGCGCGAGCGCGACCGAGGTCGCGCTCGTCACCTCCATGTTCCTCAAGACCTGCGGCGCCAAGAACGTCTTCTTCGGCTGCACCCCGCACCAGCCCGGGAGCTGGCTCTGCCGGGACGAGGACAAGGCCGAGGCGCTGCACCCCCACGGCTTCGTCGAGGTGGTGCCGGTCTCCCAGGGCCTGCTCGCCCGCCGCATCCTCGACGAGCACCTCTTCTTCCTGGCCCACCCCGACCCCTGGCTCGAGCACCTCGACGCCTGGCTCGAGGTGTACAGCTCGCCGCTGGGCAACATCCTCATGCTCGAGCGGCGCGTGCTCGGCAACCGCATCGTCCTGACCTGCGAGCGGGGGCTCGCCGAGGTGGATCTCCTCGGGTTGCCGAAGGTGCAGGAGCGCGCCTGCTTCGAGCTGACCAGCGGCTTCGGCATCGTCGGCCGGGTCGACGGCGGCTCCTTCGCGGTCACCTCCGGCGATCCGCAGCCCTGGGGGCTCGACAACATGAAGCCGGCGCTGCTCGTCGGCGCGAGCGGGGGCACGCTGCAGGAGCTCGGCGCCACGCTCGCCAAGCGGCGCTAGCCTGGATTTCCACGGGCGGGAATTCCCCTAACCGGAAGGGGGGTGGATGCGGTAGGTCGGGGCTCAGGCGAGCATCCGGAGCGGCAAGCCGTCCCACCAGGGCACGGCCACTGGGGTGTTGAGCAGGCCCGAGTC
>DASXVK010000270.1:0-1551 GCA_036504295.1 Polyangia bacterium
CTCAGCAACAACGAGGCTCGCCTCCGGCTCGCCTCAGCAACAACGAGGCTCGCCACCGGCTCGCCTCAGGGCGCCCAGTCGGGGGGCACGCCCGGACCGGGCGCGGGGCGCGCGCCGTCGGGCGGGGGCACGGGCTCGGGCGCCGGCCGGCCGTCGGGCCCTTCGCGCGGCGTCGTGGTCGTGGGCGGCGGCGCGCGGCGCGCGGCCTCCTCGTCGTCACCCCGGCGCTCGTCGTAGAGTGGCTCGCGCGTGAGGCGGCGCAGCGTCTCGTCGAAGCGCAGCGGCGCCGCGGCGCGGGGCGGCAGCAGGATGGACAGCGTCACGCCGGGCATGTACGAGCTGTAGGTGAACGGCGTGCCGCTGCCGAACTGGGTGCGGGCGTCGATGAAGAGCTCGAGGCTCACCGACGGCACGATGCGCAGCGCGATGCCGGCGTGCTCGTAGAACAGCCACACCGGCGCCGTCGTCGAGAAGCCGATGGGGCTGGGCAACGTCATGCTCACCCGCGAGACCGTCGCCGTGGCGAAGGCGTCGAGGTGCGGCGTGAGACGGTAGCGGCCGTCGACCGTGAAGACGTCGCTCGACGCCCGCGACAGGCTCCAGACGCTGCTCTCGAAGGTCCGGTTGTACTCGAGCGCCACCCCGCCGCGCTCGTCGTGCAGCCGCAGCCGCAGGCCGCCGATGGGGCCGCTGTGGCTGGCGGCGCTGTCGGGCGGCGTCACGAACCGGTTCGCGGCGAAGCCGAGCCGCGCCGTCCCGGTGAGCCAGGGGCGGAGCTCGTGGCTCCAGCCCGCCCAGATCTGGCCGACCAGGTAGTCCTTGCCGAAGATCGCGCGCGAGATCGGGTAGGGCCGCCGCGGCGGGGCCGCGGGCAGGGCCGGGACGTCGCCCTGGAACATGTACTGCCCGGTGACGTTGAGCTGCAGGGCGTCGCGCTCCCAGTTGTGCAGGGCGTTGAGCTGCGCCGTCGCCACCGCGTGCGGCGCGCCGACCATCGCCAGCTCGGGCGGCGTGGTGCCGGTGGCCTGGAACGCGTCGACGCTCAGCTCGGGGCGCAGCTCCCAGCGCGCCGACAGCTTGTGGTCCAGCATCGCGCTGGCGCCGGCGCTGAAGAAGGTCAGGCGCGACACGTCGAAGCCGCTGAGGGCGCCGGCCAGGGTGCCGAACGACGGCAGCGAGAAGATGTTGTAGCGGGACTGCGCGCCGCGGAGCGTGAAGACGAGGCGGTCGCGGTCGTCGAGCTCGACGCGACCGAGCAGCTCGAGCCGGTTGTCGAACATGTCGAAGCCGGTCTGGTTGAGGAACCAGTCGTAGCCGAAGCTGTACGCGAGGTCCCACGTGTTGCGGCCCGTCTCGAGGTGCAGCAGCGCGCGCGGCGAGTTGCGCCACAGCCACACGGCCGGCAGCAGCATCTGGCGCCGCTCCTCGATGGAGAAGGAGAGGCCAGGGTCGCGGCCCGAGTACCAGTGGTTCGTGTAGAGGAGGGTCGAGTTGAGCTGGAACTGGTAGTCTAGCTCCGCGGCGGCCGCGCGCCGCGGCCACAGCCCCGGG
>DASXVK010000271.1:0-14473 GCA_036504295.1 Polyangia bacterium
CCCCTGCCGGCGCACCAGGACGGGTGTGGACGGCGGTCAGTCGACGGCGACGATGCGGAGGTAGCCGAGCGTGCCTGAGCTGCGACGCGATCCCATCACGGGCCGCTGGGTCATCATCGCCACCGAGCGAGCGAAGCGCCCGTCGGACTTCAAGATCGACGCGACGGTCCCGCACGGCGGCTTCTGTCCGTTCTGCTACGGCAACGAGGACAAGACCCCGCCCGAGGTGCTCGCCTACCGCCCCGGCGGCTCGCGGCGCGACTCACCCGGCTGGTCGGTCCGGGTGGTGCCGAACAAGTTCCCGGCGCTCATGATCGAGGGCGGCCTCAACCGCGAGGGCGAGGGCCTGTACGACAAGATGAACGGGATCGGCGCCCACGAGGTCGTCATCGAGACGCCGGACCACGCGAAGCAGATGGCGGACCTCAGCGAGAAGGAGGTCGAGAACGTCCTCTGGTGCTACCGCGACCGCATCCTCGATCTGAAGAAGGACACCCGCTTCCGCTACATCATGGTGTTCAAGAACCACGGCGCCGCCGCCGGGGCGTCCCTGGAGCACAGCCACTCGCAGCTCATCGCCCTCCCGATCGTGCCGAAGACCGTCTCCGAGGAGATGCGCGGCGCGCTCGAGTACTACAAGTACAAGGAGCGGTGCGTCTACTGCGACATCGTGCGGCAGGAGCAGGCCGACGGCCGCCGCGTGGTCTACGAGAACAGCGACTTCATCGTGCTCGCGCCGTTCGCGCCGCTCTTCCCGTTCGAGACCTGGGTGCTCCCGCGCACCCACGACTCGGCGTTCGAGGACTGCCAGAAGAGTGAGTACGCGTCGCTGGCGAACGCGCTGCTCACGGTGCTACGCAAGCTCAAGACGGCCCTCTCCGCGCCGCCGTACAACTTCATGCTGCACATGTCGCCGGTGCAGGAGAAGGACAACCCGCACTATCACTGGCACTTCGAGATCCTGCCGACCCTGACCAAGGTGGCCGGCTTCGAGTGGGGGTCGGGCTTCTACATCAACCCGACCCCGCCGGAGGAGGCCGCGCGCTTCCTCCGCGAGGCGGCCGGCTGACCGGGCGGGGCCGCGAGCGTCGACCACGACCCGAGCGAAGTCTTGCAGCGCTGAGAGATCTGGAGTCGATCACATGCATGTCCTGGTTATCTCCTCGGAGGTCGCGCCGTTCTCGAAGACCGGCGGCCTCGCGGACGTGGCCGGCGCCCTGCCCCGCGCCCTCGCCGAGCTCGGCGTCCGCATCACGGTGGTGACGCCGCGCTACGAGTCCATCGACCCGCAGCGCTACTCGCTGGCGAAGCGGCTGCGCACGCTGCCGGTGCCCATCGGGCCCGACACGCTGGACGTCGGCATCTACGAGGGCAAGCTGCCGGGCTCGCCGGCGCGCGTCTACTTCCTCGACCACGCGCCGAGCTTCGGCCGCCCGGGGCTGTACGGCGAGAACGGCCAGGACTACCCCGACAACGCGCGGCGCTTCGGCCTGCTGTGCCGTGGCGCGCTCGAGGTCATGCGCGACATCGGCGGGTGGCCCGACATCGTCCACGTCCACGACTGGCAAGGCAGCCTGGCGCCGCTGATGGTCAAGCGCGGCTGGTTCCCGGGCACCCCGCGCGCGGGCGTCGTGCTCACGATCCACAACCTGGCGTTCCAGGGGCTCTTCCCCGCCCACGTCGTCGACGAGCTCGGTCTCGGGCGCGACCTCTTCAACCCCGACGGGGTCGAGTTCTACGGCAACCTGAGCCTGCTCAAGGGCGGCATCCTCTTCGCCGACCGGGTCACGACGGTGAGCCCGAAGTACGCCCGCGAGATCCAGACGCCCGAGAACGGCGCGGGGCTCGACGGGCTGCTCCGCTCGCTCGGCGGCCGCCTCACCGGCATCCTCAACGGCGCCGACTACGACGTCTGGGACCCGCGCCACGACGCCGTCATCCCGGCGCAGTACGGGCCCGACGACCCGGGCGGCAAGGTGACGTGCAAGGAGGCGCTGCAGCGCGAGTTCGGGCTGCCGGCCCGCGCCAACCTGCCGCTCATCGGCGCCATCTCGCGCCTGACCGAGCAGAAGGGCTTCGATCTCGTCGCCGAGATCGCCGAGGACCTCGCGCGCCTCGACGTGCAGGTCGCCGTCCTCGGCACCGGCGCCAAGGACCTCGAGAACCGGCTCGCCGACCTCGCGCGCCGCTACCCGACGAAGATCGCCCTCCGCGTGGGCTTCGACGACCGGCTCGCGCACCTCATCGAGGCCGGCAGCGACATGTTCCTCATGCCGTCGCGCTTCGAGCCCTGCGGCCTCAACCAGCTCTACTCGCTGCGCTACGGCACCATCCCCATCGTGCGCGGCGTCGGGGGCCTCGACGACACCATCGTCGACTACGACCCCAAGACGCGCACCGGGAGCGGCTTCAAGTTCGACGAGTACTCGGGGCAGGCGCTCCTCGCGACCGTCAAGCGCGCGGTGAGCGCCTACCACACCGGCGACGCCTGGCGCGAGATGGTGCTCCGCTCGATGCGCCTCGACTACTCGTGGGGCATCTCTGCCCGCCGCTACCTCGAGATGTACGAGGGCCTGCTGCACGAGATCCGGCCGAGCTGACTCCGTTCCAAGACCGGTCAGACGAGAAGGTTTGAACCGCCAAGACGCCAAGGCGTCTTCGAAGGTTCGCCGCCTTGGCGTCTTGGCGGTTCAATTCTCTTCCTAACCCCCGACCACCTCCGTCACGCGTACCCCGATCTCGCCGTCGACGTCCACCAGCTCGCCGCGCGCGAGGAGGCGGCCGCCCACGAGCAGGTCCACGGGGCCGCCGAGCGGGCGGCCGAGCGCGACGACCGCGCCGGGCGCGAGCGCCGCGAGCTCGCGGCCGGGGAGCGTGACGCGGCCGATCTCGGCCACGACCTCGATGTCCAGGGCGGCGAGGCGCTCCTCGTGCGTGACGAGCGTGGGATCCGGGGACGCGGGCATCGGGGCTCCTATGGTCGGGGTGCCGGTGACGGTGAGGCGGCCGTCGGGGGCGAGGGTCGCGGGGGCGGCGAGCCGGCCGGCGACGAGGCGCGCCGGGCCGCCCGCGGCGGCGGTCACCGCCAACCCGTCGAGGAAGACGACGTCGCCCGGCGCCAGGGCGCGCACGCTGGCGCCGGGGAGCAGGCCGCGGCCGATCTCGACGGCGGCGCGGGCGGCGAGCTCGGCGACGAGCGCCAGGCCGCGCGCCGGCGGCGGCGGGGCGGCGGCGAAGAGGGTCGACTCGGGGAAGAGGAGCCGCGCCTGGCCGCTGATCTCGCCCAGGGTCACCGTCGCGGGCAGGACGGCGACCCACGGATCCGCGAAGACGTCGTCCACCCGGGCGGGGTCCTGCTCGACGGCCGCGAGCTGGACGCCGCCGTCGCCGGCCTGCAGGAAGGTGAGCAGGACCAGGGCGAGCACGCCCTCCTCGGCGGCCGTGAGGGCGCGCGGCAGGCCGAGCTCCTCGCCCAGGCCGAGCACGCGGCCGCACAGCGCGAGCGCCAGGTGCGGATCGAGCGCGAGCAGCGCGCGGCGGTGGTCGCGCGCGAGCACGGCCAGCGGCTGCGGCGCGGTCCCGAGGACGCGGGCGACGTCGACGCGGGGGACCACGGCGGCGGGGCCGAGGGTCACGCGCGGCGCGGCCCCGAGCAGCCGCGCGAGCGCGGCGGTCTGGCGCGCGAGGCCGGCGGCGCTCGCGCCGGCGAGCGCCGCGACGGCGCGGGCCACGGCGAGCTGCGGGCCGCCGACGTGCGACAGGAGGTCCCAGCGGAACGGCTGCGCGGCCTTCATGCGACGTAGTCCGTGCCGCTGCCGGCCGTGGTCCGCGGGAGCGGCGCGGCGCCGGGGAGGCCGCGCCCGCCGATGACCGGCGCGAGCGGCGCCTCGTCCCACTCGCCGCCCCGCCGGCCACGGCGGTCGCCCACCTCGGCGCGAACGGCCACCTCCACGCTGCCGACCGTCACCCCGCGCTCGGCCAGCGCCTGCGTGAGCTCGACGAGCGGCGCCTCGAGGGCGCGGCGCGCGGCGTCGGTCTCGGTGAGGAACTTGACCTCGACGCCGCCGGGCGTGGCTGCCAGCCGGACCTCCACGCCCTGCAGCGACCCCTGGGTGACGTCCAGCCGGACCTCGCGGTGGCCGTCGCGGTTGAGCCCGACCTGCACGCTTTCGGTGACACGGGCGGCGATGTCGCCGATCGACACGGACGGCGATACGGCGGCCGGCATGGCGGCCGGCGCCGGGCGCGTGGGCGCGGCCGCGGCCGGCCCGAACGGCGCCGCGCCCGCGGCCAGCGGCACGATCGCGGGCGCCCCGGGGCTCGGCTCCCGCGCGTCGTCGTCAGCCAGCTTCTTGCGTCGCAGCATCGGTTCTCCCGGCGCGGGCCGCCGCCCCCGCGTCGTCGTCGGCGGGCCGCCCGGCGCGAGCAGGCCCGCGAAGCGTGCCCGGCTCCCTGGCCTCGCCGGGCCTGCACCCTCGCGCCGCGGCGCGGGTCGTGGTGGCGCGCCGCCGGGTGCCGCGATTGTTGCCATCGAGCCGCCCTCCAGGTCAAGTTGTCCGCGGCGGGTATCGGCCCGGGCGCGGGCCCGTTGCGGACGATCAGCGCAGGGCGTGGTCAGAACCGCGAGGACAGGTACCCGGTGAGCAGCGCCATCAGGCCGGTGCGCTCGATGATGTAGAGGAGCCCGCCGGCGTAGAGCGCCGCGAGGAGATCGTCGAGCATCGAGCCGAGGCCGCCGTTCACCTCGCGGTCGGCCCAGCGCACGGGCCAGGGCTTCCAGGTGTCGAAGAGGCGAAAGAGCCCGAAGCCGACGACCAGGTTGAAGGCGGTGCGCGGCACGAACGCGACGGTGAGCAGCAGCCCCGCCGCCTCGTCGACGACGATCTTCTGCGCGTCGTGGGTCTCCCAGGCCTCGTCGTAGACGTCGGCCGCCCAGATGCCGATGCCGGTCAGGCCGACGAGGGCCAGCCAGTAGGAGAGCGTCCCCAGGTGGTCGAGGAGGATCGCGAACGGGATGGCGGCGGCGGCGCCGGCGGTGCCCGGCGCGACGGGCACGAAGCCCGCGCCGAAGAAGGTCGCGATCACCGTCGCTACCATGAGCCGCGCGGTGCGCGGCGGCGGCGCTGCCTTGGGGGTCGTGCCGGGTTTCGCCATTAGCGTGTGCTTTCGAGAGCTTACGTACACCGTGGCGCCACTCACGTCAAGAATTCTTGACGTGGTAGGCAACGGTGAGTTATTATCCTACATGTAAGGATTCACCCGACCATCCCGGACTACGGCTCGAAGGAGAGTCTCGATGAGCGTGAGAGAGAGACGTGAAGGCTGTCGCGTCCCGCTGCAGATGTTCCTGAACGAGCACGTGGCGGACCGGGCGCATCGGTGCCTCAGCGTGAACGTGAGCGAGACCGGCCTCTACGTGCACCGGCTCCTCCAGCCGCTGCGGCGCAACGGCAACGTCGTCGGGCTCGAGCTGGAGCTGCCCGGCCTGAGCGAGACCATCTGGGCCCGCGGGGAGGTGTGCTACGACACCTTCGACGACTACTTCCACGGCAGCGGCATCCGCATCACCGGCATCCCGAAGCTGCACGCGTCGCTGCTGCGCGACTACCTGCAGGACAAGCGCCGCGAGCGGCTCGAGCAGCTCGTCGACCGCATCCGGGCGAACCGCCGCCACTAGTACCCCGTCGCAGCGGAGTTGACCGGCTGAAGAGAATCGTGTCGCTGACTCGTGGCGAACACGGGCGGGGCGACGAGGTACTAGAGATCCCCCCGGGAGGGCTCTGCCCTCCCGCCCCGTCGGGCGGAGCCCGCCGGGGTCCCCACCCACCCGCGGCGCGCCTCGCGCGCCGGCTCGCGCTTCGCGCTCCGCAGAAGCACCCGCAATGCTCCGTTGGCAGTCGGTCACGACCACTGCGACGGAATACTAGCGGCGGCCCGCCCCTCGCCGCGCGGCGAAGCGGCTTGAACCCGCCGCGGGGCTCGGCCACACTGGCGTCGTGGACCTCGCCCGGCCTCACGCCTCGCGCGCGGCGGTTCGCCGCCTCCTCGCGTTCGCCGTCGCCGCGGGCCTGCTCGGGGCCGCCCCCGCCGCCCACGCCCAGGCCGACGATTGGGCGGTCACGCGGCCCCGCTTCCCAGCCGTGGTCCAGTCGCGCTACCGCGCGATGGTCGAGCGCAACCCGGAGGACGCGCAGGCGCTCCGGCGGCTGCTCGAGGCGCGGGGCCGCCGGGGCCTCGACGGGCTCATCACGGAGATCGCGCAGAAGGCGGCGGCCAGGCCCGCCGACGCGAACCTGCCGCACCTCCTCGGCCATCTGTACCGCCGGGCCGGCCGCACCGACGAGGCGCTCAAGGCGTACGAGGCCGCGCTGCGGCTCGACCCCGGGCGCGTGCCGGTGCGAATCGCCGTCGGGGAGATCTACCGCGCGCGCGGCCAGCTCGCCGAGGCGCGCGCGGCCTACGAGCAGGCGCTCGGGGACAAGGCGTACGACCAGGCGCCGCGGGGCGAGGGCGCCGCGCCGCCGCCGCCGTCGGTGGACCCGCGAGCCCCCCGCCCTGGCCTCGCGCGCGCGACGCCGCTCGGCGGGGCCGCGCGGGCGCGGCTGGTCCGGATCGCCGCCGACCTCGCCGTCGAGGCCAAGGACGCCGCGCGCGCGCGCGCCCTCTTCGACGAGCTCGCGGGCCGCGCGCCGAACGACCTCGCGCTGCGCCTCGACTACGCCGACGCGCTCGCGCGGCTGGGCCTCGAGCGCGAGGCGCTCGCCCAGCTCGGCGACGCCCTGCGGCGGCAGCGCGGCGACCTGCCGCGGCGGCTCGAGACGCTGAAGCGCATCGGCCTGCTGCACGAGAAGCTCAAGGAGAACCCCCGCGCCCTCGCCGTCTACCGCGAGGCCTTCGCCCTCACGGGCCGCGGCATGTGGCAGCACAAGGAGCTCTTCGAGCGCGTCGTCGCGATGCACCGCGCGGCCGAGAGCCTGCACGCGCTCATCGCCGCGTGCGAGAAGGACTGGCAGACGCGCGGCTTCTTCGAGTGGGACGCCCTCGCCCGCCTCTACGAGGAGATCGGCGAGCCGCAGCGGGCCGTCGCCGCGTACCGCAAGGCCTGCGCCGCCGAGCGCACGGCCGTCGACAGCCGCGAGCGGCTGATCCGGCTCCTCGATCGGCTCGGCGAGAGCGCCGAGGTGCTCGCCGAGTACGAGCGCCTCATCGCGGTCGCGCCGGGCGAGTCGCGCTACCAGCTCGAGCTGGCGGAGCGGCTCTTCCGGGGCGGCGCGCGACCGAAGGCGCTCGCGCTGCTCAAGCGCTGCGCCGCGCGGTTCACGGGCGACCCGTCCGTGCACGCGGCCCTCGCGGACCTCTACTCCCGCTGGGGCGAGCAGGACCTGGCGCTGCGCGAGACCGAGCTGCTCGTGCGCCTGGAGCCGAGCGACGACAACCACCTCCTGAACCTCGGGGAGCACTACTTCCAGAAGGGCCAGCGCCCGCGCGCGCTCGAGATCTGGCGCCGGCTGGCGAACACGACGCGCAAGGAACGCGGCCTCGCGCGCCTGGCCGAGGTGCTCGCGGACCACGACCTGCTCGTCGACGCCATCGAGCTGTACCGCAAGGCGCTGAAGCTCGCGCCGACCGATCCCGAGCTGCACCGCGGGCTCGCCCTGGTCTTCGAGCGGCAGCGCCGTACGGACCAGGCGGTGGTCGCGTGGGAGCTCGTCCTGCAGCACGCGACCAAGCCGATCCACCAGGCGCTCAAGCGCGAGGCGCGGGCGAAGGTCGTGAGCCTGCTGCACCGGAGCGGGCGTCTCGGCCGCCGCCTCGAGGAGCAGCGCTGGCGGCTGATGCGCGACCCGAACGACGCCGACGCGGCCTACTTCCTCGTCGACGCTTACCTCGCGCTCGGCCGCCCCGAGGAGGCCGAGGGCATGCTCGACCACCTGCTGCGGCGCGATCCCAAGGACCAGGGCGCGCTCGGCGCCCGCATCAAGGTGTACCGCGCGCGCCGCCGCCACGCGCTCGCCATCGAGGACCTCAAGCGCCTCGCCGAGCTCGCCCCGCAGCGCGCCCGTGAGTGCTACGAGCAGATGGCGGAGCTCAGCTTCGCCCTGCAGCGCGACGCGGACGCGCTGGCGTTCGCGCGCAAGGCGCTCGAGCTCGCGCCGTCCGACGCCGCGGCTCACGCGCGCCTCGCCGACCTCCACGAGAAGCAGGAGGACACCGAGCGCGCGATCGCCGAGTACCGCCGGTCCATCGAGCTGGCGCCGCACCAGTTCCCGCCGTACTTCGCGGCCGCGCGCCTCCTCGGGCGGCTCGGCCGTCCGCAAGGCGCGGCGCAGCTCTACCGCGAGGTGATCCGCCGCGCCGCCGACGACGACGTGGTGCTGGCGGCGGGCCGCAAGGCGCTCGACCTGGAGGAGTACCTCGGCACCCTCGGCGGCCTCGAGCGCGAGATCTGGCCGCTCGCCTTCGCGCTCGGTCGCCGGCCCGTGTACCGCCGGCTCCTCGTCGAGCTGTACGACCGCTACGCCCCGCCGCTGATCGAGCGGGCCGGCCGCGGCGACGCGGCGGCGAGCGCCGAGCTCGCGCACCTCGGCGAGCACGGCCTGGGTCCGCTCCTCGAGGCGCTCGCCGACCGCGGCAGCCCGCAGCAGCGGCTGGCCCTGACGCTGCTCGGCCACTTCGCGAACCCCGGCGCCGCGCCGGCGCTGATGCGGATCGTGAGCGAGCCGCCGCCGGCGCCGGTCGCGCGGCGCGCGGCCTTCGGGTACGGCGGCCTCTCGAGCGCGACGGAGCTGCGCGTGCTGGCGCTCTACGCCGCCGGCCGCCTGGGCGACCCGCGCGTCCTGCCCGACCTGCTCAAGCTGACGAACGAGGAGGACGTGACGCTCCGCGCGGGGGGGGTGTGGGGCCTCGGCCGGCAGGCGGACCCGCGCGCCGCCGCCGCGCTCCGGGAGCACTTCAACGACAAGCGCTGGGAGGTGCGCGCGATCGCGTGCCTCGCCGTCGGCCTGCGGCGGGACGGCGCGGCGCGGCCCGCGCTGGCGGCCATGGTCGCCGACCGGATGCAGACCGAGATGGTGCGGGCGGTCTGCGCGCATGCGCTCGGGCTGCTCGGGGACGCGACCGCCGTGCCGGACCTCATCGCCGCGCTCGAGGCCGGCGGCGAGCGGGTGCCGGCGAGCGCGGCGACGGCGCTCGGCCGCCTCGCCGACCCGCGCGGGGCGGGCCCGCTGCTGCGCGCGTACTTCGGCGCGCGCCCGCCCGCCCGCGGGGCGATCATGTGGGCGCTCGCCCGCATCGCCGCGGGGCCGGGCGGCGCGCCGGCGGCGCTACCCGAGGTGCCGCTCGACCGCTCCAAGCCCGACATCGCGGCGCTCCTCGCGCGCCTCGCCCCGCCGGCCCCCGCGGGCGCCGCGCGCGTCCTCGCGGGCCGCGGTGCCGAGCTGGGCGCGGGCCTCGCCGCGGCCCTCGCCAGCCCCGCGGCGCGCGGCCGGGTGCTCGCCGAGCTCGAGGCTGGCGGCCTCGGGGCGCTGACCGCGGACCAGGCCGCGCTGCCCCCGGCGGACCGCGCGGCGGTCCAGGCGGCGGTCGCGCAGGCGCTCGCCGGCCTCGGGCCGCAGCTCGTGCCGCTGCTCGACGACGGCGACCGCGAGGTGCGCCGCCGCGCGCTCGCCATCGCCGGCCGCGCCGGGCTCGCCGCCGCCGCCGAGCCCGCCGGCCGGGCGCTGCGGGACCCCGACCGCCGGATGCGGGAGACCGCCGTCGCCGCGACCGCCGCCCTCGCGGCGCGCGACTGCGGCGCGGCGGGCCGCGCGCTGCGCGGCGGCGCCCGTGATCTGCCGCGCGGCGCGTGGGCCCTGCGCCTCAGCCTCCTCGACGCCGTCGCGCAGGTCGCGGCCACCTGCGGCCTCGCCGCCCCGGAGCCCGCGCTCGCCGCCCTCGCCGACGGCAACGGCTTCGTGCGCGAGGCCGCCGTGCGCGCCCTCGGCCACGCGCCCGCCGCGACCGCCCTGCCCCGGCTCGAGCCTGCCGCGCAGGACGAGGCCCCCGCCGTGCGCGCCACCGCCGCGACGGCGCTCGGGGCCGCGCTGCGGGCCGGCGGCGCCCCGGCGGCGCGCGCCCGTGCGGTGCTCGTCCGCCTGGCCGACGACCCCGAGCCGGCGGTGCGCGCCTCGGCCCGCGCCGCGCTGGCGGGGCCCCGCGCGAGGTGAGGAGCACGACTGCGACACCGCCGTGTCCGTCCCGGGGGCCTCGGGGGGCGCGGTGTCCTGCGAGTCGGGGCTGACGCGTGCATGAATTCAACAGGGAGACGGGGAGGCGGGGAGATCCTTCTGTTTTGGCTCACGATGCCCGCGTCGTGCACGACGCCAGCGTCGGCGCGACCCAACCTGACCGACTCCCCGCCTCCCCGTCTCCCTGTTATCCTGCCTGGAGTGGCCCGACTGGTCGGAACCGCGCCCGGCCTCGGGGAGAATCGTTGACAACATCTCGCCGTGACGTACCCTGTTGGGGGATTATCGGGCGGCCCGGCCGGGCCCCCGCGTGACCTCAATGATGGACGTCGGATTCGTCTGCGAACGCTGCTCGAGCTTCATCCCCCTCTCGGACGCCGCGTGCTCCGCGTGCGGCGCGCCGCTGAGCCCTGCCAGCGCCGCCGCGGCGGCCGACTCGCGCCCGGCCGCCCCGCTCGCGGCCGGCCCGGGGCCGGCGGCAGCGCCGCCCAAGGAGGCCGCGATGAGCGGGATGCGTGCGTGCCCCTCGTGCGGAACGATGATCCCCGTCGAGCACCGCTTCTGCGGCGGCTGCGGCGCCCGCGTGGCGCCGGTGGCGGAGCCGCCGGGCGGCGGTCGCACCATGTTCTTCGGCGCGATGCAGACGCCGGGCCGGGCGCGCCTGATCCTCATCAAGGGCGAGGGCCTCGACGGCGTCGCGTACCACCTGAACGCGGCCGAGCACGTCGCCGGCCGCATCGAGGGCGCGATCCTCTTCGAAGAGGATCCCCTGATGTCGCCGCGCCACGCGAACTTCTTCTACCGCGAGTCGCACCTCTTCGTGCGCGACGAGGGCTCGTCCAACGGCGTCTTCATCCGGATCCGCGGCCCCGTGACGGCCGACTCGGGCGCCACGTTCCTCGTCGGGGAGCAGCTCCTGCAGGTCGAGGCCGTGCCGCTCGACCTCGCGCCGACCCCGGACGCCGAGGGCACGTACTTCTACGCGTCGCCGAAGCGCCCGGCCAAGCTGAAGATGATCCAGCGGCTGCGCGGCGGCGACGTCGGGATGATCTATCGCGCCCGCAACGAGTCGATCACCGTGGGCCGCGAGGGCAACGACGTGAACTTCCCCGAGGACCTCTTCATCTCGGGGCGGCACGCCAGCATCGCCGTCACCCCGGACGGCCGCTTCGTCATCACGGACCTCGGCTCGAAGAACGGCACGTTCCTCCGGGTCGTGGACGAGGCGCCGCTCGCCCACGGCGATTACGTGTTCCTGGGACAGCAGCTCCTGCGGGTCGAGATCACCTAGCCGCCGAGAGGCCCGAGCGTGAGCGTCTGCAAGCGTTGCGGTAAAGAGAATCAATCACACTACCGGTTCTGTCTCGGATGCGGGGGCGAGCTGACCCGTGATGCCGGCGCTGCCCCGGAGGCCGCCGCGCACCCGGCGGCGCCCGCCCCGGCGCCGCAGCCCGCTGCCGGACTGCCGCACCAGGGCGGCCTGCGCGTGCCCGCGGCCACAACCGGCCGCCCCGCGGCCCCGCCCGCGGCGCCCGAGCCCATCGCCACGCCGGTCGTGCCGTCGGGCATCGAGTGGGCGTGGGAGAAGACCGGCAGCGCGGCCCCGGTCGCGGCCGGCGCCGCGGCGCCGCCGCCCGCGCCCGCGCCGCCCGCGCCCGCGGCTCCGCCCCACCCCGCCGAGCCCGCGGCCGAGCCCGCGCGCGGCCCCGCCGCCGCGATGCCGGCCGGCATGGTCCCCTGCCCGACCTGCGGCGAGCCCGTGCCCGCGAACTTCCGCTTCTGCGGGCAGTGCGGCGGCCGCGTGACGGCTCCGGCCGCCGGCGCGGGCAAGACCATGTTCATGGCGCAGAACAAGCCCGCCGCGTCGGTCCAGCCGCGCGGCAAGCTCGTCCTCATCCGCCCCGACGGCGGCGAGGGCGGCAGCATCCCGCTGCACGAGGGCGAGACCCTCATCGGCCGCGGGCAGGGCTCCATCTTCGACAGCGACGCCTACCTCTCGCCGCGCCACGCGCAGATCGTGTTGAACGCGGCCGGCTGCGTCGTGCGCGACCTCCACAGCCTCAACGGCGTCTTCGTGAAGATGCTCGACGAGGAGGAGATCGCGAGCAACACCATCTTCCGCATCGGGCAAGAGCTGCTGCGGTTCGACGCCATCCAGCCGCCGGTGCCCCAGGAAGACGGCACCGAGATCATGGGCAGCCCGAACCCGGGCTTCTGGGGCCGGCTCGTGGTCGTCGTCGGTCGCGACACCGACGGCTCGGCGTTCCCGCTCTTCGGGGACGCCGTGGTGCTCGGCCGCGAGCGCGGCGACATCCTCTTCCCCGAGGACGGCTACGTCTCGGGCACGCACGCGCGGCTCTCCTGCCGCGAGGGCCGCTTCTACCTCGCCGACCTCGGCTCGTCGAACGGCACCTTCGTCCGCGTCCACGGCGAGTGCGCCATCCCGACCGAGTCGTACCTCCTGATGGGCCAGCAGCTCTTCAAGGTCAGCTTCACGTAAGCGCACGCTGACGCAGACGCCGACGTATCTCCGACGGAGCTCGTCAGCGACAGCGACAGCGAAGTCGTGAGCGTTGAGGCGGGGCGGGAGCTACTTCTTCTCGGGGGCCTTCTCGCCCTTGGTGCCGAGCATGTCGCGCTTCATGAGCTCGCTCGGCTCCATGTAGCGGAACGCGTTCGGGACCTTGTAGGCGCGCCCGTCGTCGAAGGTCAGCGTCACGTCGCAGGTGCCCTTGGGGTTGGCCGGCGACTGCGCCTTGATCTGGGTGTCGCCGAGGATGACGACGTTCTTCGCCTCGGCCTTGCAGAACTTGACCTGGACGCCGGTCTTGAAGCCCGTGCCCTTGAGCAGCACCTCTTCGTTGCCGGCCACGGTGCCGTTGTCTGGCGAGATCGAGGTCACCTTGATGCCCGACTCGCAGCCCGCGCCAAGGCTGGCGGCGATCAGCATGGCCGCCAGCAGCCCCGGTCCCGTCGTGTAACGTGGCAGCGTCTTCATGAGCGAAGCATAGGGCGCGCGCGGCCCGAGAGTCAACTCCCGAGCCGCGCGCCGGGAGGAGGCTACATCAGGTCCTTGCGCTGCAGCGCGCGGCGCATCTTGGTCAGGGCCTGCTCCTGGAGCTGCCGGATGCGCTCACGGGAGAGGTTGTACTTCTCGCCGATCTCCTTGAGGGTCAGCTCCTCGTCGGTGTCGAGACCGAAGCGCTGCCGCAGGATGTCGGCCTCGATCGGCTTGAGCTGCTCGAGCAGGGCGCGCACCTCGCTCGTCATCGCCTGGTCGATCAGCTTCTCGGAGGCGGCCGGGGCCGGGTTCGGGTCGGTCACGAACTCGATGAACTTGCGCCCGTCCTCGTCGGAGATCGACTTGTCCAGGGAGAAGGACTGGTCGAGCAGGTACGAGCGCATCTTCTCGATCTTCGCGACCGCGATGCCCGTGGCCTCGGCGATCTCGTCGTTCGTCGGCTGGCGACCCAGCTTGCCGCTGAGCTCGCGCTTCGACCGCGCCACGCGGTGGTAGGCGTCGATCATGTGCACCGGCAGGCGCACCGCGCGGCCCTTGTCGGCCAGGGCGCGGCTGATCGCGTGGCGGATCCACCAGCTCGCGTACGTCGAGAAGCGGTAGCCGCGGTGGTAGTCGAACCGCTCGACCGCCTTGATGAGGCCGATGTTGCCCTCCTGGATGAGGTCGGCGAGCGGCATGCGGCCGTGGTTGAACCGCCGCGCGATGGAGACGACGAGGCGCAGGTTCGCCTTCACGAAGGCGTTCTTCGCCAGCATCATCTTCGCCTCGATGCGAGAGACGCCGGCGTAGTACTTCTTGAACCCCCGGTTCCGCGCCGTGAACGCCAGGTGCTCGTCGACGACCAGGTTGTGCGCGCCGGCGGCGATGCGCCGCAGCTCGGTGAGCACGACGTCGAGGATGCGCTTGTCGATGTCGAGCTGCCGGACGCGGGCCGCCGCCTTGAGCGCGGCCTTCGTGACGCGCTCCTCGCTGACGGACTCCGGATGGAGCTCGTGCTCGCGGATCAGCCGGCGGACCGGCTTGAACTCGGCGATGCTGTTGTCGAGGGTGCGCTCGACGACCTTGAAGAGGTGGTCGATGACCGGCACGAACTCGACGATCTTCGCCCACAGCGTGATCTCGATCTCCTCGATCCGCCGCGCGGCCTGGAACTCCTCCTCCGGCCGGAGCACGGTGAGGTTCGACATCTCGCGGAAGTAGAGCGCGAGGAAGTTGCTGTACTCCT
>DASXVK010000272.1:0-17164 GCA_036504295.1 Polyangia bacterium
GGGAATGGAACTACGAGCTTCGCCCCCGTCGGAGTTGATCACGTAAATCGGATCGGGCTCCTAAGGAGTGCAGCACGAGGGAGCGGCGCTCCCTCGGATTCAGCAGGACCCAACCAGGAGTCCCTCCTGCCTCCGTGCCTCCGTGTCTCCGTGTTCAATTGCTTCAGGCGCTCTCGCGGCGCCGCGCCGCCGCCCCGGGATCCGCCTTGCGCCGGTGCGGGTCGTAGGAGCCGCCGTCGATGAGCACGTGGACCACGATGTTCGTCAGGCACACCGGCTTGCCCTCGTGCGCGCTCGCCATCGACGAGAACTCGAGCGAGCCGCCGTCGACGATCGTGATGGCGCCGGAGCCGACCACCTCGAGCACGTCGTCGGGGCCGATGAAGGCGGCGGTGTCCTCGTCGAGGCCGATGCCGACGAGGAACGGGTTGTAGCCGATCGCGGTCAGCAGCCGGCCGAGCCGATCCCGCTGGCGGAAGTGCTGGTCGACGACGATGCGGTTGGTCAGCCCGAGGCCGGGCGCCAGCGTCACCATGCCGTGCCCGGGCGAGCCGCCCTCCTTGCCGAAGGCGATCATGTGGTCGCTGACGAAGCCCGCGCCGGCCGAGGTGCCGGCCACGTGGACGCCGGCGGCGTTGGCCCGGCGGATGGCCTGCGCCGCCACGGTGCCGCCGAGGATGGTCGAGAGCCGCAGCTGCGAGCCGCCGGTGAGGAAGATGCCGGTCGCGCCCTCGAGCGCCGCGAGCACGCGCTCGGCCCCGGCGTCGGCGCGCGTGGCGATGTCGGCCACGGTCACCCGGCCGACGCCGAGGTCGTGGAAGACGCGCTCGTACCGCGCGCCCGTGTCGGCCAGCGCCGAGGCGGTCGGGACGACGCAGATGGCGGCGTGGCGCCCGCCGCACAGGCTGACGAAGCGCTTGAGGATGCGGCTCGCCGCGGTCTTGTCCTCGGCCCCGCCGACGGGGATGATGAAGCCGCGCTGGTGGCCGGGGCGGACGCGGGAGGGGCTCATCGCGCGCCCCCGTCGCGCACGAGGAAGCGCCCGCGCGCCATCACCGCGCGCACCCCGCCCGCGGGCTCGAGCACCAGCAGATCGGCGTCGGCGCCGGCGGCGATGCGCCCCTTGCGGGCGAAGCGAAAGAGGCGGGCGGGGTTCGCGGTGAACGGCCGCAGCGCGCGCTCGAGCGGCAGGCCGCGCCGCACGAGCGCCGCCAGCGTCGCCAGGAGCGTGGCCGCGCTCCCCACCTCCATCGACACCATGCGGCCGTCCGCGTCGAAGGTCGGGATCGAGCCGCCGGCGTCGGAGCTCACGGTCACGCGCTCCCACGGCAGCCCCGCCGCGGCGAGCGCGAGCAGCGCCCCGGCCGCGTCGTCGTCGGCGGTGACGTCGACGGTGACGCCGCGGGCCATGAGCTCCTGGGCCTCGGCGAAGAGGCGCGGGTTGCGGTTGACGTGGGTCGGGTGGAAGGTCCGCGCGGGGAGCTCGGTCTCGTCGAGGATGGTGCGCACCGGGGCGAGCCCGCGCGCGCCGTCGCCCATGTGCAGGTGCAAGAGGCCGGCCTTGCCGCTGATGAGGCCGGCGACGTGGGCGTGGGCAGCGAGGCGCGCGAGCTCGGCGACCGTCGGCTGCGACGAGCGGTGGTCGCTGACCGCGACCTCGCCGATGGCCACCACCGGCTCGAGGAAGACGATGTCGTCGCGCACGTTGCCGGTGAGCGTCGGCGGCGGGACCTCGTAGCCCCCGGTCATGCAGAACGCGGACAGCCCCTGCTCGCGCAGGGCGTAGGTCTGCGCCAGGAGGTCGCGCATGGTGCGGGTCGTCCCGTCGGTGCCGAGGACGCCGACCACGGTGGTCACGCCCGCGCCCGCGAGCGCCGCCGCGGCGAGCGGCGCGACCCGCGTCGCCGGCCCGGCCTCGCCCCCGCCGCCGGTCACGTGCACGTGCCCGTCGACCAGGCCCGGCACCACGCGCGCTCCCCGCAGGTCGTGGACCTCCACCTCCCACGAGCGGGGCGGCGGGTCGAGGTGCGGCGCCAGCGCGACCACGCGGCCGCCAGCCACGAGGAGGTCGGCCCGGCCGAGCGGCTCGGGCGCGTACACTTCGCCGTCGGTCAGCAGGATCATCGCGCGTGTTGTAATGCCAGTCGGGGTCGCGACGCAAGCTGCGTGGTCGGACTCGAATAAGAAAACAGGGAGGCGGGGAGGCGGGGAGGCGGATTCTGGTTTCGGTCGCGCTGACGCGCGAGGACGGCGCTCGAGCACGTGGCCGCGCGTCGACGCAACCAAACCCAATCCTACTCCCCGTCTCCCCGCCTCCCTGTTCAATTCCTACGGCAGGTACCCGCGCGCGCTCACCGCGCGCACGATCGCCGCGACGCAGTCGTCGATCGTCTGCTCGTGCGTCTTCAGGTGCACCTCGGGCTGCGGCGGGGCCTCGTAGGGGTCGTCGACGCCGGTCATGCCCTTCATCTCCCCGGCGAGCGCCTTCTTGTAGAGCCCCTTCGTGTCCCGGGTGACGAGGACCTCGATCGGGCAGTCGACGAACACCTCGAGGAAGTCGCCGATCAGCGCCCGGTTCTCGTCGCGCACGGCGCGATAGGGCGAGATCGCCGAGGCGATCGCGACCACGCCGTTGCGGCTGAGCAGGTGGCAGACGAAGCCGATGCGGCGGATGTTGACGTCGCGGTCCTCCTTCGAGAAGCCGAGGCCCTTGGAGAGGTTCGTGCGCACGACGTCGCCGTCGAGCAGCTCGACCTTCAGGCCGCGGCCGCGCAGGTCGGCGCCGACCCGCTCGGCGAGCGTCGTCTTGCCGGCGCCCGAGAGGCCGGTGAACCAGACCGTGAAGCCCTTGTGCTCCATCGCGTGCTCCTTTTGGCGGCCGGGTCAACCCGGCCCGAGGGGGATCGGCCGCCCGGCCGCGTCGGGCGGCGTGGGCAGGCCGAAGAGCTCGAGGATCGTCGGGCCGACGTCGACGAGGCGCAGCCCGGAGCGCTCGCCGCGGCCGCCGGCAGGGCCACTGTACACGAAGACGCCCTCCGGGTCGTGGTTGGCGTCGTCGGCGCCGGTGTCGTTCTCCGCGGTGAAGAGGCCCGGGTTGCCGACCGACCCGAGCGCGCGCCAGCCGAGGTCGCCGCAGTAGACGAGCAGGTCGGGGTAGTCGCCCGCGGGCGCCCCGGCGCCGAGGTCGTGCGGGCGCAGCACGCGGTTGCCGAGCGGCCGCCCGTCGGGGCCGGCGACCGCCGTGAGCCGCGCCGCGAGCTCGAGGGCGAAGCGCTCGGCCGCGGCGGCCGGCACCTGCCCCTCGGGCTCGCGACCCGCGAGGTTCACGAAGACGCGGCCGTAGTAGCCGCCCCACGCCCACGCCCGCGTGCGCCCCCAGTCGACGTTCTCCTCGGCGAACGGGGTCGGGCCGCGCGGCTCCTCCCGCAGCGCGAGCAGCCCCTCGCGCCGCAGCCAGTCGTTGAGGCAGAAGCCGCCCTCCATCGCGCGGGCGCCGTGGTCGGAGACGACGAGGACGTGGCACGCCGGGTCGAGCTGCGCGAGCACCTGCGCGACCTCGGCGTCGAGGCGGCGGTAGTAGTCGCGCACGACGCCGGCGTCGCGGTGGGCCGGGTCGTGCCAGCGGTGCGCCGGATCGGCGTGGCGCCAGAACGCGTGGTGCACGCGGTCGGGGCCGATCTCGCACAGCATCATGAAGTCGCCGCCGCGGGTCGCGAGCAGGTGGCGGAAGAGCGCGAAGTGCTGCGCCGTCATCGCGCAGATGTCGCGGTAGATGCGGTCGCGGTCCGTCGACCGGAAGTCGTCCACGTCGAAGCGGTACGCGCCGAAGCGCGCGGCGATCTCGTCCTTGAGGCTGTCGGGGAAGGTGTAGGCGGCGGCGGTGTTCGGCGCGAGGAAGCCCGCGACCGAGTAGCCGGCGAGGCGCCGCGGGGGGTAGGTGTCGGGCACGCCGACGAGGCCCGCGCACAGGCCGGCGGCGCCGAGGTGGTCCCACACGCGCGGCCGCGTCACGCGCGCGCCGTCCGCGGTGTAGCGGTTCGTGTAGGTGCCGATCACGCGGTGGCGAAAGCCGTAGAGACCGAGCTGGGCGGGGTCGTAGCCGCTCATCATGCACGACCAGGCCGGCACCGTGATCGGCGGGTCCACGCTGCGCAGCGGCCCCCACAGGCCCGCGTCCATGAGGCGGCGGAACGTGGGCAGGTCCTTCCGGTAGCGCTCGAAGACGAGCCGCGGGCTGAGGCAGTCGAGACCGAGGACGACGACGCGGGGTTGCACGGGGGCCATCATCACCTCCTGGGCACCTCAGAGCACGACGCCGGCGGGGCGCCGCAGGGCGAAGGCGATCGCGGTCGACACGAGGAGCGCGTAGAGCCACCACGGCAGGCCGAGGTAGCGCTCGGGGCGCGCGGGGTGGAGCACCTCGACCGCGGCGATGGGCCCGGCCGGCAGGGGCGGCTCGACGCCCGGCGCCCACAGCACCGCCGCCCCGCGGGCGCGGGCGGCGTGGACCGGCCCGGCCGTCGCGCCGGCCGCGAGCTCCTTCGCCACGGTGACGCCGCCGAGGCGCAGGCCGAGGCGGTGGCGGCCGGCGGCGCGGGGCTCGACGCGCAGGTAGACGGCGCCCTCGGCGGCGAGGACGAGCGGCGGGGCGGTGACCGCGACCGCGCGGCCGTCCACCTCCGCCTGGAGCGGCCCGCCGTCGACCCCCGGGGCGAGCGCGACGCGCACGATGGCGGGCTCGCCGAGCGGCAGCGGGGCCGTGCCGTAGCGCGCGTCGAGGTGCAGGTAGACGAGGCCGAAGGGCGCGGCCAGCAGCGCCATGGCCGGCGCGAGGTGCGCGAGGTAGCGCGCCGCCGCCGCGAGGAAGCGGCCGAAGGCGCGGGCCAGGTCGCCGGGCGCGTCCCAGAAGAGGCGCAGCTCGTAGAGCGCGGCGCTCATGCGGTCGCGGGCGCGGCCGAGGCGCGGCTGGTTCGTCAGGCGCCCGACGAGGAAGAGCAGCGCCACCCCGCCCCACAGCGACAGCAGCGTGAGCCCGGCCACGGCCGGCAGCCGGTCGAGCGGCCAGCAGGCCAGCTCGAGCGCGCGGCGGAGGCTGTAGCCGAGGGCGCCCATGTCACTCGATGTAGCCGAGCCCCTTGAGGCGCGCCGCGACCTCGCCCGTGTCCGCGGCGGACTCGAGCGGCCGCAGGCCCTGCTCGACGAGGTGCTCGACGAGCTCGTCGCGGCTGGCGTAGCCGCGGCGGGCGGCGACGGCCGTGAGCCGGGCGTCGAGCGCCGGGGGATCGCCGGGCTGCTCGTGCGGGGCGAGCCCGCGCCGCAGCAGCGTCTCGAAGAGCGCGCCCGGCGAGTCGTAGCCGTGCTGCGTGGCGGCGGCCGCCAGGCGCTCGCGGAGGTCCTTCGGGGGCTTGAGGCTCATCGCGGGGGCTCCTGTGTTGGCGCGGCGGGCGCCGAAGATCGCGCGGGGAGCGCGCGGTGAGGGGGAGGCTCGACGGGCGTGGCCCGTCGAGGGGGGGCGGGCAGAGCCCCCCCCTGAAAGGCGCTCATCGCGGGGGCTCCTTGGGCGGCGCGGCGGGCGCCGGGGCAAACAGGTCGCGGCCGGTCATCGCGGGCGGCGGCGCCACGCCGAGCGCCCGCAGGATCGTCGGCGCCACGTCGACGAGGCCGGCCCCCCGGCCGGCGGCGAGCGGGCGGCTCGTGACGAGGACGCCGGGTACGACGTCGCGGTCCATGCAGTGATCGGCGCTCCACACGTCGCGGTTCGGCGTGATGATCTCGTCGCCGACGCCGCCGATGGCCGAGTCGTCGGCGACGCGGTAGCCGCGGTCGTAGCCGATGATGAGGTCCGGGGCGCGCTCCGGGTCGGCGCCCACGGCCGGCGGCCGCGCGCTCAGGATGACGCGGGCGCCGGTCTCGGGGTCGACGAAGGCCTCGAGCTCGCGGCGCAGGCGCGCAAGCACCTCGGCGCGCTCCTCGGGCGGCACCACGCCCTGCGCCTCGCGGCCGCGCAGGTTGAGGTAGAGGCCGTTGAGGCCGAGCGCGTAGGCCTGAGTGCGCGGCCAGTCGATGTGCCCCAGAGGGCCGGCGCCGGGGGCCGGCCCGTCCGCGGCTGTACGCAGGGCGAGGTAGCCGCGCCGCGCGAGCCAGGTGTTGAGGCCGACCTTGCGGTCGAACGGGGCGAAGCCGTGGTCGGAGAGGACGAGGACCAGCGTGTCCTCGCCGGCGGCGCGGACGAGGTCGCCGACGATCGCATCGACGCGCGCGTAGAGGGCGGGCATGACCTCGGGGTACAGGCCCTCTTTGGGCGCCAGAGAGGGTTCGAGGCCGCGGAACTGGTAGAAGACGTGGCTGGTCTCGTCGATGGTCGAGAAGTAGACGAAGAGCACGCCGCGGTCGAAGCGGCGCAGCTCGTAGCGCGCGAGGCGCTCGCTCTCGGCGAGGATCTGCCGCGCGTGGGCGAGGAAGTCTTCGGGGGTGAAGACGCCGGCGGCGAGGGCCTTGGTGTCCTCGGGGATGCCAAGGGTGTGGAAGCGGCCGACGGCGCGCGCGAGCTCCGCCGGGTAGCCCGCGGGCGAGCCGAGCGGCAGCGCGGGGTCGAGCGGGTCGAGGTTGATGGGGCTGACGTAGAGCACGACCTGCCCCGCGAGCGACCGGAGGAAGAGCCGCACCATGCCGTGCATGCTGCGCCCGAGCGGCGGGCTGAAGGCGACCGGCACCCAGTCGCTCCACTCGCCGGGCGTGAGCAGGCGCTGCTCGTCGCCGAGGCGCACGAGGGCGACGCCGTTCGCGCGGTCGACCGCGACCTCGACCGGCAGCGTGAGCGGGGCGCGCTGCGCCGAGAAGGGGTCCGGCGGGCCGGTCAGCCGCGCCGCCGCGCGCTGGCCGGCGCCGAAGTCGAGCTGGTGCACGATCCCGCCGCGCAGCTCGCGGCCGGTGAAGGCGGGGTCGTCCGTCAGGAGCTGGAACGTGCCGTAGGTGCCGAGCAGGTCCGGGGTGCCCATGCCGGCGAGGGTGCGGCTGCGCCAGCGCTCGTCGGGCGGGAAGTTCGCCGGCATCTTGAGGACCGTCCCCGCGACCCCCTGCCCCTCGAGGAGCTCCCAGAACGAGGCGCCGCGGCGGAGCTGCTCCACGCGCCCGCCGCCGAGCGGCAGGGCCAGGCGCCCGAGGCGCAGGACGTGCTTCGGCTCGCTCACGCGCGCGATGGAGAGCGCCGGCGCGAGCGCGCGCGGGTCGCGGTGCACGAAGTCGAAGATGCCGTGCTGCTCGGGGCCGGTGCCGGTGATCACCGTCGACCAGGCGACCGGACTCTGGGGCGGGACGGTGCTCTCGAGCGGCACGAACGCGCCGCGGGCCGCGAGCGCCTTGAGGTGGGGCGTGCGGCCCTCGGCCATGAAGCGCTGCAGGAGCTGCGGGTCCATGCCGTCGATGCCGAGGACGAGCACGCGGCGCACCGCGGCCGGGGGCGGCGGGCGGCGGCAGCCGGCGGCCGCGACGGCGGCGAGCGCCAGCGTCAGCGCGACGGCGCCGGCGCGCCTCATCGCAGCAGGCTCCGGCCGTCCATGTGCGCGGGCGCGGCCACGCCGAAGTAGTCGAGCAGCGTCGGCGCGAGGTCGGTGATGGACGGGTCGGCCCCGTCGTCGCCGAGGGGCTGGCTGGCGAAGAGCACGCCCGGGACGAGGTCGGGATCGATGCAGTGGTCGCCGCTCCAGGCCTTGTCGTTGGGCGCACACACCGGGCCGGCCACGATGCCGCGGGCGCCCTGCCACGACGCGCGCCAGCCCGCGGCGTAGCCGACGAGGACGTCGGGGCCGTCCTCGGCGTACGGGCCGTGGTAGCGGCGGTGGGTCGGGTACGCGTCGCGGATCGCGACCCCGCCCTCCTCGGCGTCGACGAGGCCGCGCAGCTTGCCGGCGATCTCGTCGGCGAGGTCGCGCGCCGCGGCGCCCGGCTCCACGATCCCCTTGGCCTCGCGGCCGCGCACGTTGAGGTAGATGCCGGCGAGCCCGAGGCTGAAGGCGCGGGTGCGCGCCCAGTCGACGCCCGCGAGCCACTCGCCCCCGGCCGCGCCGTCCGCGAGCGTGAGATAGCCGGCCGCGCGCAGCCAGGCGTTGAGGTTGACCTGCCGCGTGAAGGGCTTGAAGCCGTGGTCCGAGACCACGACGAGGACGTTGCGCGGGTCCGCGACGTCGACCTCGTCCATCACGCGCCCGAGCAGGGCGTCCATGCGGCGGTAGGTCGCCTCGATGGCGCCCGCGGCCGCGTCGACCGGCGCGGTGCCCGGCGCCGGCAGGCGGCGCATGAACATGTGCTGCACGCGGTCAGTGCCGTCGAAGACGAACGTGAGCACGCCGCGGCGCGTGCGCTTGAGCACCTCGAAGAAGAGCGCCTCGCGCTCGGCCTCGTAAGCGCGCAGCTGCTCGAGGAAGCCGGCCTCGTCGAGCGCGCCCTCGCTGAGCGCCCAGGTGTCCTCGGCCAGGCCCAGGGTGGCGTAGCGCCCGCACAGCTTCGCGAGGAAGACCGAGAAGATGAAGGGGTGCGACAGCGGCAGCGCCGGCTGCCCGGGATCGAGGTGGATGGCGCTCGCGTAGAGCTGGAACGGGTCCGCCGCGCCGAGGCGGAAGCGGCACATGCCCCGCAGCTTGAGGCCGAGGCCGAGCGGGAACGCGACCGGGACCCAGTCGCTGAGGCGGCCGGGCGTGAGCACGACCCGCTCGGGGCCGAGGCGCAGCTCGGCGCCGCCGTCCGGCTGGAGCTGCACGGTGAGCGGCAGGCTGAGCGGCGCGCCGTCGGCGCGCAGGGGGTTCGGCGGGCCCGCGAGCGCGGTCGCGACGCGCCCGCCCGCGACCGTGACGCGCACCTGCGCCCCGCCGGCGTCGGGCCGCGCCGCCGCGGCCGTGCCGTAGGCGGTGAAGCTGCCCTGGGTGCCGAGCAGGTCCGGCACGCACATGCCGGCGAGCAGGCGGCCGTCGAAGCGCTCGGCCGGGAAGGTGAGCGGCACCCGCAGGATCGAGCACGGCACCCGGTGCTGGCCGAGGATCTTCCAGAACGAGACGCTCTTGCGCAGCCCCTTGAGGCGCGGCTTGCCGAGCGGCAGCCGGTAGGGGCCGAGCCGCAGCTCGCGCGCCGGCGGCCGGATGACGACCGACGAGAGCACGGGCTGGTAGGTGCGCGGGTCGCGGGTGAAGAAGTCGAAGATGCCGTGCTTCGACGGGTCGACGCCGGTCGCGAACGAGCTCCACGCCACCGGCGAGATCGCCGGGCAGGTCGTGCGCAGCTCGCGGAACGTGCCCTGCGCCGCGAGACGGCTCAGCGCGGGCAGCTTGCCCTCGGCCATGAAGCGGCGGCACAGCTCCGGGTCGAGGCCGTCGAGCCCGACGACGATGACGCGGCGGGCGCGCGCCGGCCGCGCGGGCCGCGGCCGCGTGAGCAGCAGGTAGACGTGGCGGAACGGCCACGTGAGCACGCCCGCGAGCGCGAGGAGCACGGCGACGAACAGCGCCACCGCGGTGCCGAGGAACGCGATGCCGGCGCCGGGCCCGACGTAGGCCCAGGCGGCCGCGGGCGCGGCGAGGACGCCGAGGGCGCAGAGGGCGACGAGCGCCCGCCGGAGCGGAGCCCTACGGCGCACCGTGCCCCATGGCCTCCAGCGTCGCTGTCGCCGTGCGCACCCGTTCGTCTCCGTCGGCCGGAAAGATAGCACAACCGGGCGCCGGCGCCCGGTGCGGGCGCGTCGGGGTCAAGGATCGTGGGGCTCACCGCCGTCAAACACGGATCGCCGCCGGGCGCTTGGGGCCCCTCACTCCCCGAGGTAGCCCAGGGCCTCCAGCTGCCGCTTGAGCGCCGGGTCGATGACGGCCCTGCCGCTCGTGAAGGTCGCGCCCCCGGCGACGCCCGCGGCGCGCTGCGCCTTGGGCGGGGTCGCGAGCCCCTCGCCGAGCAGCACCTCGAGCGCGCGCCGGGCGATCGGGAGATCGGCGCGCGGCCGCTCCTCGCCCGGATCGGTGGCGCGGTCGAAGAGCCGCGTGCCCGGGCGCACCACCCGCGCCGGTAGCCAGCGGGCGCCGGGCGGCGGCGGCGGCTCGGGCACCTGGAGCTCCTCGTCGACGACCATGAGCGTGTGGCGCCCACGGCGCAGGCCGTAGGCGGGGTAGCCGAGCGTGTGCTCGGTGAGCGCGTAGCCGGGGTTCGCCTCCGGCGCCCCGCGCAGGGTGGCGAGGAGCGACACGCCGTCGAGGCCAGGCTGCGGGGCGAGCCCGAGCGCGTCGAGGATCGTGGGGACGACGTCGACCAGCTCGGCCGGCGCGGCCGCGCGCGCCCCGGCCGGGACGAGCCCGGGGGCGCGCAGCAGCAGCGGCACGCGCGCCTCCTCCTCGTGCACCGACCAGCCGTGGCCGTAGAGCTCGTGCTCGCCGGTGTCCTCGCCGTGATCCGCGGTCACGACCAGCAGGGTGGTGTCGAGCAGGCCCGCGGCCCGCAGCTCGTCGACGAAGCGGCCGAGCGCGCGATCGTGCCAGTCGGCCTCGCCCTGGTAGAGGGCCTGGATCCAGGCGCGGTCCGCCGGCGCGGGCAGCGGCGTGAAGCCGTTCACGATGCCGAGGATCTGCCGCGGCGTGACCGCGGCGCCGAGGCCGCCGGCGTAGGGCGCGGGGCGGTAGCGCTCGGTGCAGCCCGCGCGGGAGCGGTAGGGTGCGTGGGCCCCCATCGTGTGCAGGTGGACGTAGAAGCGCTCGCCGCGGTGCGCCTTGATCCAGGCGAGGGCGTCGCCGAAGATCTCGTCGGGCTCCGGCTTCACCTGCCAGGTCGCCGCGTTCGGGTTCACCTCGCGGTAGCCGCGCGCGTGGTCCCAGCCCGCGCCGAAGCCGAAGGTCGGGCCGACCTGCGGGTTGGCCGTGAAGTAGGCCGCCCGCACCCCGTCGCGCTGGAGCCGCGCGCCGATCTGCACGAGGTCCGCGGCCATCCGGTCCCGGTGGCTGCGCACGCCGTGGCGCGCCTGGTAGAGGCCGGTGATCAGGGTCGCGCCCGAGGGCTTGGTCCAGTTCGCGTTCGCGTAGGCCTGCTCGAACAGCGTGCCCTCGCCGGCGAGGCGGGCGAAGGCCGGGGCGTCGATCGGGCTGCGCGGGTCGTAGGCCGGGAAGAGCCCGGCCCGGGTCGCGTCCATCACGACGACGATGGCGCTGCGCGCCGGCGCCCCGCGCGGGCCGGCGGCGAACGGCGCGGGCGCGGGCGCGAGCAGCTCCGGCTCGGCCCAGCCCGCGACGCCGTCGGGCCCCTCGGTGGCGAGGTCGAGGCGCGCGGTGAGCCCGCCGAGCTGGCCGAGCGGCACCTCGGCGCGGCGCCACGCGCCGGGCGCCGCGACCGCCCGGAACAGCTCGCGCGCCGGCCGCCCGTCGACGTGCGCGCGCACGACGAACTGGACCGGATCGCGCGCGCCGTACTCGAAGCGCAGCGTGGCCTGCGCGGGCACCGCGAGGTAGAAGGAGTAGCGCCGCGGGGTCGGGGCGAGCAGGCTGCGCCGGGCGCCGGCGCCGAGGCGCAGCGGCATCACCCGCGGGCCGAGGAGCGGCGCGGCGGTGGCAGCGCCGGTGCGCAGCACGACCGTGTCGACCTCGGCGGGCGCGGTGGCCTCGCCCGCGAAGTCGAGCGTCAGCTCGGCCGGGCCGGCGCGGCGGGCGGCGGCCGGGACCGGGAACGTGAGCGTGCTCCAGGCCGCGCCCACCGGCTGCTCGCCCAGCCCGACGCCGTTCAGCGTCAGCGCGAGCCGCTGGCCGGCGGCCGTGGCGCGCAACCGCACCGCCACCGCGAGCGGCGCCTCGCCGTCGAGCAGCAGGGCCCCGAGCCGCGCGCGCCGGGCCTGGACCGCCGCGGCGGTCACGCCGTCGACGGTGCGGGGCGCGCCCCAGCCGGTGCGCCAGCCCCCGCGGGTGTACTTGTGCTGGTCCGGCGTGCCGAGGTCGATGACGAGGCCGCCCACGGCGAGCTCGGCCCGCGCGGCCTCGCCCAGGAGCGCGGTGACCGCGGCCGCGGGCGCGGCGGGCGCGACGGGCGCGGACGCGGGCATGGCCGGGGCCGCCGGCACCGCCGCCGGCGCCCCGGGCGCGGGCCGCCGCGCGCGGCCGCCGGCCCCGCCGAGCAGCGCGCCCCCGCCGAGCAGCGCGGCCCCGAGCACGAGGAGCACGGCGCGGTGGCGGGCCCGCTCCTTCCCGCTCTCGGTCGCTCCGCGCACGCGCTCGTCTCTCCGTGGCCCGGTCGGGTCGGGGGCAACGTAGCACAGGTGGCGCCGCCGACGCCTCGGCGGCCGCGGCCGGGGGCGATGGAGGTTGTGAAACCGCGGCGGATCGGCCAAGCTCCCCCTTTCGACTGCCTCCGCAAGTCGTACGAGCTTCCCATGACCAAGATCATCCTCCGTCGCGGGCACGCCAAGCCCATCTGGTTCGGCCACCCCTGGGTCTACTCCGACGCCATCGCCACCGTCGAGGGCGAGGTCGAGCCCGGCCAGGTGGTCGAGGTCCGCGACCACGAGAACCGCTACATCGGGCGCGGCCTCATCAACCCGCGCTCGCAGATCCGCGTGCGCCTGCTGACCCGCCGCGACGAGGCCGTCGACGCCGCGCTGATCGAGCGCCGCATCACCGCCGCGGTGCAGCTCCGCCAGCGCGTCGGCCTGCCCGGCGAGGGCACCGACGCCTTCCGCGTGGTCAACAGCGAGGGCGACGGGCTGCCCGGCCTCACCATCGACGCCTACGGCGACGCGCTCGCCGTCCAGCTCAGCTCGCTCGGCATGTTCCAGCGCGAGGCCATCATCCTCGACGCGCTCGAGAAGGTCCTCAAGCCGCGGACCATCTTCGAGGTCTCGCCGGGCGGCTTCGCCGCGCTCGAGGGCTTCGCCGTGGCGCCGCGCGTCGTGCGCGGCGAGCACCGCGAGACCGTGACCTGCCGCGAGAACGGCCTCACCCTCGAGGTGGCGCCGCTGTCGGGCCAGAAGACCGGCCTCTTCGTCGATCAGCGCGAGAACCGCCGCCGCCTCGGCGAGCTGTGCCAGGGCGCGAAGGTGCTCGACTGCTACACCTACGCCGGGGGCTTCGGCCTGATGGCGCTCAAGGGCGGCGCCGCCGCGGTGACCGCCGTCGACGTCTCGCCGCGCGCCCTCGAGCGCGCCGAGGCCAACGCCGCCCTGAACCGCCTCGGCCCGCTCACCACCGTCGAGGCCGACGTCTTCCGCTTCCTCGAGGGGGCGAAGCCCCGCGCCTACGACGTCTGCGTGGTCGACCCGCCGAAGTTCGCCCGCGCGCGCAAGGACCTCGAGCCGGCCCTCAAGGGCTACCGCCGCCTCAACGCCCTCGCCCTGGGCGTGATCGCCGACGGCGGCTTGCTGATGACGTGCTCCTGCTCGCAGCACGTGGGCGAGAGCGACTTCGAGCGCATGCTGGCGGGCGCCGCCCAGGACGCCCACCGCCGCGTGCAGGTGCTCGAGATCCGCTCGATGGGCGCCGACCACCCCCTGCCGCCGGCGTTCCCGGAGGGGCGCTACCTCAAGTGCGTGCTCGTCCGCGTCGGCGACGAGTAGGCCCGCCGGCTCCGCCGGGCAGCCCGGGCGTCACGACAGCCTCACGTTGTGTACGGCACCCCAGCTGCGGCTCACGCTCGGACCTCACCTCCTCGAGCGAACGCGCCGCGGGGCGACCGAGGTCCACGGGCTGCCGCTTGCCCAGTCGCACCCGGAACTCGTCCCGCTGGATCTCGCGGCCCAACGCATCGATGACGACGTCGCGAACCGAGCGCCCCCGACGTCTCGCGTACGCGTGGATCTCGCGGTGCAGCGCGTCCGGGACGTTTGTGACCCGGAGGGTTGCCATGCTGGAGGCCCTGCCTACGTCAGCGTCTTGCGCACCGCCGGCGCCGGCGCCTCGGGGAGCTGCCGCGCGTCGGCGTGGAACGTGAGCCGGTAGACGCTGTTCTCGGTCTCGACGTAGATGGAGCCGCCCTCCGGCTCGCCGAGGATCCGCTTGACCGCCGTCGTGATCATCCGGTGGCCGTGCGGGTCGCGGAATATGACCATGCCGCGCCCCACCACGGGGTACGAGATCAGGAACCCGGTGTACGTCCGGCCCACGCCGACCCCGGGGCGCTCCCGACTGTGATCCCGGATCTTGCGCGCCGTGACGCTAACCATCCCGGCTCCCACGCGTTCCTGATAAATAGTGTACATCCGAGCCTTGCTGCGGTCACGCGCTTTTGTATAGGTACTCAGATGCAATACGCCGCGCCGGTGCCTGCTGCCGCCGTGATCGTGCTCCGGCCACCCACCGAGGAGGCGCCCGCCGCCGGACCCTCCGCGGCGCCGGAGGGCCCCGAGGTGTACCTCGTGCGGCGCGGCGCGGCGCAGCGATTCCTCGGCGATTTCAGCGGCTTCCCCGGCGGGTGCGAGGACGCGACGGACGGCGCGGTCCCGGTCGTCGGGGCCGCGCCCGCGGCCGCCGCGGCGTGCGCGTGCGCCGCGCGCGAGCTCTTCGAGGAGACCGGGATCCTGCTCGGCACCGGCGCCGCGCTTCCGCCGGCGCCGCAGCTGGCGGCGGCGCGCCGGGCGCTGCTCGCCGGCGAGCTCGAATTCGCCGCGCTGCTGCGCGACCTCGGGCTCGCGGTGGACGGCGCGGCGCTGCTGCCCGCGGGTCGCTGGATCACCCCCGAGTACCTGCCACTGCGCTACGACACCCACTACTTCGTCGCGCGCCTGCCCGCGGGCGCGACCGCGACCGTCATCCCGGGCGAGCTCACCAGCGGCGAGTGGGTCCGGCCCGCCGCCGCGCTCGCGCAGTGGCGCCGGGCCGAGGTGCTGCTGCCCGCGCCGGTGCTGGCGGCGCTGCGGGTGCTCGCGGCCGACGGCGCCGACCTCGCGCGGCTCGCGGCCGCGCCGGCGGCCACGGCCGCCGACGAGGCGGTGCGGCGCAACGAGCTCGCGCCCGGGCTCCTCCTCGTGCCGCTCACGACCCCGACGCTGCCGCCGGCGACGCAGACGAACTGCTACGTCGTCGGCGCCCGCGAGCTCGTCATCGTCGATCCCGGCGCGCCCGACCCGGCGGAGCAGGCCGTGCTCGACGGGCTGCTCGCGCGCCTCGTGGGCGAGGGCGCCCGGCCGTGCGCGGTCCTGCTCACGCACGACCACCCGGACCACGTCGGGGGCGCGGCCGCGCTCGCCGCGCGCCACCGGCTGCCGATCCTGGCGCACGCCGCGACCGCGGCGCGGCTCGCGGGGCGGGTCCCGGTGAGCCGCGCGCTCGCCGACGGCGAGGTGCTCACGCTCGGCGGCGATCCGCCGCGACGGCTGCGGGCGGTGCTCACGGCCGGCCACTGCCCGGGCCACCTCGCGTTCTTCGAGGAGGAGACCCGCGCGCTCCTCGCCGGCGACCTCGTCGCGACGCTCGGCTTCATCATCGTCGACCCCGAGGACGGCGGCGACATGGCCGCCTACCTCGAGTCGCTGCGCCGCGCCCGCGACCTCGACGCCCGGCTGCTCCTGCCGGCCCACGGCCTGCCGACGCGCAGCGTGCGCGCCCGGCTCGAGGCGACGCTCGCCCACCGCCTCGAGCGCGAGGCCCGCCTGCTCGGCGCGCTGCGCCCGGTCGCGCGCGCCGAGGAGGAGCTGCTCCCCGAGGTCTACGCCGACACGCCGCCCCCGATGTGGCCCTTCGCCGCGCGCTCGCTCCGCGCGCACCTGCTCAAGCTCGAGCGCGAGGGGCGCGTGGTGCGGGGCGGCGCGGGGTGGCGCACCGCGTCCTGACCGCTCGAGGCCGCGGCGGTCAGGGGTCGAGGCGGTAGATCTGCGAGCTGTAGGGCGTCTGATAGGCCGCGCTGAAGAACAGCGCGCCGCGGTAGGCGACGAGGCTGGACGGCCCTGATCCGGCGCTCCCGGGGAGGAGGTCGGCGACGAGCGTCGTGCCGGCGGCGGTCCCGCCCGAGCGCCACAGCTCGAGCCCGTGGACCCCATCATCGGCCGTGAAGTAGACGATGCCGCCGAGCTCGGCCATGGCCGACGCGCCCCAGCGCACCCCGCGCGCGGGCGGCGGCCCCGGGACGCACGGCGCGGCCGCGTCGCCGGGCGCCGCGTCGGCGGCGCCGCCGTCCGCCAGGTCGCCGTCCGCGGCGGCATCGCCGGTCGCGTCGGGCGCGGCATCCGGCACGGCGGCGGCGTCGGACGCATCCCACGGCTGCGTCGCCCCATCCGCCCCCGCCGCACCCGCGTCTCGCGCCGGCGCGTCGCTGGCCGTGGACGTGATCAGCGCGTCCTCCAAGCTGGCGTCCGGCGCGCCGCTCGCGCCGGACTCCGGCGCAGCAGCGTCACGGCCGAGGAGTGCCGGTTGCAAGGGCGCCGCTGGCCCCCCGCACCCCACCGCCAGGAGCACCGTGCACGCCATCACCCGCCCGACCGCCGACCCATGACCAAGACCCCAACCCGCTGCTCGGGTCTGATGCGCAGGGGCAACGCGGTGGTCCGAGAACGGGTCGCGGCGAGGTCGCGCGGCACCCATCGCCCGCGAAACCGTCGCGGGTCGACGGCGCTGGACCACATGCCCAGCCATCCCCCCCGCGATCATCGCTTCGCGACGGAATTGCGCGACATGGGTGCTGCGAGCCCGCCGCTACAACTTCCCGAGGTCCGCTTCCCGCATCCACCCCTCGAGCCCGTTCTGCAGCCGCACGCGGATCCACTCCTGGTCCTGCTCGAGGAGCCGGACCTTGAGACCGGCGTGCAGCTCGAAGGCGCCGCGGCTGCCGGGTCCGGGGCCGTCCTTGACCGCGACCTCGTCGGGCAGCACGACGCCGACGTGCACGAGGCGCTCGTAGGCCAGGCGGCCGAAGAAGAGCGTGCCCGCGAGCGCGGCGGCCAGGCCGAGGAAGGCCGCGGCGGTGCCGAGGGCGGCGCGCTTGAGCGACGGCGGGACATAGCGCAGCGCGATGACCGCGGCGAAGCACAGGTAGTAGACGGCGAGGAAGAGCCACAGGAGATGCGCCCGCGTCATCGAGGTCACGGCGCGGACCCAGAACGGGTCGCGCAGGGTGCCCTCGACGCGGTCCTTGCCGAATCGCTCCGCCGCCTGCCGCGCGGCGGCCAGGTTCCGCCGGGCGTCGGCCTGGTCGGGGTCGAGCTGCAGCGCGCGTTCGTACTCGAAGA
>DASXVK010000273.1:0-1904 GCA_036504295.1 Polyangia bacterium
AGCGTCGAACGGCGTCCAGGCGCGCCAGATCGTCGAGCTCGGCGGACGCCTCGAGACGCTCGAGGACGACCTGCGCGCCGAGGTGGAGCGGCTCGCCGACTTCGAGGAGGTGCTGAGCCAGGCGGCGCGCGCGGCCGGCGCGGGCGGCGAGGGCGCCGACGCGCGCCTGACGGAGCTCCAGGCGGAGCTCGACCGCAAGAACGAGGAGCTCCAGCTCTCGCTGCTGGAGGTCGATCGCCTGAAGGGCGATTCGCCGGCGACCGGGCGCGGCGGTCTCGAGGCGCGCGTGCAGGACCTCAACATGCAGCTCGGCGACCGCGACGCCGAGATCATCCTGCTGCACTCGCGCATCCGCGCCCAGCGGCAGTGGGCCGAGAAGGTGCGCCAGGAGATCGAGGCGTACCGCCAGCGCTCCGAGCTGGGCGCGGGCGAGATCCGCGGACTCCTCGACGAGCTGGCGGGCGATCTGGGCGAGCTGCAGAAGTAGGAAGGCTCAACAGGGAGTCGGGGAGACGGGGAGCCTCTTTGGTTTTGGTTCTGCCGAGCGCGAGGAGAGCTGCCCTGGCGTGCTCGGCACAACCCAACCCAGTCCCTCTCCCCGTCTCCTCGCCTCCCTGTTCAATCTGCCCGCGGGTCAGGCGAGCACGATCTTGCCCAGCACCCGCGGCCCGGCGGCGCCGGTCGCGGCGGGGACGTTGCCGGGGTGGCCGAAGAGCGTCTCGTTCGCGAGCACGGCGAACGCGACCGCCTCCTTGCCGTCGGGGTCGAAGCCGAGGTCGGCGAGCGAGCGCACCGGCACCGGCGCGAGCAGGCGGGCGAGGTGCGCCATCAGCGTGTGGTTGTGCACGCCGCCGCCGGAGACGTACACCTCGTCGAGCGGCGCGCGGGGCGTGACGAAGGCCGCGTAGCTGTCGGCGATGGTGCGGGCGGTGTAGAGGGTCAGCGTCGCCAGGAGGTCGTCGAGGTGGCCGCGGTAGCGGTCGAGCAGCGGGCCGACGAAGGTGCGACCGAAGGCCTCGCGGCCGGTGGACTTCGGCGGCGGCAGCGCGAGGAAGGGGTGGCGCAGCAGGCGCGCGAGCAGCGCGTCATCGACCCGGCCCCGGGCGGCGCGGGCGCCGTCGCGGTCGTAGCTCTCGGCGCCGCCCGTCGCGGTGCGGGCGACGGCGTCGAGCGTCATGTTCCCCGGCCCGTTGTCGAACGCGAAGGCGTCGCCGCCGGCGCGCGGCACGACGGTGACGTTGGAGATGCCGCCGATGTTCTGCAGCGCGCGCGTGCGGCCCGGGTCGCGGAAGAGCAGGCTGTCGACGAGCGGCACGAGCGGTGCGCCCTCGCCGCCGGCGGCCACGTCGCGAACCCGGAAGTCGCAGATGACGGGGACGCCGACGCGCTCGGCGATGTTCGCGGCCTCGCCGATCTGTAGCGTGGCGCCGTGCCGGCCCGCCGAGCGGGGCTGGTGGGCGACCGTCTGCCCGTGGGAGCCGACCAGGTGCAGGTCGCCGCGGGCGAGGCCGGCCTGGGCCGCGACCGCCAGCACGGCGTCGCCGAACGCCTCGCCGAGCAGGACGTCGAGCTCGCACAGCTCGGACGCGTCGGCGCCCGAGAGCGCGAAGATGCGGCGCGCGAGCGGCCGGGCGAACGGCACCGTCGCGAACGCGGCGACCACCACCCGCACGCCCGCGCCGGCGCCGGTGATGCGGCAGAGCGCCACGTCGATGCCGTCGGCGCTCGTGCCGGAGGAGACGCCGGCGACGAGCCGCTCGGGGAGGGCGCGCAGCGCGATCAGGCGCGCGAGCGCGTCGGCCTCAGGCAACGTCGAGCCTCGCGTGCCGCTCGCGTCAGGCAACGTCGAGCCTCGCGTGCCGCTCGGCTCAGGCAACGTCGAGCCTCGCGTGCCGCTCGGCTCA
>DASXVK010000274.1:0-3245 GCA_036504295.1 Polyangia bacterium
CACTTCATGGTGCACGAGCACCGGACGGACCTCGCCGCCGTGCGGCAGGGTTCGCGGGCGACACAGAACCCGAACCTGCACGCCCTGGCGAGAAAGACGCTGCCGGTGCTTCGCGAGCACCTCGGCGCGGCCGAGAGCATCGCCGCGCACCTGGGCGTCCGCGGGTAGGCTGCGCGGCGGCCTGGCGGGTAGGCGGCGCGGCGGCCTGAGCGGCTCGGCCTACGCCGCCGCTTCGCGGGCCGCCGCGTCGCGCTCCCGCAGGGCGCGACGGGCGTTGATGCCGGTGCGGACGGTGCCCGCGGTGCCGAGGACGGCGATGAGGCCGACGGCGACGAGCGTGAGGTGGTACACCGGGTGCGCCGCGCCCGGCTCGAGGAAGGCCGCGAGCACCGGCGCCATCGCCATGCCGCAGCCGAGGTAGACGACGCGCTCGGGCCGCCGCAGGACGACGCGCGGGCAGTCGATGTTCATCGCCTCCGCCTTCGCGCGCATGTAGCTGATCATCGTCGAGGCGCAGAGCGCGACCGCGATGAGCGCCGCGGCGCCGAGGCGGTCGCGGTAGTAGTAGAGGAGCCCGAGGAAGATGCTCATGTCCGCGACGCGGTCGAGCACCGCGTCGAGGAACTCGCCCGAGTCGCCCGCGATGCCGAGGTTGCGGGCCACGGTGCCGTCCATGCTGTCGAGCATGGCGCCGAGCATGAAGAGCCAGCCGCCGAGCCCGAAGTGCCCGAGCACGAGGGCCGGGACCGCGGCGAGGGTGAGCAGCAGCCCGGCCCACGACAGGACGTCGGGGTGGATCCGCAGCTTCGTGCAGAGCTTCACCGGCTGGCTGAGGAACCACACGGCGTACTCGCCGGCGAAGGAGCTCAGGAGGACCGAGCCGCCGTGCTTCTCGATGCGCTCGGTCTTGGGGCGCCCGCGGGCGGCGGCGAGCAGGGCGAAGACGCCGAGCCCGACCCAGAACGCGACGAAGATCGTGGCGAGCGGGACGACGGAGAGCCAGGGGAAGGCGCGCATCGACTAGTTCGGGGTCTCGGCGATCACGGCGGGGCGGGCCCGGCGGGGACGCCCGCCGATCGCGGTGGGGTCGAGCGGCTGCTCGCGGCCGTTCTGTGAGGCCGAGCGGTAGGCGCTCTCGAGGATGCCCATGGTGAACGCCGCCTCGCGCGCCTGCACCGGCACCGGCGTGCGCGTGTCGATGGCCTGCCGGAACTCGGCGAAGAGCGGCGCGAACCAGGTGCTGTGCGAGGCGTCCTCGAACCGCGAGCGGATCGAGCGGCGCTCGACGCCCGCGGGGGTGACGATCTCGAGCGCGTCGTCGGCGACGACGAGGGCGCCGGTGGTGCCATGGACCGTGTACACCACGCGCCGGAGCGCGGCGGTCCACGACAGGTGGAGCTGGGCGATGCCGTGCGGGAACCGCAACGTCATCTCGCTGTTGTCCTCGGTCAGGTACTCGGGGTCGAGCGTGAAGCCGCGCGCCGACACCGCCGTCGGGTACCCGCCCATCAGGAGGAACATCACGTAGCAGCTGTGCGGCCCGTGGTCCATCAGGATGCCGCCGCCGCCGAGCTTGGGGTCGCGCCGCCAGTGGGGGTTCCACTCGGGCACGCCGCGCGCGTGGGTGGGGCGGAAGGTGGACAGCGTCACCGAGCGCACCGTGCCGATGGTCCCCGCGCCGATGATCTCGCGCATCGCGCGGATGACCGGGGCGTGCACGTAGTTGTGGCAGGGCATCACGACCCGGCCGTGCCGGCGCGCCGCCTCGAGCAGCCGGAGAGCGCTGCGGCTGTCGAGCGTGAGCGGCTTCTCGCACAGGACGTGCAGCCCCTGGGCGAGCGCCGCGTGGGCGATCTCGGCGTGGACGTTGGGCGGGGTCGCGATGTCGACGAAATCGAGCTTCTCGGCCGCGAGCAGCTCCGGGTACGAGCCGTAGGTCCGCATGCCGGGGATGAGCCGCTGCGCGGCCTCGCGGCGCGCGGGCGTGATGTCGCACACGGCCTCGATGCGGACGTCGGGCATGCGCAGGTAGGCGGGGACGTGCCCCGTCGCCGCGATGGTGCCGAAGCCGATGAGGGCGCCCCGCAGCGGCGCCGCGGCCGTGACCGGGGTGCGGCGCCGGGCGCGGTGGTTGTCCGCCGCACCGTGCCCGTTCGTGCGGCCGTTGCCGTGGCCGTTGGCCGCGCCGTGCCCGTTCGCCCGTCCGTTCGCCCCGCCGCCGGCGCGGGTCCCCTTCGGGGCCGTGACGCGCCGGGTCGTTCGTCGTGCGGTCATGAGTGGCTCACCAGGTGAGATGCATTACGCCTTGCCGCCCCGCTGCTCCAGGGCGGAAAAGACCTCGTCCATCAGGCCGAGCGCCTCCTCGGCCTGCTCCCACGTGATCGTGAGCGGCGGGTTGATCCGCCACCGCGGCGCGTAGGCCATGCTGAGCACGCCGCGGCGCACGCCCTCGAGGAAGATCCAGGTGCAGGTGCTCTTGTCGATGGGCGCGCGGGTGGCCCGGTCCTTGACCAGGTCGACGCCGATGAGGAGGCCGCGGCCGCGCACGTCGCCGATGATGGGGTGGTGCTCGGCCATCTCGCGCAGGCGGCCCAGCATCCTGGCCCCGACCTCGGCGGCGTTCTCGATGAGCCGCTCCTCCGCGAGCGCCGAGACCGTCGCCCAGGCGGCGGTGGCCGCGAGCGGGCCGCCGCCGTACGACGACGAGCTGTGGCTCGGCTTCGAGAAGGGCTCGGCGCCGACGATGTCGTCGCGCGAGACGAGCCCGGTCACCGGGAACCCGGCGCCGAGCCCCTTGCCGATCGTCATCACGTCCGGGACGACGTCGAAATGCTCGGTGCCGAACCACCGGCCGGTGCGGCCGAACCCGGTGATCATCTCGTCGGCGATGAAGAGGGCGCCGTACTCGTGGGCGATATCGCGCACCGCCTGGAGGAAGCCGTCGGGCGGGATGACGTTGCCCGCGGTGCCCTGGATCGGCTCGACGATGATCGCGGCGATGGAGCCGGTCGTCTGCTTCTTGATGGCGTCGCGCATGAAATCGACGCACAGCAGGCCGCACTGCTCGACCGTCGTCTTGAAGGGGCAGCGGTAGCAGTCCGGGTACGGCACGAGCGACGTACCCGGCATGAGCGGCCCGAGGCCGAACTTGAAGTCGCTGCCGAGCAGGCCGAGGACGCCGCCGGTCTTGCCGTGGAACCCGCCCCAGAAGCCCACCACCTCGAAGTGCTTGGTGTAGGAGCGGC
>DASXVK010000275.1:0-7783 GCA_036504295.1 Polyangia bacterium
TCGCAGGCGCAGGTCGCGGTGCTCGAGTGCGCCGCGGCCTCGCAGTACTCGTTGTACTGGCAGGCGCAGGCGCAGTCGGGGTCGCGGCCGGCGGGGCACCACGTGTCGCAGTGGCCGTCGGCGCCGCAGGGCTCGACGCCGCCGGCGCAGTCGGGGTCGCAGGCGCACGGCGCCGCGCTGCCGGGGGCGCCCGGCTCGCACACGCCGCGGTAGAGGTCACAGGCGCAGGTCGCGACGCAGGCGCCGCCGCTGCAGGCCTCTCCGGGCGGGCACGGGATCGGGAGCGCCCAGGCCAGGCAGCCGTCCGCCCGGTCGTCGCACACCCGGTAGCCGGTGCCGGAGCTCGTGCAGCGCCGATCGCCCGCGGCCGCGCACTCGTCCACGCAGGCCGGGGCGCACTGCCCGCTCGAGCAGGCCGTGCCGGTCGGGCACGGCGCCGCCGGGCCCCACTCGAGGCAGGCGTCGGCGTCGAAATCGCCGCAGCGGCGGTAGCCCGCCCGGCCGGCGCACTCGACGGCGCCGGCCACGCACTCGTGCGTGCAGGTGGCGCCGCAGGCGCCGTTCGAGCAGGTCTCGGTCGCCGCGCACGGCGTGGGCGCACCCCAGCGGGCGCAGCCGTCCGCGGCGCGGGCGCACACCTGGAAGGCGTCACCGGAGCACTGGCGGGCGCCGGCGGTGCACTCGTCGGCGCAGGCGGCGGCGCACCCGCCGTTCGAGCAGCGCTGCCCCGGCTCTCCCGGGCAGGCGACGGCGGCGCCCCAGGTCCAGCAGCCGTCGGACGCCTCGACGCACGCGGCGCGCCCGGCGCCGTCGGGTGTGCAGCGGTACGTCCCCGCGGCGCACACGCTCGCGCACGTCGCGAGGCAGCTCCCGCCGGCGCACTTCTGCCCGGCGGGGCACGCGGCCACGGGCCCCCAGTCGCGGCACCGGGCGCCGCCGAACGTGCCGCAGACCTGGGCGCCGGTCTCGGTGCAGCGACTGGCGCCCTCCGCGCAGCGGTCCTCGCATGGCGCGAGGTCCGGCGGCTGGCCCGCGTCCGCGGGCAACGCGCCGGGGTCGAGATCCGCGGGCGCGGGGTTCGCGGCGCAGGCCGCGAGGGTGGCGAGCGCGCAGCCGAGCGCGCCCAGGGCGAGACGTGTCTTCATGATCGCTCCTCTCGTGGACGGTTGCGCGAGGGAGAGAGCACGGCGCGTGCCGGGCGCAGATCGGCGGATTCCCGCCACTTGGGTGGGCGGCGCCGTCCGGATTCCGGCCGCGTCCGGATTTCGGCCGGACAGGCGGGCGCGGGCACCTGCCGCCCATCTTCTTCAACCGCAGGCGGGGCTGGCGGCTCTAATAGATGGAGACGGCGCGCGCCGGTGCGCTCTTGCGCTGGCGGGCAGAGAGGCGATGGCCGGGCGGCAGAGCTCGAGCTGGAGGCGTGGCATCATGGAGTACATGCAGGGCATGCGAAGGGTTGGCTTCATCGCGGTCGTCATGGTCGTGTTCGGCGCCTGCTCCTCTCGCGCGCCGGCCCCTCAGATCCTGACCGGGCAACTCGCGCTGGCCGGGTTCCCCGGGACGGTCACCGGCGTCCGGGTGCTCCAGGCGAGCCAGGTGGTCGTCGCGGCGCCGATCGGCGCGACCGGGTCGTTCGCGGTCGCCGTGCCCGCCGGGCAGGCCTACCGCCTGGAGTTCGTGTACGCGACCGGACAGGCCGGGCTGGTCGCTCCCCACCAGAGCGGTGTGATCGGCGCGAAGTTCGACGTTCGCGGCGGGCGAGCGCCCTTTGACCTGGGCATGGTGAGGTACATCGGCGACCCGCACACCCAGACCTACAGCTACCGGTCGCTGCCCCCCGCGGACCAGGGCGGGGGAGCCGGCGAGCAGTGCGAGGACGGTATCGATCCGACCACCGGCGCGGTCTGCGTGGACGACAACAGCCAGGACGGGGAGATGTGCCAGGCGGGGGACGGCGACAACGTCGACTGCCAGGACGGCATCGACCCGAAGACCGGGGCCTTCTGCGACGGCGGCCCGGCGGCCAACCCCACCGGTGGCGGCGACAGCGCGGGTGATGCCGTCGCGGATGGCGACAACGTGCAGTGCGAGAACGGCGTGGACCCCGCCACGGGCGCGGCGTGCGTCGACGACGATGCCGAGGACGTGCCCGCGGAGGCCGCGGTTGCCGACCACAACCTCCCGGCGACGCTCGGCTGCGGCGACCAGGAGGGGGACACGGAGGGTGGCGACTCGGAGAGCGACTAGGCGCGCCCGCGCGCGGGCGGCGCTGGTGACGCGCCTCGCGGACCGCGCGGCTTCACGCCGACGTCCTGCTCTCCGCGGATCTCCCGCTGCGCCTCGGTCCCTGACGGGGGAGGGAGCAGGCCGTGACACCTGGATGCAGGTACGATACGCCGATCCTGCCGGCCGATGCCCCTCGCGGGGCTGGCGCGGCTCGTCGCGCGGCGACGCGCGCCGCGGCGAGCGGAGGCCGCGGCACGCGTGAGCGCCTGACCCGGGTCGGGATCGCGCTGCTCCTCTCGATGTTGCCGGCGTGGCCGTGCGGCTGCGCCTTCGAGGTCGCCGCGCTGGACCAGCTCGCCCCTGACACCGGCGTGAGCGACGGCTCGTTCCGGGATGCCGCCGACGCCCCCCGCGACCTGGCGGCCGGCGATGGCGCGGACCGGGACGGGCCTGCGCTCGCCGACGCCGCGGCCGACGACGCCCGCCGGGCCGACGCCACACCCGTCGATGCCCCGCTGGCCGACGACGCCCTGCCTCGCGACGCCCGTGCGCCCGACGACGCCGCGCCCCTCGACGCCCGCACGACCGATGCCACCTCACCCCTCGCAGACGGGCCCGCGGCGACCTACGACGCGGCGTGCGGCGGGGACGGGCAGACATGCTGCCCGGGCGGAACCTGCCAGCCCGGCCTTCAGCTCCTGTGCCAGAATGGCACCTGCCAGGCCAACCAGTGAGCCGGCCGCCCGGTCCGGTGGCGTGGCCGCCTGAACGCGCCGCCGCGCCGCGCCCCCGCCCGGCCATTTTTCAACCGCCGGCGAACACGGCGGCTCTAAGTTTCGTAATCGAATGGAGCCCCGAGCGTCCGCCGCGGGTGCCGATCGGCCGGCGGCGGTCGTGAGCTCGGCACACGACGTCGCGGCCCGCACGGGGCGTCGAGCCACGCGGCACCAGAGGACGGCGCCAGCGCCGCCGGCCTCGGAATCCATGAGACGGCACCGGCTGCGCGCACGAGGAGACACGCATGAGGTTTGGACACCTGATCGTTGGCCTGCTGTTGGTCGCTGTGGCGAGCTGCTCGCACACCAAGGACGGACCCCGGCCGCAGGTGGCCGCGGTCGCCCCGGAAGGCGCCTGTAACGACCAGCTTCCGACGACCATCGCCATCAGCGGCGCGGCGCTCTCGCCGCTCAACGACCACAACCTCACGACGAGCCTGCTCGAGCTGCCGCAGATCACCTTGACGCGGACCAGCGACCTCGACGGCAATGCGACCAGCGACGTCATCGTGGTGCCGAACGATCCGCGCCATCCCGAGCTGGGCGACGAGACGTGGACGAGCCAGCAGGCCATGGGGTTCAGCCTCTGCCCGCCGGGCGTGTGCTCGAAGCTCGTGCCGCCGCTGACCGACTTCACCAGCCTGCCGCCAGGCCTCTACACGCTGACCGCCACCAACAAGAACGGCCACTCGGTCGACCTCCCGGCGGCGCTCACCATCGTGCCGATCCCGATCCTCACGCGGGTCGACCCGGATCTGCTGTGCGAGGACAAGGACAACACGGTCACGATCACCGGCGACTACTTCATCCGCTACGGCGGTGCGGTCGGGACGCTCACCGTCGGCGACAAGACCTTCACGCCGTCCGATCTCGGCGAGTGCCGCACGTTGCCGTCGCCGGCCGACATCACGATCGAGGCGTGCAAGAAGGCGACCGTGAGCATCCCGGCCGGCAGCTTCACGCAGGGCACCTACTTCCTGACCGTGACCGGACCGGCGCCGGTCGGCTGCCACTCGGTGCCGGGCGACACGCCGGTCACGATCACCTTCGTGCGCGAGCCGAGCGTCGCCACGGTGGTCCCGGATCTGATGTGCGACGCGCAGGGTGATCGCGGCGTGACGGTGAACGGGGCCGACTTCCTGACCGTCGACGGCGTCCTCCCGACCGTGCACGCCGACGGCACGGACTACCTCGCGACCGCGGTCGCGGGCTGCGTGACCATCACCGGGCCGGGCCTGCGCGAGACCGTGCAGCAGTGCACGACCCTCACCTTCAGCGTGAAGCGGAACGACCTGGCGCCGGTGGCGCCGGGGCTCGACCCGGTCATCTACCCGGTGACGGTCACCAACCCGCCACCGGCGGACGGCACCTCGCACCCGGCAGTCAACCTGGTGGTGGTGGCGCCGCCCGCCATCACCGCCATCACGCCGGACGTCATCTGCGACGCGCAGGGCGACCGGTCGCTGGTCCTCAGCGGGACCGACTTCGTGGTCGTGAATGGCACGCTGCCCGCGATCCACGTGGGCCTGAGGGACTACGTCCCGACCGGGACGGATGACTGTACGCCGCTCGTGGTGCCCGGCCTCGCCGAGACGGTGCAGCGCTGCCGGACGCTCCGGCTGACGGTCGCGCAGAACGACCTGCCGCCGCTGGCCGCGACGGACGACCCGCTGGGCTACCCCGTGACGATCACCAACCCGCCGCCCGCGGGGTGCACCTCGGAGCCCGTCGCCCTGACGGTCATCGCGCCGCCCGCGATCACGACCATCGAGCCCGACTTCGTCTGCAACGGGGCCGACCAGACGTTCACCCTCACCGGCCGCAACTTCGTGTCCGTGGCGACCGGCGGCGTGACCGCCACGCCGTCCGTGACCTTCGCGAACCTCGGCGTGACGGTGGCGACCGCGACCGCGACGCCCGTGGCGGGCTCCTGCGCGCTGGTGGCTGGTCCGACGGAGACGGTGCAGACCTGCACCAAGGTGACCGTCGTCCTGCCGGCCGGCACGCTGACCGCGAGCGGCACGTACGCGGTCACCCTGACCAACCCGGCGCCGGTCGGCTGCCTCTCCACCCAGCCCGCCCAGCTGCTGGTCGTGCCGCCGCCGACCATCACCGCGGTCGCGCCGCCGGCCGTGTGCGCGGCGGCCACCGCGCCGGTGCCGCTGGCCATCACCGGGACCGGCTTCATCCGGGTCAATGGGCCGAGCGGCCCCGCGCTGCTGGTGCCGGCCGTGACGGTCATCCCGGCGACGGGAGCGGCGGTGAGCTTGACCGGCGTGACCGTGGATGACGCGAGCTGCACCGTGGTCGGCTCGCGCCCGCCTCTCGCCGAGACGGTCGAGAGCTGCACGCGGCTGACCGCCATGGTTCCGGCGGGCGCCGTGCTCGCCGGCGTGACCTACCGGGTCCAGGTCAGCAACCCGACCGCGCCGGGCGTGGTGGTGGGCGGCGGCTGCTCCACCGCCGAGACCGTCACCCTCCAGGGCACCTCGCCGCCGGCGATCAGCAACGTGGCGCCGCTCACCATCTGCACCGGCGGGGGCATCATCACGGTGACGGGCACCGGCTTCGAGCAAGGGGCGACCGTGACGGTCGGACCACGGGTGTCGACCTCGGTGGTGGTGAACGGGGCGGGCACGTCGGCGGTCGCCACGTTCGGCGCCGGCCCGATCATCGCCCCCGCGGCCGTCACGTTGACCAACCCGTCGGGCTGCTCGGCCACCGCGACGCAGCAGGTGAGCGTCGTGACCGGGCCGATCCTGGTGTTCGCGGATCCGGCCGTCGTGTGGAACGGCATGAGCACGCCCGTCACGCTCTACCTGGCGAACCAGGCGGGGACCATCGGGAGCGTCAGCATGACGCTCAACGGCTCCGGCAACGCGCCCACCCCGCTCACCTTCTCGGTGGTCAACAACCACGCGGTGGCGGTCATCCCGAGCGGCACCGCGGCCGGCTCGTACGACCTCCTGGTGAGCGACGCGAGCGGCTGCCCGGCGGTGCTGGCGAATGCCGTGCGGGTGACCGCGACGCAGACGCTGGCTCTCGCGGCGATCACGCCGTCGTTCGGCTGGGTGAACAGCTCGACGGACGTGACCATCACCGCGACCGGGACCGGCTTCGGCCCGCTGCCCAAGGTGTATCTGGTCAAGGGCGGCACCTCGACGCTCGTCGGCTCGGTGGACGTCAGCTCGCCGACGGTGCTCACCGGCGTCATTCCGGCGGGGCTCGCGGCGGGCGGCTACGACGTCGTCGTGGTCAACCCGGACGGCACGGTCGGCGTCCTGACCCAGGCCTTCACGGTCAACACGAACCCGCCGCCCGTGGTCACGTCGATCACCCCGAGTCAGGCGGCGAACAGCTCCTCGGTGGCGTTGCTCGTCACCGGGGGGAACTTCCGCGGCCCGGCGAACCCGCCCGCGGTGGAGCTGCGCTGCGTCAACGCGGCCGGCGCGACCTTGGCGGCGATACCGATGACCGGGCTCACGTTCACGCCGGGGACGCCGCCGTCGGGGACCATCCATGGGACCGTCGCCACCCCGGCCGTGGCCGCGAACTGCATCGTGCACGTGACGAACGCCGACGACGGTTCGTCGACCGACTTCGCCTCGTTCGTCGTGACGATGCCCTCGCAGAACCTCACCGCCTTCAACACGGCCACCCAGTCGCTGGCGACCGGACGGCGGGCGCTCGGCGTCGCCTCCGGCGGTCCCACCAACGCGGCGCGCTTCGTCTACGCCGTCGCCGGCGACAACGGGACCAACCCGCTGGCGAGCGTCGAGGTGCTGCCCGTCGACATCTTCGGCAAGCCGGGCGTCGGAGGCTTCTTCACCCAGCGCAACCCGGTCCAGCAGGCGCGCACGCAGACCAAGGCCGTGCGCATCGGCCGCTTCATCTACCTCGTCGGCGGCGGGAGCACGCTCGCCACGACCTCGGCGCTCGACACGGTGGAGCGCGCCGTCATCCTCGACGCCTCGACCGCCCCGACCAACCTCAACGTCGGCCTCGACATCTCCACGGTGGACGGCGTCGCCGCCGGCGTCTACTTCTACCGCGTCGCCGCGATCATGGGGCCGGCCGACCCGTTCAACCCCGGCGGCGAGACGCTCCCCTCCGCGAGCTTCGGCGTCAACCTGCCGCCCATCGGGAGCGGTTACTTCCTGCGCGTCGTGCTGTCCTGGAACCCCGTGCCGGGCGCGGTCGGTTACCGCATCTACCGCACCGCGGCCAACGCGCCGGCGAGCACCGCGACGTTGCTCGCCGACACCACCGCGCTGCCCGCGAGCTTCACGTGCAGCGGACCGACGACGTGCACCGACGCGGGCGCGACGCCGGGCAGCCAGAGCCCGCACGCCATCGGCGCGACCGGGACCTGGGCGACCATCGCGCCGCGCATGATCACGCCGCGGCAAGGGGCGGGCGTGACCTGGGCGCCCGACCCGGCGAGCCCGACGACGAAGGCCTACCTGTACGTCCTCGGCGGGCTGAACGCGACGGGGGCGAGGCTCACCAGCGGCGAGCTCCTGCCGATCACCATCGCGGCCGACGGCTCGCAGACGTTCGGCGCCTTCACCGCCACCACCGCCTCGCTGTCGCAGGCCCGCTGGCGCCTGAGCGCCTGGACGGTGACGCCGCAGGACAGCACCACCGTCGGCGTCAACACGTGGGTCTGGGCCGGCGGCGGGGCCAGCACCACGACGATGCCGGGCGCGTTGACCGGCAACATCGAGGGGGCGCAGGTGCAGCCCGGCACCGGACAGCTACTCTCGTTCGCGGTCGGCGGC
>DASXVK010000276.1:0-25714 GCA_036504295.1 Polyangia bacterium
GGTGGAGATGCCGACGTGGAAGCCGGCCTACCGCATCGTGCTCGACAAGGAGGGCAAGGCGCTGCTGCAGGGCTGGGCGGTGGTCGACAACGTCTCGGGCGAGGACTGGAACGGCGTCTCCATGTCGCTCACCGCGGGCACCCCGCTGACCTTCACCTACGACCTCTACACCCCCCGCTACGTGCAGCGCCACGACCTCTCGCCCCGGGGCGACGAGTACGCCGCCGCCCCCCCGCCCCCACCCCCGCCCGTCGGCGGCATGGACGAAGACCGGGACGGGCTCGCCGATGCGGAGGACGCGAAGAACGCTGACCAGGGCGGCTACTGGCGCCAGGACAAGGCGAAGAAGAAGGGCGAGAAGAAGGAGGCCGCGCGCGACCGGCGACCCCCGGCGAAGCCGGCGCCCTCGCGTGGCTGGGGCGGCCCCGCCGGCCGCCCCGCCGCCACGCCCCCGGCGGAGCCGACGCCGCTGACGACCACGGCGCTCGAGCGCAACTTCCGCGCGCTGGTGGCCGGCTCGAAGGTGGGCGCGCTGTTCCGCTACGACCTCGAGGAGAAGGTGTGGGTGCCGGACCGCCAGAGCGCCCTCGTCTCCATCCTCAACGCCCGCGTCAAGGCCGAGGACATCCTGCTCTACAACGTCGAGGCGGGCGGCCAGACCCCTTACCGCGCCGTGCGCTTCACCAACGAGACCGGCTCGGTCATGGAGCGCGGCCCCATGGCCATCTACCGCGACGGCACCTTCGTCGGCGAGGCCATCATCGACCGCGTCGACCCGGGCCTCTCCGCCTTCATCGCCTACTCCATGGACCCCCGCATCCACGTCTCCATCGACGACAGCTACCGCGAGAGCGGCGTCCACCTCGTCACGATCGTGCGCGGCCAGGTCACCGCCGAGGTCCGCACCCAGGCCACCCACAGCTACGTCGTCGACAACCAGGCCCCCGAGGCCGCCACCATGTGGGTCCAGCGCACCCGCCGCCCCGGCTGGCGCCTCATCAAGCCCACCGCCGGCGTGCTCGACGAGCGCGGCGTCTACTTCGTGCCCCTCAAGCTCGCCCAGAGGTCCAAGACCAAGGTCGCCATCGAGGAGGAGACCCCGTCGCGCCGCCTGGTCGAGATCTTCTCCGACGCCGCCCGCCGCGCCATCACCCTCTTCCTCACCGGCCCCGAGGCCGGCCGCGACCCGCGCCTCAAGGCCGCCCTCGCCGACGTCATGAAGCTGCAGGACCAGCTCGGCAAGCTCGAGGAGGAGCTCGGCCGCCTGCGCGAGACCAAGGACGCCTACAGCGAGCGCGAGGACCAGGTGCGCGAGAACCTCAACACCCTCGGCAAGTCGCTGCGCAACGAGGACCTGCGCAAGAAGCTGCTCGCCACCATGAACGAGCTCGAGACCAAGCTCAACGACGTCAACCGCCGCACCGTCTCCCTCAACGTCGAGCGCAGCGAGCTGCGCGACCGCCTCGCCGTCCTCATCAAGCAGATCAAGCTCGACCCCGCCGCCCCGTAGGGACTCACACGGAGGCGCGGAGACCCGGAGGAGCACGGACTCTCTTGGGGGTAGGTCGTGCCCGCCCGAAGGAGCGGCGCTCCCTCGAGGCCAGCAGAACCCAACCAAGAATCCCTCCTCCGGCCTCCGCGCCTCCGTGCCTCCGTGTTCAATTCCCGCTCGGCACCGGCCCCGGCTCGCGGCGCTACCCCGGCCCGCGCCGCCCGAGATCGTAGGTGACGAGCGTCCCCGCGACGATGTCGTGCAGCGCTCGGCGCTGCCGGTCGAAGATCGCCACCCCCACGCCGAGCAGCGACACCAGGCACAGCGCGGCCGACGGCCAGTACGCGTGCGCGAGCGCGCGGCGCTCCTGCCACGCCAGGCGGTAGATCCGGACGCGCACCGAGACGTCGAACGCGGGCGACCGGCGCGTGGTGATGGCCGCGTCGAAGGCGTCGCGCTCGGCCCGCATCACGCCCTCGAAGAACGGCGCGGCGAGCTCGCGACGCTGCTCCGCCAGCCCGAGCGCGAGCGTGAAGCCCGTGATCGCGACGGCGGCGCGCAGCAGGAGCCGGGGCGTGCTCGGCAGCCGGCCGTCGACGGCGTGGACCCGCACGCCGAGCAGCCGCTTGCCGAGCGACTGGCCGCACAGCCGGTGCAGCACGATGTAGTAGACGGGATACAGCGCGAGCGCCCAGAAGCTGACGCCCCAGCACAGCACTGACAGGAAGGCCGCGTCGACGAGCGTCGCCACGCCGCGCACCCAGAAGCCGGCGGGCGCGAGCGCCGCGGCCCGCGCCCCCTCGAGCGCCTCGAGGAGCTCGGCGTGGGTCTGGAAGCGGTCGGCGGGCTTCTTGGCGAGGAGCCGCGTGATCACGTGGACGAGGCCGGGCGGCACGTAGCCGCCGCAGGTGCTGAGCGGCGGCGGCGTCGCGGTGATGTGCTTGGCGACGAGCGCCATCGGCGTCGGCGCCTCGAACGGCGGCCGCCCGCTCAGCAGGTGGTACGCCGTCGCCCCGAGCGCATAGAAGTCGGCGCGGTGATCGGTCGGCTCGCCGAGCCCCTGCTCCGGCGCCATGTAGCGCGGCGTGCCGAGCACGATCCCCTTGGCCGTGAGGTTCGGGTTCTGGCCGGCGTCCGCGTCGAGCCACTTCACCAGCCCGAAGTCGGCCACCTTGACGTCGCCTGGCTGCGCGCCGCGGGCGAGCATGAGGTTGGACGGCTTCAGGTCGCGGTGGACCAGCCCCTGCGCGTGCGCGGCCTGCAGGGCGCGGGCGACCCCGAGCAGCAGGTCCAGCACGTCCTGCCACGGCATCGTCCCGCGGGCGGCGAGGAGCTCCTCGAGCGTCGCCCCCGCCACGTACTCCATCGCGAAGAAACGCAGCGCGCCTTGCTCGCCGATGAAGTAGATCTGCACGACGTTCGGGTGGCTCAGCCGCGCCTGCGAGCGGGCCTCGCGCACGAAGCGCTCGCCGACGTCCTCCTCGGGGCCGAGGAGCCCGGCCGCGATGACCTTGAGCGCGACGTCGCGCTCGAGCGAGAGGTCGCGCGCGAGGTACACCGCGCCCATGCCGCCCTTGCCGAGGAGCCGGATGATGCGGAAGTGGCCGAGCTCGTCACCCGGCGCGAGGGCCGCCGCGGCCTCGAGCGCGCTCGCCGCGCTGCCCGGCGTCAGGCCGCGGCGCGCCGGCGGCGTCGGCCCGACGAGAGGGTGGGCCAGCTCCGGCGCGGCCCCCGGGCCCGGGTCGAGGCGCAGCGTCGCGGCCATCGCATCCGTGGAGGTGGTCGGGGGCTCGGCCACGGCGGACTACATCACCTTCATGTTCACGTCAGTGATGATGTTCGCCGCCGTGTCCGCGCGGTCGGCCGCGTTCGAGAGGTGGCGGTAGACCTCGCGCAGCTTCAGGATCTCGAGCACGCCCTCGACGGTCTCCACCTTCCCCTGGAAGAGCGCGGCCGTCGCCTCGCGGTAGAGCTTCTCGACGGTGTTCTCGAGCTGCTTCGCCCGGACCGCGTGCTCGTTGGCGACCGCCCGGTGCGAGAGGATGCGCTGCATGGAGTAGTGCAGCTCCCGGCCCGCCTCGTGCAGCACCTCCGCCATCTGCGTGAGGAACGGGTTCGGCTGCAGCTTGAAGAGCGCCATCTCGTCGACGGTCGTGTTGGCGTAATCGAGGACGTCGTCGATGGCGCGCGAGAGGGCGAAGAGGTCCTCGCGGTCGAGGGGCGTGACGAAGGTGCGGTTGAGCTCGTCGACGAGCAGGCGGCGCTCCTCGTCGCCCTTCTCCTCGGCCTGGCGCACGCGCGCCGCGGTCTCCTCGGCGGGCGCGCGGACGTAGTCGACCAGCCCCTGCAGCCCGTCGACGCACGCCTGGGTCTGGTTGATCAGGCGCTCGACGGAGCGATCACGGCTCGGCTTGAGGGGGTTGCTGAACCAGCTCATACCTGTCCTCCAGAGACCTTCATCAGGAACTTCACGAGGAAGTAGGCGGCGCCCGCCACCAGCCCGGCGGCGGGGATGGTGAGGAACCAGGCGGTGAGGATGTTCCGCGCCAGCTGCCACCGCACCTTGCGGACGCTCTCGGAGGCGCCGGCGCCGACGATGACGCTGGAGACGACCTGGGTGGTGCTGACCGGCCCGCCAACGAGCGCCGCGCCGAGGATGACCGAGGCCGAGGCGGCCTGGGCGGTGAAGCCGTGGATGGGCCAGATCTTGTAGAAGCCGAAGCCGAGCGTCTTGATGAGGCGCCACCCGCCGGTGGCGGTCCCGGCGCCGATGGCGAGCGCGCTGATCCCCATCACCCACCAGGGGACGTGGAACTGCGTCTGGAAGCCGGTCGCGACGAGCCCCATGGTGATCATCCCCATGGTCTTCTGCGCGTCGTTCGAGCCGTGGGACAGCGCGAGGCCGAGGGCCGTGAACACCTGGCCGCCGCGGAAGAAGCGGTTCGCACCCGGACCCGCCCTCACGCCGACGAGCAGATGGAGGAGCAGCCGCTGGCAGACGAACCCGGCGACGAGGCCGATGATGGGGGAGAAGAAGAGCGCGAACATGACCTTCTTCAGGCCCATGATGTTGAGGTAGCCGAACCCGTGCTCGACCGCGACCGCGCCGATGATGCCGCCGAAGAGCGCGTGGGACGAGCTGGAGGGGATCCCGAGCCACCAGGTGAGGATGTTCCAGACGATGGCGCCGATCAGCGCCGCGACGACCACCACGATGCTGACGCCGCCCGCGACCACGTCGTGCCCGACGGTGGTCGCGACCGCCACCCCGAAGATGAACGGGCCGGCGACCTCGCCGAAGGTCACGATGGCGAGCGCCACGCGGGCCGACACGGCCCGCGACGAGATCATCGTAGCGACGATGTTCGAGCTGTCGTGGAACCCGTTCAGGAAATCGAAGACGATGGCGGCCAGTATCAGGACGAGGAGCATCACCGTCATGCCGCGGCTCCGAACAAGCTAGCAGTATCGCCGAGAGCCCGCCAGGAATCCAGCCTGGCCGCGGTGGGCACGAGCGAATCGGGGCGCACCCGTTGACACTTCGGCTCTACCACGGGTACCGTCCGCTGGTGCGCGCCGTCCTCGTCGGGGCCGAGTACGAGGAGAACCTCGCGGTCCGCTACCTCGCCGCCGCCCTGCGGCAGGCGGGCCACGAGGCGGTGATCGTCGCCTTCGACCGCGCCGCCGACCTCCACGCCGTCGCCGCCGCCATCCTGGACGCCGCCCCCGACCTCGTCGGCCTCTCGATCGCGTTCCAGCACCGCGCCCGCGAGTTCCTCGAGCTCGCCGCGGCCCTGCGGGCGGGCGGCTACCGCGGCCACGTCTGCGCCGGCGGCCACGTGCCGACCGCCGCCTGGCGCGAGCTGCTCGCCTCCGCCCCGGCCGTCGACACCGTCGTCCGCCACGACGGCGAGGCGACGCTGGTGGAGCTGTGCGCGGCGCTCGGCGAGCCCGCGCGCTGGCCGACGATCCCCGGCGTCTGCGCCCGGGACGCCGCCGGCGCGCCCGCGGCCGCCCCGGCGCGCCGCCAGCTCGACGAGCTCGACGCCCTGCCCTTCCCCGTGCGCGACAAGCCCCACGCCCTGCACGCCGGGGTGCCCTTCACCACTCTCAGCGGCAGCCGTGGCTGCTTCGCGGACTGCAACTACTGCTGCATCAACACGTGGCACCGCACCGCGCTGGGCAAGCGCTTCCGCAGCCGGTCGCCGGCGAACATCGCCGAGGAGATGGCGCGCCTCTACCACGAGCGCGGGGTGCGCATCTTCTGCTTTCACGACGACAACTTCTTCCTGCCCTCGCCGCCGAAGACGCGCCGCCGCCTGGCCGCGCTCCAGCGCGAGCTCGACGCGCGCGGCGTCGGCACCGTGGCCTACGTCGCCAAGTGCCGTCCCGACGAGCTCGACGCCGCCCTGCTGACCGAGGCGCGCGCCATGGGCTTCCTCCGGCTCTACGTCGGCGTCGAGAACGGCTCGGCCGCGGGCCTGCGCAACCTCAACCGCCTCCACGATCTCGCGACCACGCGCGGCGCGCTGCAGCTGCTGCGCGACGCGGGCGTCTACGCCTGCTACAATGTCCTGCTCTTCGAGCCCGACACGACCCTGGCGGACATCGCGGAGAACATCGCGTTCATCGCCGAGAACGCCGACTTCCCGTTCAACTTCGGCCGCACCGAGATCTACGCCGGCACGAAGTACGAGCGGATGCTCGCCGCCGCGGGGCGCCTGCGCGGCACCTTCCTCGGCTACACCTACCGGATCGCCGACGACGAGGCGGAGGTGATGTTCCGCCTCTGCGCGGTCGCGTTCCAGGTCCGCAACTTCTCGGACGCCGCCCTCGCGAACCAGAACAGCGGCCTCGGGTACGAGGCGGCGGTGCTGCGGCACTTCTGCCCGGGCCCGCGCGCCGACGAGCTCGCCGCGCGCGCGGCGGCGCTCTCGCGGGCGATCAGCGACGACACGATCACGCACCTGCGCGCGGCCCACGACTTCGTCGCGCGCGGCGCGTGGCGCGACGCGCGGGCGGCCCAGGACTTCACCGCCGACCTCGCCACCCGGATCAACCTGCGCAACCTCGAGCTCGGCGCGACGCTCGAGGAGCTCAAGCTCGCCATCCGCGCCCATGGGCTCGCGCGCCGGCTGCACGCCGGCGCCACGGCGGCCGGCTCGCCCGGCCAGGGGAACGCACATGCTGCTCTTCGGCCTCGACCAGCGTAGCCAGCTCGCCCTCATCCTGGCCGCCTCGATCTCCGGGCTCGCCGGCGCCGGCTGCGGCGACCGCCACGTCGTGGACCCGATGCCCGGCGACGCCCAGGCGGTCGACGGGCGGCGCGACGGCGGCGGCGACGTCCTCATCGTCGACCCGATGCCCATCGACGCGCGCTACGACATGCCGGTGCCGGACCCGATGCCCATCGACGCCGGCGACGACGTGCCCGTGTCCGACATGCTGCCGCCCGACGGCGGCTGGCACTACCACCAGCGGGCGCACGAGCTCGACCCGCCGCCGCCGCTGCGGACACTGCCGACCGAGGGCGACCTCGCGGACCGCGCCGCGCGGGCCGACCTGCCGCTGCCCCGCGGCCTCGCCGTGCGCATCGTGCGCGCCGCCCGCCCCGACGGCACGGTGCTGCTGCGCGCCGCGACGAACCGGCCGGGCCCGCGGCTCGCCTTCGACTGGATGGCGAGCGCCGGCGTCCTCTCGTCGACGACGGCCGGCGAGGTCGTCTGGACCCCGCCCGAGGGCCCCGGCCGCCACCTGGTCCAGGTCAGCGTCCGGGACGGCGACCGGGCGCTCGCCGTGGACGCGGTGATCGTCACACGATAGGTCAGAAGCTCAGGCTCACGCCGAGCGTGAAGTCGACGAGGAGCGTGGTGTCGGGCGCGGCGGCGAGCGCGTTCACCTCCGCCTGCAGCGCGACGACCCTCGAGGCGAGGTACGCGACGCCGACTCCGGGGCCGAAGAGGACCGACCCGGCCGGGACCGTGTCGACGATGCTCCGCTGCTGGAGCGCCGGGACGTCGGCGTTGGTCGCGACGGCGCCGAGCGGCGCGCGGTAGCGGACCGTGCCGCCGCCCAGCGCGAGCGCCACGTGCACCCGCAGCCGGTCCCACTCGCGCACCCAGAGGCCGCGCGCGAGGACCGCGACCGCCGTGTCCGCGGCGCCCTCGTCAGCCAGCGTCGCCACCTGCAGCCGCCCCTGCAGCGACAGCGCGAGGCGCTCGGTGAGGTGCAGGCCGATCTCGGGCGCGACGTGGAACGGCGCGGAGGCGAGGCCGCCGGCCACCGGGGTGCGCCTCGCGCCGGACCATTTCACGCAGTAGCCCGAGTAGTTCTTGCCGTCGGGCTGCCCCCCTTCGTTCCAGGCGCACTCGGACTCGCCGCGCGCCACGCCGACGCCCGTGCCGAACGCGACGGCCAGCCACCACCGCCGGCCCCCGGCGAGCGTGAGCGCCGGCCGCGCGACCGCCGGTACGGCCCCCGCTGCCGGCGCCGGCTCCGCCGCCGGCGGCGGCGCGGCCGCGGCGGCCGGCTCGCGCCCGGGCGCCTCCCGCAGCAGCTCCGCGATCCCGAGCGCGACCGCCCGGGGCCGCACGCCCGCCGCGACGGCGCGCAGGTCCATGCCGCGGCGGAGGATCCGGCGCCGCGCGCGATCGTCGAGCGTCAGCAGGACCCGCGTGGTGTCGCAGGCGGGGAAGCGGACCGCCGGCACGGCGATGACCTCGGGACCGGGGTGGTGCTCCGGCGGCGCGCTCGGCACCGTGAGGTCGATCGTCATGGGCCGGTGCGCCAGCTCCACCTGGAGCGCCGCGAGGAGCGCGTCGACGTCGAAGTCCTCGGGGCGGCAGCCGGGCAGCACCATGCGGAGCCGGGGTGGACGCGCCTCCGCGGCGCGCGAGGCGGGCTCCGCCGGGTCGGCGGCCCGACCCACGGCCGGCAAGAGCAGGACGGCCGCGGCCACGAGCGCCGCCGGCAGTGCGCTCAACCTCCCTCGAGCCATCGCTGGACCTCCCGGTGGTGGCGCCCCCGCGGGAAGCGCCGCTCGTAGCCCCGCGCCGCCGCGCGCGCCGCCGCCCCGTCGCCCGCGCGCACCCGCGCCTCGACCAGCCGCACCCACGCATCCTCCTCGAGCCCGGCCGGCAGCCCGATGCCGAGCGCCTGCGCGAAGTCGTCCGCCGCCGCGCGGTAGTCGCGCAGCTGCTCGAGCTGAACGCGCCCGAGGGTGAACGCGGCGAGCGCCCCGCGCGGCTCGCGCGGGTGGCGCCGGACGACCGCCTCGAGCGGCGCCACCGCATCGCCGGGGTGGCCGGAGAGCCGCGCCACGTCGGCGAGCGCGAGCAGCGTCTCCGTCGACGGGCCGCCCCGCGCCGCCGCGGCCAGGCCGTCGCGGCCGAGCGCGCGGTACGCGTCGGCGTGCGCCCCGCCGCGGGCGAGCGCCGCCCAGCCCTCCGGCGCCGGGGGGCGCGACGTCGGCGCCCCGCCGGGGACGCTCGCGGGCCGGGATGGCGCGGCCGCGGCGCCGGCGCCCGCCGGCGTCACCGCGGCGGCCGGCAGCGAGGCCGCCGCCACCTGGGTCGCCGGCGCCGCGGTCACCTGCAGCAACGACCCCGGGCCGAGGCGCGCCATCCCCCCCGGTACGCGCGCGCCGCGCACGACGACGAGCCCGCGCTCGACCGTGACCCGCAGCCGGCCCTCCTCGCGCTCGACCGTGAAGCGCGTCCCGACGACCTCGACGACCGCGAGGCCCGCGTCCACGGACCATCGGCGCCCCCCGCCGGGCCGCACGTCGGCCACCAGGGTGCCGCGCAGCAGCCGCAGCGCGACGGCGCCGCCCGCGGGCTCGGCCTCGACGCGCGTCCCCGCCGCGAGGCTCAGGTGGGACCCGTCGCTGAGCGCCACGGCGAGCGGCGCTCCCGCCGCGGCCTCCAGCGTCGCGAGCGGCCGGCCATCGGCGAGCGCGAGCGGCGCCCTCTGGCGCGCGGGCGGCAGCCAGGCCAGCGCCGCCACGGTCGCCGCCGCGCCGAGGGCGCCCCCGAGCACGAGCACCCGCCGGCGCGATCGGCGCGTGCCGCCCGCGACGACCGCGGCCCACGTGCGGGCGAGGTCGGGGGCCGGATCGCGCAGCGCGCGCTTGATCGGCAGCGGCAGCCTACTCATCGGACCACCCGCAGAGGTCGACGTGGCGGCCGACCTGCGCCTGCGCCGCGGCGATGCGCCGCTTCGCCGTCGCGAGCGAGCACCCGCAGGCCGCGGCCACCGCCTCGAGGTCGTAGCCCTCCACGAACCGCAGGCTCCACGCGATCCGCGGGCCCGGCGGCAGCGCGGCGAGCGCCCGGTCGAGCAGGGCGAGCTCGGCCCGCGTCTCCGGGGACGTCGCCGGCGCCGCGAGCGCCGCGAGCGCGCTGTCGCCGCCGCGGTCGAGGCCGAGGAGGCGCAGCAGGCGCCGCCGCCGGAACCGCCGGTGAGCCTGGCGCGCGGCGATCCGCAGGAGCCATGGCCGCACCGCGTCCCGCTCGCGCAGCCGCGCCAGCTCGTGGAGCGCGGTGACGAACGTGTCCTGCAGCGCGTCCTCCGCGTCGGCGCCCGCCCCGAGCAGCCGGACGAGCACGCCCGCGACAGCCCCGGCGTGCCGGTGGTACAGCGTCTCGCGGGCCCACGCCTCGCCGGCCACGGCGCGCGCGACGAGCTCGCCGTCACCCGGCGCGGGCACCGCAGACAAGGGCGGCCGGCCCATCACCGGCGGGATGGTCGCATACACGGCGCGGGCATGCCAGGCGGGCGACATCGCGGCTCGTGGGAGAAGGGCCCCCAGGGGCTCGGATCGGCTCACCTGGCATCCCACCAACAGCCGCTGCGCTGGCCAAAATTGGACGCATCCAGAGTCGTTTGCTAGCTTTACCCCGTTCTGGCGAGGTGCTCCGCGGATGCGATACCCCAAGGTGATCGGTCTCCTGTGCTGTCTCCTCCTCGTCGAGGTGTGCGCCCCGGCCGCGGCCGCGGCCAAGCGCAAGCGCCCCCGCCGCGCGGCCAAGAACGCGCCCGTCGCGGCCCTCACGCGTGACGGCAAGCCGAACATCCTCGCCAAGTCGTCGATCATCGTCGACCTGAAGAGCGGCGAGGAGCTGTACGCCAAGAACCCGGACGAGGTGCGCTCCATCGCCAGCATCTCCAAGCTCACGGCGGTGATGGCGGTGCTCGACGCGAACATCCCGCTCGAGCAGGCGACCGCGATCACCGACGAGGACGCCCGCGTCGCCCGGGGCGGCGCCAAGAGCCGCCTCAAGGTGGGCATGGCGCTCACCAACCGCGACCTCCTGCACGCCGCGCTGATGGCGTCCGACAACCGGTCCATCCCGGCGCTCGGCCGCGGCGCCGGCATGTCGCCGCACCAGCTCACGGCGGCGATGAACGCGAAGGCGAAGCAGCTCGGCCTCAAGAACACGCACTTCGAGGATCCGACCGGCCTCAACCCCGGCAACGTCTCGACGGCCCGCGAGCAGGTGCACACGCTCCGCGCCGCGCTCGAGTACCCGCTCATCGCCGCCATCTCGCGCAAGGGCCAGCACGACCTCACCGTGGTCGGCGGCAAGTCGAAGGGCCTCAAGATCCGCGTCTTCAACACCGACCGCGCCGCGCGCTCCGGCAGCGCCGAGGTGCTCGGCGGCAAGACCGGCTACAACGACCCGGCGCGCTACTGCCTCGTCATCGCCGCCAAGGTCAACGGCCGCCACGTGGCGATGGCCTTCCTCGGCGACGAGGGCAAGCTCACCCGCTTCGGCGACTTCGCCCGCGTCGCCGGCTGGGTCCGCTCGCAGGCCACCGCGCAGGCCCCCGCCGCGCTCCAGAAGCCGAAGTAGCCGCCACGGGCTTCACCCGTCGCGCCGCCCCCGCCCCTGTCGTCCCCGGTCACCACCTGTTGCCCGAAGACAACAGGCCCCGCGGGCGTAACCCCCCGGACTCTCGACTGGCCCGCGGCGTGCATCGCCGCTGCCGACCATCCCAGGAGCGCGTGCTGATGCGGATCTTCGGTGTGCTGTGTCTGCTCCCCCTCGCGGCCTGCGGCGCGCGCGGCCCGGTCGCGTGCGGCTGCGAGCCCGTCGCGGATCCCGTCTGCGGCGCCGATGGGCGCAGCTACGCGAGCGCCTGCGAGGCCGCCTGCGCCGGCGTCGCGGTCGCGGACGCGGGCGCCTGCCAGATGGACGGCGGCGGGCCGGGTCAGACCGACGGCGGCGGGCCGCGGCCGTGCACGAGCGACAGCGACTGCTTCGCGGACTACGGCGCGTGCGGCTGCGGGGCCATCTGCAGCAACCGCCTCGATCCCCCGCCCGCGTCACCCGACGGCGGCTGCCTGCTCGGGTGCGCCGGCGCCCCGGAGCCGTGGAACTGCCTCTGTCACGACGGCGTGTGCGCCGCGGGCACCCGGGCCTCCGGGAGCGCCTGCGATCCCGCGCGCGTCGACTGCATGCCGGGCGCGATGTGCTGCGCGACCTGCTGCGGCATCCCCGTGCCCGACGGGGGCGCCGGGGACCCGGCCTACCAGTGCGTCACCGCGGGGTACAGCACGACCGGGCCCTACTGCCCGCCGGTGCCGTAGCCGTCGCCGCGCCCGCCTCTTCCTACTGGAAGCAGGTCACCCAGTTGCCCAGGTTGACGTTGTAGACGTCGACCTGGCGGATGTCGTTCCCGTTCGCGTCCTGGCCGCCGAAGAGGAACACGTTGCCGTCGGGCGTGCCGACCGACGCGTGCAGCACGCGCTCCTTGGGCATCACGACGTAGGTCCACGCACCGTTGCGCCACAGGTCCGCGTCGGCGCGCGCGGTCCCGGCGGTGATCGCGCCGCCGGTGGCGAGGATGACGGCGTTGCCCGCCTGGTCCTTCGTCGTGGCCGCGGCGAGCGACCAGCGCCCGCCGCTGATGCCGGGCGGCTGGCCGCCCGGGTTCCACGCGGGCGGGCCCCAGTCGAAGATGTTCACGGTGCTCAGGTCCTGGCCGAGCTGACCGCCGATGATGAAGGCGCGGGTGTCCACGGTGGCGACCGCGAACCAGATGCGCTTGTCCGGCATGTTCGGCCGGCTCTCCCACTGCCCCGTCGCGGGGAGGAACGCGCGCACCGCGTCCGTGTACTGATTGTTGTCCCGCAGGCCGCCGAACAGGTAGATGTAGCCGTCCGAGAGCGCCGCGCCGCGCGCATGACCGGTCGCGTCCGTAGACGGCAGCGAGTCCCAGGTGTTCGTGGTGATCGTGTAGCGCGTGACGTCGCCGACGGGCAGGCCGTTCGTGCTGCCGCCGATGGCGTAGAGATCGCCGGTGTCGGCGGCCGCGAGCACCGGCTCGACGCGCGGCGCCGGCAGCCCGTGGACCTTCTCGAACGTGCAGGTGCCAGGCGTGAACGCCTCGACCAGATCGAGCTCCAGGTTCCCCGTCTGGCCGCCGGCGAGGTAGATGCGGCCGTCGGCGCCGCGGGCCGCGGCCAGGCCGTGCCGCGCCGCGGGCTGGTACGCCGGCGGGCCGTCCGCGCCGCCGTCGCGGGCGCCGCCGTCACGGGCGCCGCCGTCGCGCGTGCCGCCGTCGCCGACGCCGCCGTCCGGCCCGTCCGGCTTGCAGTAGCCGGGGCCGCCCTGCGGCGGTTGGTAGCAGCTCGAGCCCGGAGCGCATTCGCCGCTTGGACCGAACCCGCCGCACGACGGCCGGCAGAGCATCACGGCCTGATCGCAGCTCATGTTGCCCATGCAGGACGGCCCGGGGCCCGGGCCGGCGTCGGCGGAGCCCTGGCAGGTCTGCTCGCAGAAGCCCGCGACACAGGCGAAGGTCATGCCATTGCTGTACCCGTCGCCGGCGTCGTAGGCGCAGCCGCAGTCGCCGCTCGCGCACGGCGTGCAGGTCCGCATGCAGACGCCCGAGGGCGCGCACTCCTGCCCGGGCGGGCAGGTCCGCGCGTCGCTGCAGAAGGCGAACTCCCGGTAGTTCGACTCGTTCCAGCCGCCGCAGCCCGCGAGGCCCAGCAGCACGAGAGCGCACGCCGCGCCGCGCATGCTAGAACCTCCCGCCGAGCACGAGGCCCGGTCCCGCCGGCGTCAGCGTCGGCACGAGGCTCACTCGACCCGCGCGCACCCGCTCCTCCGCGTTCGACCGGCGCGCCGACCCCACGATGCGCAGGACGATGCCCGTGAGGACGAGGCTCCCGCCCGTGATGCCGAGCGCCAGCATCGCGGTCTGCGCGGTCTTGATGTCCTGCAGGCGCGAGTCGAGCTCGGTTGTCCAGTGGCCATTGCCGGAGCCGGAGCTCTGGTTGAACTCGTCGAGCTTGCTCTTCGCCTTGTCGCCGATGACGAACGGCACCGACATGCTGACGAGCGTGAGCGCGCCCACCGTGATGGACACCGTGCCGAGGACGCGCAGCGCCTGCCCCCGTCCGCCGGCGTCCTCGAGCCGCCGCTGGTAGGCGGCCTCGGCGGCCTCCTTGCGCACGCGGGCCGCCTCGGCCTCCTCCGCCGCCACGCGCCGCAGCCGCTCCTCGTCCTCGCGCTGCGTGCGCACCCGGCGGGCCGCCTCCGCCTCGATCCGCTTGCGCGCGGCCTCGGCCTCGTCGGCCCGCCGGCGCGCGGCGTCCGCCTCGTCCATCGCCTTCTTGCGCGCCGCCTCGGCCTCCTCCACCTGGATCTTCAGCTTCAGGGCGGCGACGTGGTTGCGGGCCTCGTCGGCGAGCGCCCCGTCGGGGGACGCGTCGAGGTAGCGCTGGTACGCCGCGATGGCCTGCGGCTTGTCGTTCTTCAGCCGGTACGCCTGGGCGATGTTGAACTGCAGCTCGGCCATGGGCATCAGCGTGTAGGCCGCCTCGTACTCCCGGATGGCGTCGTCGTAGCCGCCCGCCTCGTAGTAGGCGCGCCCCTGGTCGAAGTGCGCCTTCGCCGCCTTGCGCTCGGCGGCGGTCGGCGGCTTCGCGGCCGCGGTCGCGGCCAGCACCGACACGAGCGTCACGATCACGCCGATCCGTCTCATCGTACCTCCGGGCCTCGAACGCTCATCCCCCTTCAGCCGCGCTCACTGCGCGAACGGGTCGACGACGCCGTCCCGCACGGGCTTGCGCACCTTGGTCGGCGGCGGCGGTGGTGGCGGCTCCGGCGCCTTCGCCGGCACCGTCGCCGGCGGCGGCGGCGCGGGCCGCGGCGGCTCGGCCGCCTTCACCGGGCGGGCCGGCTTCGCCGCGGCCTCGAGCGGCACCGTGACGGCGCCGTCCCGGTCGGCCCGCAGCTCCGCGCGGCCGTCACGGTGTCCGGCGAGCTTCAGCCGGAACACCGCCACGCCGTCCGCCGGCGGGATCTCGTAGACGAGCGGCGCGGTGCCGACGAGCACGCCGTCGGCCTCGCGGTACACCTGCGCCCCCGTCGGCTGCGAGACGACGCTGAGCTTCACCTTCGCGGGCCGGGCGGCGCGCGCCGGCGCGGACGCCGGCGCCGCGGCCGGCGGTGGCACGGCGGCCGCGACCGCGCCGTCAGGCTTCGCCGCCGACGGGGCGCCACCTCCGGCGAGCTTCACCACCGCGACCGCACCGGCGCCGCCGACCAGCAGCAGCCCGATGACGAGCGGCACCACGACCGGCGAACGCCGCGGCACGACCAGCCGCTCCATCGTCGGCGTCAGCGGGATCGCGCGCGTCTCGAAGCGGCCCGAGGTGACGACGTCCAGCTCGCCCTTGAGCTGCTCCATGGTGTGCTGGCGCTCGTCGGGCGTCTTGGCGAGCGCCCGCAGGATCACCCGCTCGAGGGCCGGCACGACCGTGGGCTCGATCACGTGCGGCGCGATCGGCTGCTCGAAGATCTGCGCCGCGATGATCTCGCCCACCCCCTCGTGCACGAACGGCGGCCGCCCGCACACCATCTCGAACAGGATGCACCCGAGCGAGTAGATGTCCGTCCGCGCGTCCACCTGGCCCGCGCCGCGGCACTGCTCCGGCGACATGTAGATCGGGGTGCCCATGACCGCGCCGGTGCGCGTCTTCATCGAGGCCGTCATCCCGCCGTCGGTGACGAGCTTCGCGATGCCGAAGTCGAGGATCTTCACCCGCACCCCCGCCGGCTGATCCGGGTCGGGCACGAGGAAGACGTTGTCCGGCTTGAGGTCGCGGTGGACGATGCCGGCGGCGTGCGCGGTCGCGAGGGCGGCCGCGATCTGCCGCCCGATGGCGCACACCGTCGAGGTGCCGACGGGCCCCACGCGGCGCAGGTACCCCGCCAGGCTCTCGCCGTCGAGGTACTCCATGACGATGTACGCGCTGCCGCTGGCGTCGTAGCCGAAGTCGAAGATGTCGACGAGCCCGGGGTGCTTGATGAGGGCCGTCGAGCGCGCCTCGTTGAAGAACCGGCCGACGATCTCCTGGTTGTGGGAGAACTCGGGCAGGAGCACCTTGATCGCCGCCTTGCGGCCGATGAGCGCGTGCTCCGCCACGTAGACGGCGCCCATGCCTCCTTCGCCGAGCTTGGCGGTGATGCGGTAGTTGCCGAGCGTGGCGCCGATCACGGGGGCCTATTGTACTCCCGCTCGTCCGCGGGGGCGAACCCCCTGTGCGCGACGGGGCGCGACCGTATAATCCCTGCATGCGGCTGGGGCGCGTGGGTCTGCGGGTGGTGAACGGCGGCGATTTCCGGCTCGACGGCGGCGCCATGCACGGCGTCGTCCCGAAGACCCTGTGGGGCCGCCTGGTGCCGTGCGACGAGCGCAACCGCGTGCCGTACTCGACGGCGTGCCTGCTCGTCGAAACCGCCGGGCGCCGGGTCCTCGTCGAGACCGGCAACGGCGACAAGCTCACGCCGCGGCAGCGCGACATCTACGGCATCGCGCACGAGGAGTCGATCATCACCGCCCTCGCCGCCGTCGGGGTCGCGCCCGAGACGATCGACCTCGTGGTGCTCACGCACCTCCACTTCGACCACGCCGGCGGCGCCACCCGGCGCGCGGGCCGCGAGCTCGTGCCCACCTTCCCCCGCGCCCGCCACGTCGTGCAGCGGCGCGAGCTGCAGGACGCGCTCCACCCCCACGAGCGCAACCGCGCCAGCTACCTGCCCGAGAACATCCTGCCGCTCCTCGAGCACCGGGTCCTCGAGGAGGTCGAGGGCGAGGTCGAGGTGGCGCCGGGCGTCCGAGTCGTGCCCACGCCCGGCCACACCGCCGGCCACCAGTCGGTGCTCATCGACGGCGGCGACGGGTGCCGGGCGCTCTTCCTCGGGGACGTGGTCCCGACGGCGGTCCACGTCCCGCTGCCGTACATCATGGCCTACGACCTCGAGCCCGTGGTCACGCTCGAGACGAAGCGCGCCCTGTTCGCCCGCGCCCTGGCCGAGGGCTGGCTGCTCGTCTTCGGCCACGACCACGCGCACCAGGCCGCGACGCTGCGGGCGGACGAGGCCGACCGACCGATGGTCGGCGACTACGTCCGGATCGAGTAGCATCGGCCGGGGGGAGCTTCACACCGGCGCGCCGCCGGCGTAGGATGGCCGTTTCGTCTCCCGTCGTCGCCGGCGGGGGGCCGCGCCGATGCCGCAACGCCGATCGCGACTGCTGTTCGACCGTGAGGACTACGAGCTCCTCCGCGTCGTGAACTCGTTCCTCTCGGGGCACAAGTCCACGCGCCCCGTGCGCACGCTCTTCGACCCGTACCTGCACCCGCGCGGCATCAAGGAGCTCGCCGCGCCCAAATCGCTGCGGCTGGCCTGCGCCGTCTTCGACCTGCTCCACACCCTCGAGCAGGGCCAGGGCGCGCCGGCGGAGCGGCTGCGGGCGCTGCGCGCCGTGCGGGACGAGGTCCTGCACAACGGCAGCCCGACCATGCGGCGCAACACCGCCCGCGTGCTCCTGCAGACCATGAAGGAGCTCGTGCGGGCCCACGGCGACACGCGGCACCAGCTCGAGCTGGCCCACGAGTTCCGCGCGGCGACCAGCGGCCGCCCCCGGCTCATTCGCCGCCTCCTGCGCCGTCACCACCTCCTCGAGATGTCCGAGGAGTGGAACCAGATGGCGTTCGACCACCACGTCCACGACGCCAACTCGAAGGGCCGCAAGACGCCCACGCACCTCATCATGGACGCGTGGCTGAAGGGCATCCGGCACCTCGGCGTCATCTACTACAGCTTCGTGACCCCGCCGGCCGCCGCCGAGCTGCTCGAGGCCGCGGAGATCATGGAGGTCGACGTCCGCATCGGCGTCGAGATGCCCGCCGCCTTCCGCGGCAAGTACATCCAGCTCATCTGGGCCCCGCGCGGCTTCCACACGTGGCAGGACTTCGTCGCGTTCCTCGACGAGCCCGCGACGCGCGAGCTGATGGAGCAGGGCCAGGCCGTGGCCGAGCGGCAGAAGCAGTACGTGCTGCGCGTGCTCGAGGCCTTTAACCGCGCGCACCTCGAGACCATCAACACCCGCTTCGGCCTCGCCGTGGCAAAGCTCGTCGCCGCCGAGTTCCTCGACTTCGTCGGCAGCGGCCAGTGCTCGCTGCTGCACCTGGCCGAGTACGCCCACGCCCGCATCCTGCCCGAGCTGCAGCGCCGCGTCGGCGAGCTGCGCGCCGAGGCGCGCACCGCCGACGCCGCGGGCCGCGAGCGGGCCGCCGGCCTGATCGAGATCATGAACCGCCTCGTGCCCGAGGCGATCGCCGAGCAGTACCTGAGCGCCGAGGCGAACCCCGAGCTGCCCGACCCGCACCGGGTGGCGACGGGCCCGGACGTGCCGGAGCTGCTGCGGCTCGACGTGCGCCAGCTCCTCGGCCGCATCGAGCGCGCCCACCGCGGCTACCGCATCACGCTGAACCCCTCGGGCCTCAGCGCCCAGGACGTGCTCGAGATCCTCTACGTCGCCGAGGGGAAGATCACGAACCTCGAGATCTTCAACCTCAAGGACTGGGCCGAGGGCAAGACCGCGGACCGGCCACAGATCTGCCGGGTCCGGCAGGTGCTCAACAGCGGCAACGTCATCGAGGCGAAGCGCCTCGTGCGCGACATGCTGCAGGAGGTCGAGCGCGGCCGCGCGCCCGACCGCGCCGACCGGGCGCAGGCGCTGCGCGACATCATCCGCGACCTGCCCCGGTTCGTCGGCTGGTACCACAACAGCCCGCTCAAGAGCCGGCTCGGCAGCGACTCGAGCGGCCGGTCGCGCCACTCGCAGGGCATGGGGCTCGTGGTCGTGCCGACGCTGCCGGGGCGCGCGTGGCGCGAGGTGCACCGGCACCGCTCGCGCCTGCTCCCGGTGCGCAGCGTCGCCTGGCGCCTGGTCACGCACCGGCCGCGCCAGAGCGACAACCAGACCGTCGACGCGCTCTACCGCCTCGTGCGCCGCCTGCCGCTCTCCTTCGTGAGCGCCCTCGCCTACCGGCGCGTCGAGGAGTGGGGGCCGGACGACCGCTCGACCACCCTCGCGCCCGACGGCAACATCGCCGCCCTCGGCGGCCTCCCGGAGGCCGAGGCGCTCGGCAACCAGCTCGCGCTCGCGCCCCCGCCGGAGCGCGAGGCCACCGGCCGGTTCTCGCTCGCCTACCTCGACACGCGCCTCAAGAACCTGCTCAAGGTCCTCATCGGGTTCATCCCGGCGTTCCTGACCTTCAGCCTGACGAAGGACTGGTGGCTCCTCGCCTACCTCGGAGCGCCCATCTGGCTCGGGATCACGAGCTTCCGCAACGTCGCCCAGTCCGTCATCGGCGGCGGCGGCCTGCGCCGCTCGCCGCTGCTCAAGCTGAACGACCTCGTGTCGTGGAGCCGCGTCGCCGACTCGCTGCTCTACACCGGCTTCTCGGTCCCCCTGCTCGACTTCCTCATCAAGTCGCAGCTCCTCGACCGCGGCTTCGGGATCACCACCCAGACCGGGCCCATCATGCTGTACACCGTGATGGCGCTCGCGAACGGCATCTACATCAGCAGCCACAACGCCTTCCGCGGGCTGCCGCGCGCAGCGATCATCGGCAACTTCTTCCGCGCGGTGCTCTCGATCCCGCTCGCGGTGGCGCTGAACGCGCTCATCCTGCGCGTCGCCGTCGCGAGCGGCGTGGCGCCCGCCGCGGCGCTCGCCGGGCTGCAGCTCTGGGCCGCGGTCATCTCCAAGCTGGCGTCGGACAGCGCGGCGGCGGTGATCGAGGGCCTCGCCGACCGCGCCGTCAACCTGTCGCAGCGCACGCTCGACTACCGCGACAAGCAGCAGCAGGTCCTCGACGTCTTCAGCCGCTTCGAGATCCGCTTCCCCGAGGCCGACGTGCTCGCCCTGCTCGCCCGCCCCAAGCACTTCGTGCACGCGGCGAAGACCGGCGCGGGCGAGCTCGTGCGCGAGCTGATCATCAACGCGCTCGACCTCATGTACTTCTGGATGCTGCAGCCGCGCGGCCGCACGGCCTTCGGCCGGCTCGTCGGCGACGCCTCGCGGGCCGAGGGCGAGATCCTGCTGCGCTCGCAGCTCATCCTCGACCGCAAGAAGCTCATCTCGACCATGCTCATCGACGGGCTGGTGGGCAAGCGGTTCGACCAGGCGCTGGCGTTCTACCTCAGCCGGGTCGACCCCTACCTCTCCGACCTGCGGCGCCTGGGCGCCGAGCAGCTGAGCTGGAGCGCCAGCGTGCGTCGCGTGCCCGTCGAGGCCGCGGCGTCGGACGACGCGCCCGAGGCCGGCGAGAGCGGCGCGAGCGGCGCGATCGCCGCGCTCGGTACGGCGGCGGACCACGCGCCCGAGGCCGAGGCGGCGGCGGCCACGACGGACCCGGCGGCGGCGAGCGGACGCGGGTAGCCCCACCCGGCGGCGCCCGGGTGCGGTCCGGCCGCGCCCCCTCCCGGGCTGCATGCGGCCGGCGCCGTGCTATCGTCCCGGCGTGACCGCGTTCCGCTCCCCCGCGCCCGTCGTCAAGCTGTGCGCCGCCTTCGCGCGGCCCTTCGACAACGCCGTCGCGACCGCGCGCACGTGCTACTCCGCGCGCCTGGTGGATGAGCTCGACGTCGCCCGCGACCCGGCGCGCCGCGACGATCTCGCGCGGAGCATCTACGCCGCCGGGCACCACACGACGCTGCAGCACGCGCACTTCCAGTTCGCGCTCGCCAACGTCTCGCGCCAGCTCATCTGGAGCCTGCTGCACAGCCACCCGTTCTACAACTCGGAGCAGGTCAGCCAGCGCTACGTCGAGGTCCGCCCGGACAGCGTCGCCGTGCCGCCGCTCGACGGCGAGGCCCTGGCGGTGTACGAGCGCTGCGCCGCCCGGCAGATGGACGACTACCACCGGCTCACGTCGCTCTGCATCCCGCTCGTCGCCGACGCATACTACGCCCGCTTCCCGGCCCGGCGCGGGAAGACGCGCTACGACCGCGACGTGCGGCGCAAGGCCCAGGAGGTCGGGCGCTACGTCCTGCCCGTCGCGACCTTCGCGCACCTCTACCACACCATCTCCGGGATCACGCTCCTGCGCCTGTGGCGGGCCTGCGAGCAGCCCGACACGCCCGCCGAGGCGCGGCTCGTCATCGGCCGCATGGTCGAGGAGGTCCTGCGCCACGACCCGGGCTACGGCGCGATCCTCGAGCCGCCGCTCGGCGCCGACGAGACGCTCGAGGCCGCCGCGCTGGCGCTGCCGGCGGCCGCGGCGCCGGGCCACGCCGCCGCGTTCGCCCGCGAGTTCGACGCCGAGCTCGGCGGCCTCACGTCGCGCCTCGTCGCGCGCAAGCCGGACAACGAGGCGCTCGTCGCGCAGGCGGTGCGCGAGGTGCTGGCGGTGCCGCGCGCCGCGCTCGCCGACGAGGAGGCCCTCGCGCTGGTCCTCGACCCGCGCCGCAACCGCTACCACGGCGAGGCGCTCAACCTGGCGACGGTCTCGAAGCTCATGCGCGCGCTCGCGCACGCGGGTTACACCTTCCGCAAGAAGCTGTCGCACACGGCGGACTCGCAGGACCAGCGCCACCGCATGACCCCGGCCTCGCGGCCGATCCTCCTCGCTCATCTCACCGACGCGCCGGACGTGGTCGTCCCGGCGCTCGCCGCCACCGCCCCCACGGCCCGCGCCTGCTTCGATGACTCGATGGCGCGCACCTGGGAGGCGATCACGGCGCTGCGCCGCGCCGGCGTTCCCGCCGAGCACGCAGCCTACCTGCTGCCGAACGCCGCGGCCGTGCGCCTGACCGAGTCCGCGGACCTCCCCGCCCTGCTCCACAAGCTCCGCGCCCGCCTCTGCTACAACGCCCAGGAGGAGATCTGGCGCGCCTCGCTCGACGAGGCCCGGCAGATCGCGGCGGTCGAGCCCATCATCGGCGCCGCCCTCCAGCCCCCGTGCACCCTGCGCGCCCGCATGCCCACCACCCCCATCTGTCCCGAAGGCGCCCGCTACTGCGGCGTCCCCGTCTGGCGCCTCCCCCAGCACGCGCGCCAGATTTAGGGGACACGCAGCCCCTCTTCAACCAGACAGAAGCACTCGGCTTTTCGACGTCACCGCGCATTTTATTTTGACGCAATGCGTCACGACAAAGTGCGCGGTCACCCCGAAATCGCGCGTGAAATCAGCCGGTTGGATCAGGGCTGCGTGTCCCCTATTCGAAGCTGAGGGCGCGCTGGAAGTCGGCGGGGTTGGAGGCGCGGGTGGTGGCGCCCTGCAAGAGGATGCTGTGCGCAACCTCCCGGCGTTGCGCCCCGCGCCGGCGGCGGGGCGGCTTGCCACGACGTGATCGAGCGCTTCATCGCGCGCCGGCGGGCGGCGCGCTGGTCCCGCGACCCGCGCCACCATCGACGTGCGCCGCCGGGGCGGCCGGTCCGCGGGCGCGGCGGTGACCCTGCCAGAGGAGGATCAAGCCGCCGACGAGCGCGACGGCCGTGAGCAGCACGAAGAGGCACCCGGGGTCCTTGAAGCGGCTCCTCTTCGCGATCGGCCTCGGCCCTGGTGTCGACATCGGGTAGGGAGGCTACCACAGGGGCGCGCCCCTAGGCGCGCCGCGCGATGCGCTCGACCTTCTGCCGCCAGGAGAGCCGGTAGAAGAGGCGCAGCTCCACGAGCAGCGCCGCGAGGCGGCCGCGTCGCACGTAGCGGCGGTCGAGGTCGGCCGCGTACCGCGACGCCTGCTCGTTGGCCGTCGCGTAGCGCTCGCGCTCGTCGGGCGCGAGCGCCGGGTCCAGGGCGAAGCGCCGGAAGAGCGCGGGCCACAGGTCCCCCGGCGGCCCGCCGCCCTGGGCCATCAGGGTGAGCAGGCAGGTGGCGTACTTGTCCACCTCGGCCTGCAGCTCGAGCTCGCGCTGCGACACGGGCCGCTCCTGCCCGGCGCAGAACACCAGGTACAGGAAGTGGCTCACCCCCTCGACGGTGAGACAGAGATCGCCGAGGTTGGCGTCGTCGAGCCGCCGGCGCGGGTCGTTCGCCGCGAGATTCGCGAGCGCGTCCGGGTCGAGGAACAGCCCCAGCCACAGCCCCTCCTCGTCGTGCCGGACGAGCAGCTGCTCGCGGGGACGGCGCCGGTCCGCGAGCCCCGCGCGCGCGTCCTCGCCGACGACGAAGTCGCGCACGTCGAGGCCGCTGCGGATGCGGTAGAGCCGTTCGAGCCCGCGTTGCACACCGCGCAGCACCGCGCCCCGCCGACCGCCGCGCGCCCGCCCTCCCCCGCCACCCCGCCGACCGCCGCTCAGTGTGCTGCGCCTCCACCGCGCGGCGGGATCAGGCCGCGCGCCATCAACTGCTGCGCGATCCGGCTCGAGCGCGTCTGCACCCAGCGCTCGTACAGCTTGAGCGTGCCCTGGTTCGACGTGAACGCGCTCTTCTCGCTGACCTCGCTGAGCACGTCCACGAACCGGGGGAACTTTTCCGCGAGCTCGCCGTAGACGCCGGCGTAGGCCTCGCCGGCCCGGGACATCGCGATGAGCCCGCTGAGCGCCGCGTACGCGCTCCCGCCCAGGGTGATGTAGTAGCTCAGCGCGACCGCGCGCCGCTCGAGGCTCTCGGCGAAGAAGCCCGACATGTAGAGCGACGTGTCGCCGACCTCCTTGAGGTGGCGGGCGCGCTCCTGCGGCGCTTCCGTGGCCGCCTGCGCCATCTTGAGGGCGAGCGGCTCATCCGCGATCTGGCCGCGCATGAACTCGGTCAGCAGGTTGACGAGGTAGAACTCGGTCATCTCGCTGGTCGCGACCGCCTGATTCCGCAGCGCCGTCGTGATCAGCTCGTGGAAGAACTCGGACACCGATTCTGCTGCTTTGAGGGTCATCCCTTCCGCCACCTCCGAGCCACCGAAACCCCCACGATTACATTATAAACCATCGACGGTTCCGAGGCTACGGCCGTGCAGCGGCCGCGCGAGGCGGGCATGTCGAGCCGCAGGCGGTGTGCTAGGATGGCGAGGTTCGATGGCGAGCACGCCCGCGTCGGCGCGTCCCTCTGATGAGTCTGCGCCAGCCCCCGGGGGGGCGCTCGGCCGCGCGAGCGAGCAGGGCCCCACTCCGCTCCACCGGGCCATCGCCCGGAGCATCTGCGCCCACCTCGTGATCGGAGCGCTGGCGGGCTTCACGCTCGCCGCCGCCGAGACCGTGTACCTCGCCGTGGCGTGGCGCCACTTCGTCCGCATGGCCGGCGACCTCGGCCGATTCGGCGGGCTCGCCCTGTGCATCCTCCCGGGGCTCGGCGCCCTGGGCGGGGTCGCGGCCGGGACCACCGTGGCGCTGATCGGTTGGGTGGCCTTCCGCCTCCGCCGGGAGAGCGCGGCCGCGAGGGCCATCCGGCGCGGCATCTACTCCTGGCGGCCGCGCCGCTCACGGCTGCCGTCGTCGTGGCAGCGCTCAGCGGAGAGAAGTGGCGCCTGCTCCCGCACTGGCCCTGGTGGCGCGGGGCCATCGTCGCCGGCGCGCTCGCCGCGACCGCGCTCGCGGTGACGGTCGCCTGCACCGTCGCCGACTGGCTCAAGTGGCGGTCCAGCCGCGGCGGGGCGCTCGCGGCCGCGGCGGCCGCGTTCGTGGCGGCGCTGCTCCTGGTCGGCATCGACGAGCCCGCGCCGCCGTCGACCGGACGCGCCCCATCTCACGGCGCGTGGCGCCGGCGTGGGTCGCCGGGCTCGTCGTGGCCGCCGCCGTCGCCGCCGTGCCAGTCGCGCCGCGACTCGGCCGCTCGGACGCCGTCCGCCTGCTCGCCTACGAGCGGGCCGGCCTCATGTCGCAGGCGCTGCGGCTCCTGAAGATGGCGGGCGTGTCGCTCCCCGGGGCGGCCCGGCGCGAAGTCGAGGCCAGCGTCTTCGCGCGCGAGTCGCTCGGCCCCGGTCCCCGGAGCGCGGGCGCCGACCTCGTCCTGATCACGATCGACGCGCTGCGGGCCGATCACGTGAGCGCCTACGGCTACTCCCGTCGCACGACCCCGGCCATCGACGCCGCGGCCGGGCGCGGGGTGCTCTTCGAGCACGCCTACGCAGCGGCGCCGAACAGCACCTACGCGCTCACCGGCGCACTGACCGGCAAGCACCTGTATGCGCTCGCCGAGGCGCGACAGGTCGTCGGCCAGCGGACGCTCGGCGACATCCTTGGCCGCGCCGGCTACGCCACGGCCGGGTTCTACTCGCCGCCGAGCGAGCTGCTGCTGCCGCCTGTCTTCGCTGAGCTCGGGGGCAAGAAGCTGGTCGCCGCCGGCACGACCAGATTGATGTGCGACCTGGACCGGGAGTTCTGTCAGCTCTATGACCTCCGCACCGACCCCGGCGAACGCCGAAGCCTCGATGCGTCGCCCGCGGCGGCTGAGATGCACCGGCACCTCGCGGCCTGGCGGGCCGCGTACGCGCCGGCCGCGCTGGCCGCGGCGGCGCGGCCCGGAGAGCCGCGGCGGGCTGCCGCCGCCGACGGCGACCGGGCGGTCGGGGCCCTCATGGCGCTGCTGTCCTCGCAGGACCCGGCGCGCCGCGCTGACGCCGCGCGGACGCTGGCCCGACTGCCGGCGGACCCGCAAACGCGCGGCGCGCTGCGCCAGGCCCTGGCCGACGAACGGACTCGCCCGTGGGCCGCAGTGGCCCTGGCGCGCTGGTGCGAGGAGCCCGCCCTGGTGCACGCCGCGGCGGTCGGCACCGGGAGCCCCGAGCTCGCGGCCCGCGCCGGCGTGGCCCTGGCGCGATGCGGTCGCCCGGCCGTCCCGCTGCTCACCGCCGGGCTCACGGCCCCCGACCCCAGCCTCCGCGGCGAGGTCATGGCGGCGCTCGCCGCCCAGCGCCACGGGCCCGCGCGGCCCCTCCCTGACGCGCAGCGTTAGGCACCGTGCGGCCGCGCGCGGCC
>DASXVK010000277.1:0-3134 GCA_036504295.1 Polyangia bacterium
AACCCATCGCCGTGGTCCTCGATGCGCACGACGAGCCCGGCCTCGTCGGTGTCGGCCGCGACGACGCGCGCCCCGGGGAGGAGCCGCACGATGGCCGCGGCCACCGCGTCCGGCGCCGGGCACGCGTCCGGCGCCGCGGCCACGCGGATCGCAGGCGCACCGGCGGCGACCGCGCTCGCGAGGAGCGCCGCAACGCCCAGCACCGCCGTCAGGAGCACCCGCATCGTCGTCCCCGCGGAGCCGCGCCCCCATCGCGCCGCGCGCGGCCCGGCACCTCGACCGAGGATGCCCGCCGGGCCGGTGCGGGTCAAGCGACCGACGCTGCAACCGGCCGCCGGCCTCGTGGTCGGCGTCGGCTGCGCCTGCGACCACGGCTGCGCCGGTGATATTAGTAGCCTAATCAAGTGTGAGGCCATGCGACGCCACCTCGCCCAGCTCGAGCCGTCGCGGGTCGGGGCAGGCGCTCAGCGCGCGGGGTCAGCCGCGGGCGTCGAGCTCGATCTCGAGGTCCGCGTGCGGCGCCCGCGGGCGCGGGGACGCGTAGAGCACGCCGTCGATGATCTCACCCTTGACGCCCTCCGGCAGGGCCTCGAGATCCGCCATCGTCGCGGGCTGGCCTTCCGGCGTGCGGACGCGCGCCATGGGTCCATCATGGCGCCCGGCGACAGCCGCCGCAACTCCGAAGCCCCTGCGGGCGCGCTCGACAGGCACCCCGCGCGCAGCGGCTGCCTAGGCTGCCTGGCGTCACCTCTGCTACAATCGACCTCCAGCCAGTCATGTCGGATCTGCTCGTCGGTCAGGTGCTGGTCGAGAGGTATCGTCTGGTGCGCCGGCTCGGCGGCGGCACGGTCGGCGTGGTCTTCGAAGCGGACGACCTGCGCCGGCGCGAGCGAGTGGCGGTGAAGCTGCTGCGGACCGCGGTCAGCCGCGATCACGAATTGATCGCTCGCCTGCGCGACGACGCGATCGCCGCCACGGCCATCGGCCACCCCCACATCGTCGAGTGCCTGGACGTCAGCCCGCCTCGCTTCAAGCACCCGTACCTCGTGACCAAGCTGCTCACCGGCGAAGATCTGGCCGCGTGCCTCGAGCGCGCGGGACGCCTGACCGTCCCGCAGGCGGTGCGCATCGTCCGCGAGGTGCTCGCCGGCCTCAGCGCGGCCCACGCCATGGGCGTCGTCCACGGCGACCTCAAGCCCAGGAACGTCTTCCTGTGCCGGCAGGGCGGCCGCAACGAGCACGTGAAGCTCCTCGACTTCGGCGTCGCGATGCTCGGCGGCGCGCTCACGGTGCCCTACGCGGCCCCCGAGCAGGGCGGCGGGACCGGGCCGCTCAGCGCCCCCACCGACGTGTGGGCGACGGGTGTGATGCTGCACGAGATGCTGACCGCCGCCCCGGGCAGCGCGGCCAGAGAGCGGGCCCGCCCACCGCGGGCCGACCTGCCGCCGGCCCTCGTCGCGGTCATCCTCCGCGCCACGGCGCAGGCCCCGGGAGCGCGCTTCCCCTCGGCGCTCGCGATGGCGGAGGCGCTCGTCCGCGCGACGCAGGGGGCCGCCGATTGGGACGACGACAACATGGCCACCGAGGTCGTCGCCCCGCCGTTCGCGGCGCTCGAGCGCCCGGGCGCGGGGCCGAAGGCCAGCCCGCCGCCCCCGGTCGCGCCGCCCCGGATCGGGGATCGCGCGAAGCCCACGAACCGTCCGGTCACCGCGGACAGCGCCCGGCCCCCGGCCCCCCCGGTCACCGCGGACCGCGCCCGGCCCCCAGCCCCCCCGAGCGCGCGATCGGGCAAGCGCCCGCCAGGCCGCCCGGCGGCCCCCGCTGGCCGCCCGGCAGCCCCCACGTCCGGCCCGCTGACGACCGACCCGTTCGCGGAGATGCGCACGGTGCGTCAGCCGCTGTCCCGGGCCGTGCCGCCGATCGCCGCGGAGCGGGCCCGGCCAGCGGCGCGCGGGGCCGCGGCCGGACGGACCGGGGTGCCGGCGCCGCCTACGCCCGCCGCACCGCCACAGCCGGCTCCCGATCCCTTCGCCGACATGCGCACCGAGCCGCAGCCGCTACCGCCGCCGCCCGCCGGGCCGGATCGCTCGCGGCCCACGCCTCGCGGCGCCGCGGCCGGACGGACCCGGCGGCGCGCGCCCACCACGGCGCCGCCCGCGCCGGAGGCGGCGCCGCCGGCACCCACGGGTGACCCCTTCGGCCACGTGCGCACGCTCCCGCTCGTGTTCGCCGTGCCGCCGCCCCCCACGGAGGCCCGCACGTGCCACCACTGCGGCTCGCGGTGCCGCACCTGGTGCCCCCGCTGCCTCGGCGACTACGAGCATCGCCGGCCGAGCGCGGAGATGAGCGTCGAGGAGCGCATCGCCGAGCTCACGAGCCTGCTGTCACCGCCTTACGAGATCCCGTTCGCCTACGTCTTCCGGCGCTGGCAGGAGCTCGTGGCGAAGAGCCCGCCGCCGCCGATCGAGGATCTCTTCGCGATGGAGGCGGCCATCGAGGCGTTCCGGGCGCAACCGCTGTTCCGCTGAAGGGGACACGCAGCCCCAAGCTAAGCATCTGGAATCGCTGGGCTCCTGGAATTCCCTAGGCGGGGTCGGCGACGCGGCCGATGAAGAGGATGGCGCCGCTGCGGCGGTCGCGGAGGAAGAAGGTGAAGGGGTGGTCGGCGCGGAAGGTCTTGCCCGGCGTGGGCGCCTTGGCCCCGGCCAGCATGACCACGGCCGTGGCGGCCGCGGCCTCGGTGCCCTTCTCGTCGACGGCCACGAAGGCCTTGTGGATGACGGCCGAGATGAAGAGCTGCTCGCTGCGGGGCATGATGCCGGAGAAGTCGGCCTGGGCGCGGTCGAAGGCGAGACGCATGCCGAGCGCCTGCAGCGTGTCGCCGACGCCGAAGGCGGCGTCGAGCTTGAAGCGCGGCAGGGTGATGTCGACCCGCTCCTGCCGCAGCGCCTTCACGTAGCCCGCCAGCCGGGCGGCGTCGAGCCCCTGCTCGACCTTCGCGAGCCCGTCGGCCGCCTTCGGCAGGACGATGACCATCGCGAGGTCGCGCTCCGCGGTGCCGCGGTAGGGCAACTCGAGCACCAGCGCGTCGCGGGTCTCGGCGTACCCGGCGCTCGTCGTCTGGTGCATCATCG
>DASXVK010000278.1:0-3899 GCA_036504295.1 Polyangia bacterium
AGATCGGGCGCTCGCGGCCGAGCATCTCCGGCGGGGTCACGCCCGGGCGCTTGAGCTGGCCGCCGAGGATGAGCCGCGCCATGGCCGTCGCCGGGAAGCCGGTCGTGCGCGCCATCGACATCTCGTGGGTGACCGGGTCGGTGCGGTCGAGCAGGTCGTAGGTGTAGCGGACCTTCGCCTGACCCTTGAGGCCCTCGGCCTCGACCCGCATGACCGTGAGCTCGTCCTCGCCCTCGCGCAGCTTCCACATCGGGAAGAGCAGCTTCGCGGTGACGTCGAGCGGCCGCACGCTCACGCCGCCGACCTCGATCGGGGTCTGGCTGAAGAAGCCCGTCTCGCGCAGGACCCGGATCTTCTCGATGTGCCCCGGCCAGCGCATCGTCTTCTCCTTCAGGTCGGGCGCCTTGATCGTGTCCATGAGCGAGCGCAGCCCGTCCGTGTTGAAGGACTCGAGCGTGCCGAGGCCCGGGAAGTAGTGGAGCTCGGGATCGGTGAGCGCCTCGCGCTCGACGAGCTGGCCGTGCTCGACATAGCGGGCGACGCGCGTGTACTCCTCGATGACGTCGATGGGCGAGAAGACCGCGCCGTACTCCCACGGCCAGCGCCGCTGCACCGGCAGGCCGCCGACGAGGATCAGGCCGCGGGTGAGCGCGCCGAGCTCGGCCTCGGCGTGGCCGAGGAGCATGTTCGACATGCCGGGCGCGACGCCGCAGTCGACGACCACGGTGACGCCCTTCTCGCGGGCGCGGCCGTCGAGGACGCGGGCGTCCTCGGGCATGAAGGAGATGTCGACGCAGTCGCGGCCGGCCTCGATCACGGCGCGCAGGACGCCCAGGCCGAGGAAGCCCGGCGCGCACCCGATGACGAAGTCGTTCTCGGCCGCGAGCGCCGTGACGGCGGCGGAGTCCGCCAGATCGGCCCGGCGGGTCTCGACCTTCGCCCGCTGGCGCAGGCGCGCGAGCACCTGCTCGTCGCGATCCACGACGGTCACCTTGAGCGCGGGATCCTCCGCGATGTCGCGTGCGATGACGCCGCCGACGAGACCGCCACCAAGGACGACGACCTTCTTCATGAGCGCTCCTTTCGGGTTCGCGAGAGAGAGCTGCTGAGCACGACGGCGTACTCTACCCGAACCGGCGGGGCGGGAGAACAGCCCTGTGCGCGGAGGTGCGAGGAGTCCGGAGGTCAGCCGCGCCGCCCCCGGAAATGAAGACGATCCGTAGCGCTCGGTCCCGGCGTCTAACGAGTATGGGTGTGGCAGGCGGGGCGGGGCGGCTGGATGAGCCGGGGTTCTTCAAGCAGCTCTTGGACGACCTGGTCGAAGGCGTCTGTCTGGTGGACTCCGAGTCACGGGTGACCTACTGGAACCGCGCCGCCGAGCGGCTCACCGGGTTCGCCGCGGCCGAGGTGCTCGGCACCCGCTGCTGCGACCAGGTGCTGCGCCACGTCGACCGCCAGGCGACGCCGCTGCCGGCCGGCGCCTGCCCGCTCGCGGGCACGCTCGCCGACGGCGCGCCGCGCGAGAGCGCGACCTCCCTCAAGCGCGCCGACGGCCGGCGTCTGCCGGTGCTCGCGCGCGTGAGCCCGCTCCTCGACGCGGGCGGGCGGCGGATCGGCGCGGTCGAGGTGTTCAGCGACAACTCCCAGGCGGAGTCCGCCCTCACGCGGGTCGAGGAGCTGCAGCGGCTGGCGCTGCTGGACCCCGTGACCGAGATCGGGAACCGGCGCTTCGTCGAGATGCAGCTCACGGCCCGCTTCGACAGCTACCGCCGCTACGGCTGGCCGTTCGGGGTGCTCTTCATGGACCTCGACGGGTTCAAGAGCGTCAACGACGAGCACGGCCACGGCGCCGGCGACCTCGTGCTCCGGGGCGTGGCGCGCACGCTGACGGCCGCGGTCCGCTCGTTCGACGTCGTCGGCCGCTGGGGCGGCGACGAGTTCGTCGCGGTCGTGAGCAACGTGACCGAGAGCCAGCTGGGCGGCATCGGCCGCAAGCTGCAGCGCCTGGTGGCGGCGCTCAAGGTGCCGCTCCGGAGCAGCGCCGCGGGGTCGCACGTCAGCACCCTGGTCACGATGTCCGTCGGGGCCGCGCTCGCGCGCGCCGACGACACCATCGACATCCTGCTGCGGCGGGCGGACGAGCGCATGTACCACGGGAAGAACCACGGCGGGCTCGAGGCGGCCACGCGCCACTGAGGCGAGCCCCGCGAGCCTCGTTGTAGACTGACGCCGAAACGTTCGGGGCCGCTCGCGCATCGAATGTGCGCTCGTTTTCCGGTCGCGGGTATGGGCTAGCGGGACAGCGAGAGCGCCGGGGGCTAGCAGGGACAGGGCAATGAGACCCGCGCACCGGTGCTGCCGGCGCGCGGGTCTTGGGCTTTTGGGGGGCTAGTCGCTGCCGACGCCAGCGTCGGTGAAGCTCGTGCAGCAGTCGTCGTAGGCCTTGCGCCAGCTCAGGAGCTCGTCCTGGCTGGTGATGCGCGGCTCGTGAGTGCCGGTGTTCGAGCGCTTCAGGTAGTCGTGCAGCAGCGGCCGGAAGTGCGGGTGGGCGCAGTTGTCGATGATGAGCTGCGCCCGCTTCTCGGGGTTCATGATCTCGGTCATGACCGCGTAGCCCTGCTCGGTCACGATGCACTTGATGTCGTGCTCGGTGTGATCGACGTGCCGCAGGTACGGCATGATGCACGACACGACCGAGCCGTCCCGCAGGCGCTTCGCCGAGGGGGTGTGCACGATGCTGACGTAGGCGTTGCGCAGGAAGTCGCCCGAGCCGCCGAGGCCGTTGATGATGCGGGTGCCGTCGACGTGGGTCGAGTTCGCGTGGCCGTAGATGTCGACCTCGACGGGCGTGTTCATCGCCACCACGAAGAGGCGCGTGATGAGCTCGGCCATGTTCGAGATCGACATCGGCCGCAGCGTCAGGCGCTCGCGGGCGCGGTCGAACATCTGGAAGAACTTGTCGTAGCCGGCCTGCGAGAACGACACCGCGGTGGCCGACGCCTGCGCGAACTTCTCGTCGTCGTCCATGAAGCGCAGCATGCCGTCCTGGAACACCTCGGTCCAGAACCGGATCTTCTTGAACTTCGAGTCGAAGAGCTCGCCGACGATCGCGTTGGCGATGTTGCCGACGCCGGACTGGATCGGCGGCAGCCGGTCCTTCCAGCCGAGGACGTGGTTCATCTGGTCCAGGAACTGGATGACGTTGAGGGCGATCTGCTTGTCGGTCGCGGAGACCGGCTTGAAGGGCACCGGCCAGTCGGGCAGCTTCGACTCGACGATGGCGACGATCTTGCTCGGATCGCAGCGGACGTACGGCGTGCCGACGTGGTCGTGGACGTTGATGAGGGGGATCGGCCAGCTCGACTCCGGGTAGGTCCTGAGCGCCACGATGTCGTGGAAGCCGGTCCAGTCCGGGCTCTGCGTGTTGATCTCGACGATGACCTTCTTCGCCTTGGCGACCGCCTCGGGCACCACGCCGACCGACGACGTGAGGATGAGGCCGTCCCTCGTGATCTTCGTCGCCTCGACGACGGCGTAGTCGATGTCGCCGTAGAAGCCGTAGAGGAGGTTGCGGGCGAACAGCGACAGGTGGATGTCGGTGAACTCGATCTTGCCGGAGTGGACCAGCTTGCGCGAGGCGGTCGACGAGATGTACGGGCCGCGCTTGCGGATGAAGGGCGCGAGCGGGTTCTCCACCTCGTCCGACAGCGACGCGCCCGAGTAGACGTTGACGCGCGCCTCGGGGTCGTGGGCGGCGAAGTGGCGCGCCAGCGCGGGGAAGAACGTCTTCGGCTCACCGGACTTGGTGAACCCGCTGACGCCGAGCGTCATGCGATTCTTGATGAGCTTGACCGCCTCCTCGACAGGCATGATCCGGCTCAGCAGCGCTTTGTCCTCGA
>DASXVK010000279.1:0-6150 GCA_036504295.1 Polyangia bacterium
GAGGTCGCAGCCGCTCATGCGGGTCTGCGCGGTGAAGGGCACGAACCGGGCGCCGATGCCGACGATGTTGCGCGCCCGCAGGTGGAACTTCTCCTTGCACAGGACCACGATGGAGCGGCCCTCGGGGGTCTCGTCGGCGAGCGAGGCGAGCTGCGCGGCGTCGGCGAGGTCCTCGATGCGCACGCCGGCGAGCGGGATGAGCTCGGTCGCCATGCGGTTGCCGAGCGTCACCGTGCCGGTCTTGTCGAGCAGCAGCGTGTCCACGTCGCCGGCCGCCTCGACCGCCCGGCCGCTCATGGCGAGCACGTTCTTGCGCAGCAGGCGGTCCATGCCGGCGATGCCGATGGCCGACAGCAGGCCGCCGATGGTCGTCGGGATCAGGCAGACCAGCAGCGCCACGATGATGGTCGCGGTGAGGCGGATGCCGGAGTAGAGCGCCAGCGGCACCAGCGTGACGCAGGCGAAGAGGAAGATGAGCGTGAGCCCGACGAGCAGGATGTGGAGCGCGATCTCGTTCGGCGTCTTCTGGCGCGCGGCCCCCTCGACGAGCGCGATCATGCGGTCGAGGAAGGTCTCGCCGGGGTCGGACGTGATGCGCACGACGATGCGGTCGGAGAGCACCTTGGTGCCGCCGGTGACGGCCGAGCGGTCGCCGCCGCTCTCGCGGATCACGGGCGCGGACTCGCCCGTGATGGCCGACTCGTCGACCGAGGCGATGCCGTCGATCACGTCGCCGTCGCCCGGGATGAGCTGTCCCGCGTCGACCACGACCACGTCGCCCTTGCGCAGGCTCGACGCCGGGACCGGCTCCTCGCGACCGGCGCTCGCCGGCGACGCGTAGCCCGCGAGCCGGCGGGCGGTGGTCTCGCGCCGCATGCGCCGCAGGGTCTGCGCCTGGGCCTTGCCGCGGCCCTCGGCCACGGCCTCGGCGAAGTTCGCGAACACCACCGTGAACCACAGCCACAGGCTCACGGCGCCCGTGAACCAGAGCGGCGCCGCCCCGGCCGGGCGCGCGATCGCGTCGCGCACCCAGAGGACCGCGGTGAGGAGGCTGCCCACCTCGACGACGAACATGACCGGGTTCGCCAGCATGTGGCGCGGGTCCAGCTTGCGCAGGCTCGCGAGGGCCGCCGCCTTGACGATCGCCGGGTCGAACAGCGAGGCCGGAGTCTTCGCTTTGTCGCTCATCAGTACACCTTCCCTTGGGCGGCGACGAAGTGCTCGACGATGGGCCCGAGGCTCACCGCCGGGAAGAACGTCAGCGCGCCCACGACCACCACCACCGCCACGAGCAGCGCGCTGAAGAGCCAGCCGTTGGTGGGGAACGTGCCCAGGCTCGGCGGCGCCGTCTTCTTGCCGACCATGGCGCCCGCGATCGCGAGCACCGGAATCATCATCAGGAAGCGGCCGGCGAGCATGGTGATGCCCATGGTCACGTTCCAGAACGTGTTCCCCGCGAGCCCGGCGAACGCCGAGCCGTTGTTGCCGGCGCCGCTCGAGTAGGCGTAGAGGATCTCGCTCAGGCCGTGGGGGCCGGCGTTGTTGAGCGTGGCGAGGCCGTGCCGGCTCACCGCCGCCCAGGCGGCGAAGCCGAGGACGACGAGCGGGAAGATGAGGACGTAGAACATCGCGAGCTTCATCTCGCGACCCTCGACCTTCTTGCCCAGGTACTCGGGCGTCCGGCCGACCATGAGGCCGGCGATGAAGACCGAGAGCAGGACGAAGATGAGGATCCCGTACAGCCCCGCGCCGACGCCGCCGAAGATGACCTCGCCGAGCTGGATGTTGACGAGCGGCACCAGACCCCCGAGCGGCGTGTAGCTGTCGTGCATGGCGTTGACCGCGCCGCACGAGGCGTCGGTCGTGACCGTCGTGAACAGGGCCGAGGCCGCCACGCCGAAGCGCACCTCCTTGCCCTCGAGGTTGCCGGCCGTGGAATCCACGGCGAGGCCGCGCAGCGCCGGGTTCGCCCCGGCCTCCGCGTGGTAGGCGACCGTGACCCCGACGAGGAAGAGCAGCGCCATGGCGCCGAAGAGCACCCAGCCCTGCTTCGTGTCCCGGGCCATGCGGCCGTAGGTGTAGGTGAGCGCGGCCGGGATGGCGAAGATGAGCAGGAGCTGCAGGAAGTTCATGAGCGGCGTCGGGTTCTCGAACGGGTGGGCGCTGTTGGCGTTGAGGAAGCCGCCGCCGTTCGTGCCGAGCATCTTGATCGCCTCCTGCGAGGCGACCGGCCCCATGGCGATGGTCTGCTGCGCGCCCTCGAGGGTCGTCACCGTGTGGTAGGCGCCGAAGCTCTGGATCACGCCCTGCGAGACCATGACGAGCGCCACGACGAAGCTGAGGGGCAGCAGCACGTAGACGATGCTGCGGATGAGGTCGACCCAGAAGCTGCCGATCGTCTTCTTCGCCGCGGGACCCTCGTGCCCGATCCGCCGCGTCAGCCCGCGGGCGAGCGCGAGCGCCACCCCGATGCCGGCCCCCGCCGAGGTGAAGTTGTGCCAGGCGAGGCCGGCCATCTGGGTGAGGTAGCTCATCGTCGACTCACCCGTGTAGAGCTGCCAGTTGGTGTTGGTGGTGAAGCTCGCGGCCGTGTTGAACGCGAGGTCCGGGGCCACCGCCGGCAGGTGCTGCGGGTTGACCGGCAGGTGGTGCTGGAAACGCTGCAGGAGGTACGTGACCAGCACGCCCGCGGCGCTGAACAGCAGCAGCGCGAGCGCGTACTGCGTCCAGGTCTGCTCGTGCGCGGCGTCCACGCCGCAGAGGCGCAGCAGCCCGCGCTCGACCCGGCCGAGGCTGCGCGGCAGCGGCTGCCGCGCGCCCTCGAACACGCGGTGGAGATAGACGCCCAGCGGCTTCGTGAGCGCCGCGATGAGCGCCAGGAAGACGAGGATCTGCAGCCAGCCGATCGCGGTCATGGCGCGCTCCTCAGAAGCGCTCGGGCCGGACGAGCGCGTACACGAGGTACGCCGTCAGCCCCAGCGACACGATCAATCCCACGAGGTACTCGAGGCTCATGACCGGCCGCCAAAGCATGCGGCGTGCCGAGGTCGCGGCGGCGCGCAAGCCCGCGTGGACCCAGGGGTTGCGCTCAGGGCCGGGGGCCGGCGGCCTGCGGCCTGCATGATGGGGGCGCGGCGGGGCCTGCAAGTCGCAAACGGGATCGGGCGCTCCCGCGCTGCTGGTCGCCCCTTCGCCGCGGTCCCGTGCTCCGTCCGTTCCTACCGCGGCGTCCCCTTGAGGATCACGATCGACCGCGTCTTCGCGGTGTAGCTCCCCGTCACCGGCGTCGGCGCGTCGAGCTCGACGTTGCCCGTGAGCGCCGCGTCCTTGCCCGTGCTCGTGAAGTAGTCCGCGCTGTCGAAGTACCCCTGCGTGTCCACCAGGCGCAGCCACACGCCGGTGCCCGGGAGCGTGAACGTGACGTCGCCGAGCTCCATGTTGATGAGGACCACGACCTCGGCGTTCGTGCCGACGTTGTAGTAGTGCTGCATGATGTGGCGGCTGCCCCAATTCGGGTTGTCGCCGTTGCCCTCGTCCTTCCAGGCGAAGCGCGCGGCGCCCTCGCTGTAGTCGCCGGGCGCGAAGGCGTAGCCGAGCTGCTTGCGCACGGCGACCAGCTGGCGGACGAAGTCGTGCATGCGGGTCTTGCCCGGGTCCGCCTGCCACGCGCCCCAGTCGTACCAGTTGGAGGGGTTGTCGGAGCTCGTCGAGTAGGCGTTGTTGTTGCCGAGCTGGGTGCGCATCCACTCGTCGCCGCCGAGGATCATCGGCATGCCGTGGGAGATCATCATCGCGGCGAACGCGTTGCGCATGAGCTGGCGCTTGAAGTCCTCCTGGTCCATGCCCCAGTTGCGCGAGCGGTTGTTGTCCTCGCCGGTGTTCTTGGTGCAGAAGGGGTCGGTCGGGTTCTGGCAGCACACCGGGTTGAGCGGGCTGCAGCCGTTGACCTTCTGGTCGTACGAGAAGAGGTCGTACATCGTGAAGCCGTCGTGGCAGGTGACGAAGTTCACCGAGTGGTACGGCTTGCGCGCGTTCCAGCCGTAGAGGTCCTGCGAGCCGGTGAGCGCCCCGCCGATGTCGATGACCCCCTCCTTCGCGTTGAGCGCCCGGGCGTCGTAGTTGATGAAGCCGCGCCAGGCGTCGCGGAAATTGCCGTTCCACTCGCCCCAGGCGTAGTCGGGGCGCGCCTGCGAGACCGTGAAGCCACCCACGTGGTACTGCCCCATGGCCCAGGGCTCGGCGATGATCCGGATGTTGTTCTCCTGGAACCACGCGTCGTTGACGATGTCGCCGAGGACCGTGGCCTCGGCGTCCCACTGCGTGGGGTCGTCGTCGTGGGAGCCGAGCAGCGCCGCGAGGTCGAAGCGGAAGCCGTCGACGTGCATCTCCTCGGCCCAGTAGTGCAGGCTGTCCATGATCAGCTTGCGCCCGGGCGCGTTGTTCGCGCGCACCTGGTTGCCGACGCCGGTGTCGTCCCAGTAGTAGGCCTTGTCGGCCTTGAGCACGTAGTAGGCCGCGTTGTCGAGGCCGCGGAAGGAGTAGATGCTGGCGACCTCCTTGGCGTCGAAGTTGACGAGCTCCGGGTTGGTCGCGAGCTGGCTGCCGGCCGGGTCCTGCTCGATCTTCGAGCGCCAGAAGCCGCCCTCGCCGGTGTGGTTGTAGACCACGTCGAGGATGACCTCGATGTCGCGCTGGTGGAGCTGGTCCACCATCCACTTGAACTCGTCCAGCACCTCGGCGAGCTCCTGCTGCGAGCCGAACGAGTACTCCGGCGCGAAGAAGTTGATGGTGTTGTAGCCCCAGTAGCCGCCGTCGAGCGGCTTCTCCATCACGGGCAGCAGCTCGACCGCGGTGATGCCGAGGTCCGCGAGGTAGTCGGCCTTCTCGCCGAAGCCGCGGAAGGTGCCGGGGTGCATCACGCCGGACGCGGTGCTCTTGGTGAAGCCCTTCGGGTGCACCTCGTAGAGGATGACGTCGGTGAAGCGGTGACCGGCGCGGTCGGGGTCCTTGCGCGCCGCCAGCCACACGGCCTCGTTCTGGCTCCACTGATACTCGCTCTGGACGATGATGCTCTTCGCCGAGGCGGCCCAGGTGGACACGGTCCGGTCGGGGCCGCTCGCGCAGGAGCCCTTGCCCCAGTCGTGGTCGCGGTTGAGCGCCACGGAGTACGGGTCGGAGAGGAGCTTGTTCGGGTCGAAGCGGTTGCCCTCGGCGTCCACGTCGGCGATGAAGCCCTTGATCGAGCCGGGGTACCACTCGGGGTCGTAGGGCCAGTTCGGGCCCCACGCGACGTAGCCGTAGTACTGCCCGACCCCGATGCCCTCGACGTAGATGTTCCACACGTCGCCGAAGCGCTCCAGGGGGATGCGGCGGGTCGGCAGGGTCGCCTCGGGGTCGTCGAAGAGGAGCACCTCGACGCGCTCGGCGCGGCTCGAGTAGACGCTGAAGTTGGCGCCGCGGTCCGCGAGGATGGCGCCCATGTAGGCCATGCTCTGCACGCCGTCGTCGGTGAACGAGGGAGCGCGCGACTCGGTGTGGTAGAGCGCCGGCTGCTGGCCGACGTCGCAGCCGGCGAGGGTGAGGGCGAGGGCGAGGGCGAAGGTGAAGCGGTTCATTTGACCACCAGGACCGCGGCGGTGCGGCCGTCGAGCGCGACGCTGACAGCGCCGCGCTGCACGGTGAGCTCGGCGCCGGCTACGGCGTCGACGAGGACGGTGCCCTCGGCGAGGTCCAGCTCCGAGAGGTCGAGCTTCTGGGTGCGCGCGCTCGGGCTGCGGTTGAGCGCGACCACGACGAAGTCGTCGGCCGTCTGCATGGCGTAGGCCCACAGCAGGCCGTCGGCGGCCAGGGCGAGCGTCCGGCGCTCGCCGCGGCTCGCCGCCGGGTGCGCGCGCCTGAGGGCCGTCAGCCGCTGCACGTGCGCGAGCGTCTCCTGCTGGAGCGGCGCGAGGCCGTCGAACTGCATCATGCGGCGGTTGTCCGGGTCGCCGGCGCCGGGGAAGCCCATCTCGTCGCCATAGTAGATGAGCGGGATGCCGGGGCTCGTGAGCAGGAAGGTCCAGGCCAGCCGCAGCCGCTGGAACGGCTCGGCGCCCGCGGGCAGCGCCGGGGGGTTGCTCCACGCGGCCTGCTTGCCGTCGTTGCACCACA
>DASXVK010000280.1:0-28497 GCA_036504295.1 Polyangia bacterium
AAATCCAGGCTAGCGGAACCGTGCTCGTGCTCCGGTGTCCCACCTCCCATGTCGGGGCCGCCCGCTGACGAGCTGAGGCCCTCGTATCGCGCGCTGTGGGGCGCCATCGCCGCCGCCGCCGGCCTGGTGGCGACGCTCGCGGTGCTCCTCTCGGCGAGCGGGCGCGTCGCGCCCGTGGCCGCGGCGCGGCCGCTCCGCGCAGGTGCGGCCGCCGCGACGGCGCGCCCGGCCGCGGCCGCCGCGCGCGTCGACGCGAGCCCGACCCAGCCGCCGAGCCGTTTCACCTCGGCCGCGCTGCGTCGGCGGCAGGAGGTGTTCGCGCAGGTCGTCGGCGACGGCGACTTCACCCGCCTCGGCGAGCCGCGCGACGGCGATTGGCTCAGCGCGTTCGACGAGCCCGGCCAGACGCTGGACGACTACGGCCGCGAGCTCGTGAATCGCCGCACGCCCGCGCGCTCCCGCATCCACCTGCAGCCCTTCACCGACCTGTCCCCGGCCCAGCGGGCCCTGCTCGGCGCCATCCGCGACCACACGGCCGCCTACTTCGACGTCGACGTGGCGCTCCTCCCGGCGCGGCCCCCGAGCCCGATCTGGCGCGACCAGCGGCGGGGCCAGCTCGACGCCGATCTCGCGGTCGCGGCGCTCAGCCGGCAGGTGCCCGAGGACAGCCTGGGCCTGCTCGGCATCGCCGGCTCGGACCTGTACGGCCTGCGGCTGAGCTTCATCTTCGGGGTCGGGCTGCTGCGGCATCGCGCCGGGCTCTACTCCCTCCACCGCTACACCAGCGCCGAGCCAGCCCTCATGCTGCGCCGCAGCCTGAAGGTCGCGAGCCACGAGCTCGGGCACATGCTCGGCCTCAAGCACTGCGTCTTCTACCGCTGCCTGATGAACGGCTCGAACTCGGTCGACGAGCTGGACGGCCAGCCGCTGCACCTGTGCCCGGTGTGCCTGGGCAAGCTGCACTGGAACCTGCGGTTCGATCCGTCCTCCCGGCAGCGGCGCCTCGCGGCGGTCTACCAGCGCCTGGGGCTGCGGCCGGAGGCCGCCTTCGCGGCGCGCCAGGCCGCGGCTCAGCGGCCGTAGCGCTGCTTGAGGAGCGCGTCGGGGCTCTGCTTGAAGATCTGCTCGATCAGGCGCCGCGCCGGCGCGGTGTCGGGGGCGTGGTGGAGCACCCGCACCGCCTCCTCGAGCACCTGGTTCGGGTTCTCCCGCAGCCCGACCTCGAGCCGCTCCTGCCGGAACGGGTCGAAGTAGCGGTACTCGTTCGCCGCGATGATCGCCTGGTGCTCCGGCCGATCCCGCAGGAAGACGATGGCGCGGTCGTCCCAGTACAAAAGGTGCCACTCGGGCTTCGTGAGCAGCAGCCGGTGCAGCAGGGGGCCGTGCGTCGGCGTCACCGGGAGCCGCGCCATGAAGAACGCGCCGATGTCATGCTCCTTGACGATGCGGTCGAACTCCTCCGGGGACTTGTTCGCGCCGAGGTAGTCCTGATCGTAGAACCGCTCGTCGAGGAGGTAGCCGTGGAAGTAGATCTGCGGCTGGCCGTCCCAGTACCAGGCGAGGAACGCGCCGAAGGAGTGCTCGTTGAAGATGCCGCCCTTGAGCGGCAGCGACTTGAGGAAGTCGGCCGCGCCGAAGGGGTAAGCCGAGCGTTGCAGGCCGAAGCCGCCCCGGCGCGGGCCGGACATGGTCGAGTAGCCGGCCACGGCGAGCTTGGCGTCGAGCCCGACGGCGAGCGCGGCGGTCACGGCCAGCGCGGCGACGCCGGCCTGCCAGGCACGGCCCCGCGGGGCGGGCGCCGCCGGGGCGGTCGCGGGGCTCCGCCGCGCCGCCGCGAGCACGGCGACGACGACGACGGGCAGCGCCATGGCGGCGGTGGTCACGAAGCGGATGGTCGACAGGCCCATGTACGTGAGGGCCGTCACCAGCACGAGGCCGAACCACGGCCGGCTCCGGCGGACGAAGCCCCAGCCCACGGCGAGCGCGCTCAGGGCGGCGAGACCGATGAAGAGCCACACCTGCAGCGAGCCGGCGTACTCCGGTGACAGCGTCGGCATCTGCTCGAAGTTGTGCTTGCGGAAGGCGGCCAGGCCGCCGCCCGGCACGCTCTGCAGCGCCCACATCAGGTGGCGCGGCCCGTCGGGGTGGACGACGCTCGCGACCAGGCAGGCGACGACCACGGGCAGCCACCGCCGCCACTCGCGCCACTGCAGCGCCGCCCCGCACAGGACGAAGACGAGGCCGGTCGCGACCCCCGGGTGGAGGTTGGTCCACACGAGGACGAGCGGCGGCAGGAGCCACCGCAGCCGGCTCGGCCGCGCCATCTCGGCGGCCGTGAGCGCGAGCACCCACGGCCCGAGGCAGTCGGAGACCAGCGAGCCGCGCTCGATGAAGCGGTCGCACGCGGCCCAGAGCGCGAGGAGCAGCACCGCCGGCGCCGCGAACGAGCGCAGGCCCAGCCGCCGGGCGAGCCACAGCGGCGCGGCCGCGCCGGCGACGACCAGCAGGGTCTTCACCAGGCTGAGCAGGGTGAAACCGCCCAGATCGACGAGCTTGGTGGCGCCGAGGTGCATGCCCCAGTAGGCGACGTCGATCCAGCTCCGGTGATAGTCCCGGAGCGAGAAGAGCCACGGGTCGGGGTCGGGGAAGTGGCCGGTCTGGAAGAAGCGCCGCCCCACGGCGAGGTGCATGAAGAGGTCGTCGCTGCGGGTGGGGAAGGCGGCGAGGAGGAAGGCGCACAGGAGCACCGCGCCCGCGGCCGCCGGGAGCGCCCACTGCTCGAGCGCCGCCCACGCCGGCGACGGCGGGGCCGGGGCCCGGGCCGGGACGGCCGCCGCGGCGGCCTCCTTCTTGCGCCTGCTCTGCTTGCCCATCGTCGGGCGTACATGGAACCACAAGCCGGCGGAAGGTCAAGCGCGGACCGCGGCGCGGCGGTCGCGTCGCGGTCCCGCGAACCTGCATTTCGGAACTCCATCGACCGACCTCCTCCCACATCGGCGTCGATGTGGGTCCTGGAATCGGATGAAGAAATTCGCTGCGCCCTCGCGCTCAGGTCGCATCCCACGATCGAGGAACGTCACTCGCGAGCGCAAGGGGCGCCGCTGAGGCGACGGGCCCGTCAGGGGAGGTGGAGCCATGGGGCGGTTCACGGTCGTGGCGATCATGTGCGGGGCACTCTCGCTCGGGGGGGCGGCGTGCGGCGGCGACCCCGTCGGTGCGAACGGCGGCGTGCAGCCCGTGGCGCCGGACGCCGAGCCCGTGGCCGTGCCCGAGGACGCGGGCGCCGTGGCCGACGACGCGGGGGGCGCCCCGACCACCTCCGGCCCGCGGCCGATCCGGCTGTGCGCCACCGACGCCGACTGCGCCAGCGACGACCCGTGCCTGGCAGGGAGCTGCGTGGCCGCCCTGTGCTGGTTCACCGCCGTCGACGGCTGCTGCCGGGCGGACGCGGACTGCAACGACCACGACCCGAGCACCGCCGACGCGTGCGTGGGGAACGTGTGCCAGCACACGCCGATCCCGGGCTGGTGCACGAGCGACGCGGAGTGCGACGACGGCGACCCGAGCACGGCCGATGCCTGCGTCGACCACGAGTGCCGCCACCGGCCGATCCCGGGCTGGTGCGCCACCGACGCCGACTGCGACGACGGCGACCCGAGCACGGCGGACGCCTGCGTGGGGAACACGTGCGAGCACACGCCGATCCCGGGCTGGTGCGCGACGGACGCCGACTGCGACGACGGCGACCCGGGCACGACCGACACCTGCGTGGGCCACGTGTGCCAGCACACGCCGACGCCGGGCTGGTGCGTGATCGACGGTGAATGCGACGACGGCGACCCGGGCACCATCGACACTTGCGTCGCCAACGCGTGCGAGCACACGCCGGTGCCCGGCTGGTGCACGACGGATGCCCAGTGCGACGACGGCGACCCGGGGACGATCGACACCTGCGTCGGCAACGCCTGTGTCCACACGCCGGTGCCGGGCTGGTGCACGAGCGACGCGCAGTGCGATGACCTCGACCCGGGGACGATCGACGCGTGCGTCGCCAACACGTGCCAGCACACCCCCGTGCCCGGCTGGTGCACGACCGACGCGCAGTGCGATGACGGCAACCCGGGGACGATCGACACCTGCGTCGGCAACGCCTGCGTGCACACGCCGGTGCCGGGCTGGTGCACGAGCGACGCCCAGTGCGACGACGGCGACCCGTGCACCGCCGACGCCTGCGACCTCGCGACGCACGCCTGCGCGCACACCGCCGTGGTCTGCCCGCAGGATAGCTGCCACACCGGCGCGTGCGACGCGCGGACCGGGGCCTGCGTCCTCGTCGACGCCGACGGCGACGGCTACCCGCCGTGCGCCTGCGTCGCGAGCCCCGCCGCGGCCTGCAGCCCGCCCGGGACCACGGTGACGCTGTGCGACTGCAACGACGCCGATCCGGACGTGCACCCCTACCCGGCGGACGCCGCCTGCTGCACCGCCGCGGGCAACTACTGCGAGGGCTGCGACGGCCGCGACAACAACTGCGACGGGCACGTCGATGAGAGCGCGGCCTCGCCGACCGGCTCGTACCTGCCGCCGATCGCTGCCTGCACGACCGGCGCGCAGTGCTGCTCCGGCCAGTGCGGCCTCGCCGACGGCCAGCAGCGGTGCACCTACGGCACCGTGCAGTGCGGCGGCCGGGGCGATCCCTGCGGCACCGCCGCGGACTGCTGCTCGGAGCGCTGCGAGATCGAGGCCGGCGGCACCGGGCGCTGCATGGACGCGGCCACGAGCTGCGTGAGCCTCGGCGGCGCGTGCGCGGCGGGCGCGGACTGCTGCAGCCTCTCGTGCGTCGCGGGCGCCTGCTCCGCCACCGGCCACTGCCACACGCCGGGCGCCTCGTGCGCCACCGCCGGCGACTGCTGCTCCGGCATCTGCACCGGCGGGACCTGCCGCGAGGTGCCGGGCACCAACTGCTCGACCCTGGGCGAGCCGTGCGCCTCGAACTGCTGCTCCGGCACCTGCGTCGACGATCGCTGCAGCTTCGGCTCCTTCTGCCGCGGCGACGGCGACCAGTGCCGCCACGGCCGTGACTGCTGCTCCGGCGTGTGCGTCGTCCCCGACGGCGGGACGGTGGGCGCCTGCGGCCGCGGCCAGACCTGCCGCCTCACCGGCGACCCGTGCGGCGGCAGCGGCGCGAGCTGCTGCTCGCAGGCCTGCATCGACAACGGCCTCGGCTCGCGCATCTGCGCCGCGCTCCCGGGCTGCCGCGCCGTCGGCGACCGCTGCACGGGCGACGGCGACTGCTGCGAGGGGAGCTGCGCGCAGCACCCGAGCGACACCCCCGGCGTCACGACGTGCCAGAACGCGGCGCCGTACGGGTCCTGCCAGGGCCCGGGCGAGCCGTGCGAGGGCACCGAGCACTGCTGCAACGGCGGCGACGATTGCAAGCCGGGCGACCCGCACCTGGTCTGCCGCCAGACGGAGACGGGGATCAAGCGCTGCCTGCGCGACCCCGGGGCCTGCCTGCCGGCTCAGTCGCGCTGCTACGTCGCGGATGAGTGCTGCTCGGGCGTGTGCGCGGCCGATCGCGTGACGGGGACCCTCCTGTGCCAGGCCGCCTGCCTCGCGGCCGCGACCGCGTCCTGCGCGGTCGACGCCGACTGCGCCGCCGGCCTGAGCTGCATCGGGCCCGAGCCCGGCGTCGCCGGCGCGTGCCAGCCCGCCGCCTGTACCGCGGGCGCGGACTGCTGCTCGGGCCTGTGCACGAACGGGGTGTGCGCGGAGAAGCTCCTCGGCTGCACCGCGCTCGGCGGCACCTGCCACGCGAACGCCGACTGCTGCGAGGGCAACTGCCCCAACGGCCACTGCCGCGTCCCGCAGTACTGACCCGTCCCCGCCCGCCTCCTCCCCGAAATCCCGCCGCGTGGTATCCTCGCCTCGGAGCGAGGAGGATCGCATGGGGTCGCCGGACGAGAACCTCTCGAACGCGACGGTCGCCTGGCGCCCCGGCGCCGGCGCGACTGCCGGGACCACGCCGCGTGCGCGACCGGCCGAGACCGCGTTTGCCGCCACGGTGGCTCAGAGCGACGCCCCGGCCGCCGCGCCCACCGCGCCCGCCGCAGCGACCGCCGCGCCCGCCGCGACCACCGTCGCGGCGCGCACGACCGTGCTCCCGCGCGTCGCCCTCGTGGGCGCGCGGCCGACGCTCGTGCGCGAGGACCGGCTGCGTTACGAGCAGGTGGACCGGCTGGGGCAGGGCGTCATGGGCGAGGTGGTCAAGACGCGGGACAACGACATCGGCCGCCTGGTCGCGCTCAAGCGCCTGCGGCCCGAGGTCCGTGACACCGGCGCCGTCGTGCGCTTCGTCGACGAGATTCGCACCATCGGCCAGCTCGAGCACCCCAACATCGTCCCGATCCACGACGTCGGCGTCGACGAGCAGGGCGACCACTACTTCGTCATGAAGTTCGTGGACGGCGAGACCCTCGAGTCGATCATCCACCAGCTCGCCGAGGGCGACCCCGAGTACCACCGCCGCTACCCGTTCGAGCGCCGGATCGAGCTCTTCGGGCAGATCTGCGAAGCGATCCACTACGCCCACTCGCACGGCATCATCCACCGCGACCTCAAGCCGGCCAACGTGATGGTCGGGCGCTACGGCGAGGTGGTCGTGATGGACTGGGGGCTCGCGAAGAAGATCCACGGCGCCGACGTCGCGGTCGAGCCGGCGCCGGAGGCCACCGCGCCCCCGGCGGGCGCGGACGGCGACGTCGCGCGGACGGCCGCGGGCGCCCTGCTCGGGACCCCCGCGTACATGGCGCCCGAGCAGGCGCGCGCCCAGCCGGCCGACGAGCGCAGCGACGTCTACAGCCTGTGCGTGCTCCTCTACGAGCTGCTCGCGCTGCGCCACTACCTCGGGGACAAGAAGACCTGGGCCGAGGTGCTGGCGGGGGTGATCTCGGTGGTCCCGCCGATGCCGAGCCGGGTGAAGAGCCCGCACCAGCCGCTCGTGCCCATGGACCTGTCGTGGTTCGTGAAGAAGGGCATGGCGAAGCTCCCCGAGGACCGCTACCAGTCGGTGGCGGAGATGCTCGAGCGGCTGGCCCGCCGGCGCGAGGGCGTCATCCCCATCCAGTGCCACGTCACCTTCATCAAGCGCGTGAACGGCGAGTGGAACCGCTTCGTCGACCGCCACCCCGTCGTGGTCACCATCGGCCTGTCGCTGGCCGTCCTCGGGCTCATCGGCCTGGGCGTCCGCGCGCTCATGTGACGCCGCCCGCCTTTACTTCCGCGCTCCGCATTTGCTAGGTTAGCGGCACCGGCCCGGGGGCTCTGTCCCGTCGGTCCGGACGCGAGAGACGGACGCCATGCGAGTGCTCAAGATCGATCTAGCGAAGTGTGACGCCGGCCGGCACTGCCACCACGAGTGCGAGACCATCTGCGCGGAGAAGGTGTTCAAGCTCAAGGACGCCGCGCACGCCGCGCTCCACATCCGGGAGCAGGCGGACGGCAGCGCCCACACCATCATCTGCGACCAGTGCGGCGACTGCATCGACGTCTGCCCCTCGAACGCCCTCACGCGCAACCGCCTCGGCATCGTGCTGCTGAACAAGAAGGTGTGCGTCGGGTGCTTCATCTGCGTCGGCTTCTGCACCAAGGACGCGTTCGAGCGCGAGCCGGGCTGGATCGAGCCGCTCAAGTGCAACTCGTGCGGCGTCTGCGTGAAGGTCTGCCCCCACGGGGCCCTCGCGATCGTCGACGAGCCCCGGCGCGGGAACGAGATCGACGCGCCCGTCGCCGCGCCCGCAGCCGCGAACGCCGCAGCGAAGGCCGCAGTGAAAGCTGGAGTCTGATCATGGCCACCATCCAGTACGACTTCCGCCACCGCACCGAGTACACCGCCGGCATCGCCGCCATGAAGGCCGCCCACAAGGTCCTCAAGGAGGTGCCGTTCACGCCGAGCCTCCCCGAGCGCGGCTACAACAACCGGTCGCTCTACATCGACCTCGCCACCCTCGAGGTGAAGGAGGTCCCGGTCACGCAGCAGATGAAGGACGTCTTCATCGGCGGCCGCGGCTTCGGCCTGTACCACCTGTGGCACGCGGTGAAGCCGTCGACGAGATGGAACGACCCGGAGAACGAGATCATCATCTCGCCCGGCCCGCTCGCCGGCAACACGCAGTACCCCGGCTCGGGCAAGTCGCTCGTCGTCACGCTCTCGCCACAGACCGAGATCCCCATCGACTCCAACGTGGGCGGCTACTTCGGCCCGCTCATGAAGTTCTCGGGCTTCGACGCGCTCATCCTGCAGAACAAGGCCGCCCGCGACGTCATCGTCGTCATCGACGGCCAGAAGGGCCTCATCCGCATCGAGGAGGCGCCGCTCGAGCCGGTCGACAGCCACATCCTCGCCGAGGTGCTCACGCACGAGCTGGCCGAGGACGAGGCCGACCTGCGCAACATCTCGGTGGTCTCGGCCGGCCGGGCGGCGGAGCACAGCCTCATCGGCTGCCTGAACTTCTCCTGGTACGACCTGCGCCGCAAGGCGGTGCGGCTCAAGCAGGCGGGGCGGGGCGGCATCGGCACCGTCTTCCGCGACAAGCACCTCAAGGCGCTCGCGGTCCGGGGGCCGGTGGTCAAGGGTGACATGAACCACGCCGCGGACCGGGAGAAGATCGCCGAGCTCGGCGTGAAGATGCACCGCGAGATCCGCACGCTCGACGACCAGCAGTGCCACATGCGGCGGCAGGGCACGGCCCACCTCGTCGAGGTGATGGACGCCTACGACCTGCTACCGGTGATGAACTTCCAGTACGGCTCGCACCCGGACGCGAAGAAGATCGCCTCGTGGGTGTGGGACAAGCGCTTCACCCAGGGCATCCCGGACGGCTGCTGGTACGGCTGCTCGATGCAGTGCGCCAAGGGCGCCGACGAGTTCGTGCTGAAGAGCGGGCCCTACCAGGGCCACGTGCTCACCGTCGACGGGCCCGAGTACGAGAACGCCGGCGGCCTGGCCGCGAACTGCGGCATCTTCGACCCCGACTGCCTGCTCGAGGTGAACTTCTACTGCGACACCTACGGGGTGTGCACGATCACCTATGGCACGCTGACCGCGTTCCTCATGGAGTGCTGGCAGCGCGGCATCCTCGACGCCGCGCGCACCGGCGGCCTCGAGCTCACCTGGGGCAACTCCGCGGCGCAGCTCGAGTGCCTGCACCAGATGGCGCGCGGCGAGGGCTTCGGCCTCATCGCCGGCCTCGGCATCCACGGCATGAAGAAGGTCTTCGCCGAGCGGGGCTGGGGCGATCCCGCGCTGATGCAGGACATCGGCATGGAGATCAAGGGGCTCGAGTACTCCCAGTACATGTCCAAGGAGTCGCTCGCGCAGCAGGGCGGCTACGCGCTCACGAACAAGGGGCCGCAGCACGACGAGGCCTGGCTCATCTTCATGGACATGGTCAACAAGCAGATCCCGACCTTCGAGGACAAGGCGGAGGCGCTCTACTACTTCCCGCTCTTCCGCACCTGGTTCGGGCTCAACGGCCTGTGCAAGCTGCCGTGGAACGACATCGAGCCGGCGGACAACGCCACGAGCGGCGCGCCGGCGAAGGTCCCGGAGCACGTCCAGAACTACGTCGACCTCTTCACCAGCATCACCGGGATCACGATCACGAAGGAGGAGATCCTCACGCAGTCGGCGCGGGTCTACAACTTCCAGCGCGTCTTCAACCTGCGGATGGGCAAGGGGCGCCGCGTGCACGACACCCCGCCGTACCGCTCCGTGGGCCCGGTCAGCGTCGAGGAGTACGAGTCGCGGGCCGAGCGCTACGACAAGCAGATGCGCGAGGAGATCGGCGTCGACCCGACCGGCCGCTCGACCGTGGAGAAGATCGCGATCACGCGGAAGCACCGCGAGGCGCGCTACCAGTCGCTGTGCGACGCCGTCTACAAGCGGCGCGGCTGGACGCCCGACGGCGTACCGACGGTGGCCCGCCTCGAGGAGCTCGGCATCGACTTCCCCGAGGTGGTCGAGGTCGTCACGCGCCACGGCGGCTGAGGGATGGCGCTCACGGTCAACCAGGACCCGCACCCCTTCCGCGAGGGGCTGACGATCGCCGAGCTGCTCGAGGAGAAGCGGTTCCTCTTCCCGCTCAAGATCGTCTTCGTCAATGAGGTGCTGGTGAAGAAGGAGGCCTGGGCCCAGACCGTGCTGCACGATGGCGACGTGGTGCAGGTCGTGCACATGACCGGGGGCGGCTAGCCGCGGCGGGCCCGCCGCGCAGGCGGGCGCCCAGGCGGTGGAGCTCGCACCCGGCGCAGATCCCGGTCGCGGCGGCGACGAGCGCCAGGCACGCCACGACCACGCCGAGCGCGGCCCCGAGGCGCGGGGCGCCGGCGAGGTAGGCGAGGCTCGCGGCCCCGAGGACGGCGGCGCCGACCGCGTTCGCGAAGCGCGGGGCGCGCGCGTCCTCGAGCGGCCCCTCGCCGAAGCGGGGCTGCACGAGCTCGAAGTACAGGACGCACGGCAGACAGAAGCGCCGGCCAAGAACGAGCCCGACCGCGAGCTGGGCGGCCAGCACCGCCAGCAGGGGCCAGGCCCCGGTCGCGAGGGCGGCGAGCGCGCCGAGGCCGACGACGGCCTGGTTGAAGCGCGGCGCGCGGGCGTCGATGACGTCGAGGTCGCGGTAGGGATCGGCGGTGCGCGCGCGGGCCGTCCCGGCGGCAGGGTCGTCAAGCATACTGGATGTGATGTCTAATATATCGAACGAGGTTCGCTGGCGGGGCGCGGCGCGAGGCTACGCGGCGGCGGTGGGCTCGTGCTCCTTGACGATCGCCTCGGCGCCGTTCACGGAGTCGATGAGCGCGTTGCGAATCTTCGCCGCGACCTCGGGGCTGATCGCCTTGCCCGCGTCGAGGGCGCTGACGATGAGCGCCTGGAGCGTGCCGGTGGCCGAGCCGCCGACCTTGCCGAGCCCCTCGAGCGCGCCGGTGACCGAGGCCACGGCGACCTGGCCGACGTCGCGGCCGGACTCGTTCGCCGCCTGGATGGCGCCGCGCACGGCCGCCTGCACGGCGGCGATGGCATCGGTCGTCGCGCCGCTGGCGCCGCTGGCGATGCCGGTGACCGCCTCGCGCGTCACCTTGACGACGTTGCCGCTCACCTCGCCGGTCGCCTTCACCGTCTCGCTGGCGAGGCGGGAGGCCGCCTTCTCGAGGTCGATGCCGACGTCCGCGAGGCCCTGGATGACGCCGCTCGCCACGGCCTGGGCCGCGCGCACGGCGCCGACCGTCGCCTCGGCGGTGCCGGCGAAGGTCCCCGTCAGGAGGCTGACGCCGAGCTTGATCGCGTCGGCGCCCGCGGCATCGGCGCCCTTGATGGCGGTGCGGGCCGAGTTGGAGGTCGCCTCGCTCATCTCCACGGTGCTCGCGAGGAGTTCCTTGATCCGGCCGCTGAGCGTGTGCACGACCTCCCGGGCCACCTCGTCCGCGTTCTTGACGACGCGCACGAGGACGGTCTTCACCGAGTCGGTCAGATAGGACAGAACGGAGACCTGGTGCTGATTCTGCTGCTCAGGAGTATCGAGTGGCATGGTCGTCCCCTTTCCTGATCTGTACGCGAACTACGAACGACAAGGACGAACGGATACCACAACCGGGGGGGGATCTACAAGGCCTATGGCGCACCGCGTCGGAGCCGCCTGCGGTCAGTGAATAGAAGCCGCTGCCCGTCCGTACCACTCCCGCGGCTCGACGGAGGTGCGGATGCGCAGCGGGCTCCTCTTCCTGGTCCTCGTCGTGAGCGCGTGCGGCCCCAAGGCCGGCACACCCGTGAGCGCGCCGGCCACCCCGAAGTCCACGGCGCCGGCGCGGCCTCAGCCGCCGCCGGAGCTCCCCTTCGAGGTCAAGTCCGTGCACGGCTTCGCGTCGAAGGAGCGCTGCAGCCAGGGCCCGCTCGACCTGGAGGTCGAGGCCCTCGGCGCGGACCGGGTCGAGCGCCTCGTCGTCCTCGCCTGTGGCCCCCGCGCCATCGGCGGCCGCTACCACCTGTCGAGCCCGTGGTACGAGCAGACGGGGAGCTTCGGCTCCGAGCAGCCGGCCAACGAGCGCTGCATCGCCAAGGCCGGCGAGCGGGTCACGGTGACCGACGGCACCGGGGCCGCGGGGCCGAGCGGCGCGAAGGCGGCGCCGGGCAAGGGCAAGGGCAAGAAGCAGAAGCCGGGCGAGACGCCCGATGCGCCGAAGCCGGTCGCGGTGCCGTGGACCGCGGACCGTGCGTGCGAGCGGTCCCTGACCGTCGTCGACCAGAGCTGGACCGCGAACGGCGGGTCGCCGCTCAAGGCCGGCGCCCGGCTGCGCGTGCGCCTCTGGTCGGCGGCGCCGAACGACCTCGAGGGCGTGGTCTTCGTCGTCCGGCAGCTCGCGCTCGCCGCCACCGTCACCAACGACCAGTGGCAGGAGTACCGCCGGCGCGACGACGCGTACGACAAGGCCCTGCGCGCCTACATCGACAAGCTCCCCTCCTGTGGCACGCCGGAGGCGGTGCACCACACCTGCGCCGTGCGCAAGCCGGATCCGTCGAAGGCGGCGCAGCCCTCGGCGCCCCCGCCGCCGCCGCGGGCCGAGAAGCGGCCGCCCCGGCCGAGCGCGAACGCCGACTGGGTGCCGGGCTACTGGCACTGGGGCCAGGAGCGCTGGGGCTGGATCGCCGGGTGGTGGCGGGTGCCGCAGAGCGACGTCGCCGGCAACCTCACGGCGCGCGCGCCCGCGCCGCCGCCCGCGCTCAAGCACGAGCGACCCGACGCGCGGCCGACCGAGGGCGCCGTGTGGGTGCCGGGGCACTGGATGTGGAGCGAGGGGTGGGTCTGGGTCGACGGCGGCTGGCGGCTGGCGCCCGGCCCCGGGTACCGCTGGCAGGCGCCGGAGTGGCGGCGAGTACCGTCGGGGATGGTCTTCATCCCGGGCGGCTGGGTGCGGTGACGCCCTATTGCGCCTCGAGCGTGCCGCCGAGGTGGTTCGAGGCGTTGCCGGCGTCGTCGGTGAGCCACACCTCGAAGCGGTAGGTGCCCGCGGCCGGCGGGTTGAGCATCAGCAGCAGCGTCGCCGCCCCGTTGGTCTGGCCGGCCTCGTTCTGCAGCGCCTGCGCCGGCAGCGTCTGGGTCTGCCCGGAGGGCAGGGTCACCGAGGCCACCATGTCCTTGAGGTCGCCGTCGGGGTCGGTGAAGGTGAAGTTGCCGGTGATGGTGGTCGCCTGGCCGACCGGCATCGTGGTCGGGTTGTAGGTGAGATCGGCGATGGTCGGGGCAGTGCCCTTGTCGTCGCCGCAGCCGGCGAGCGCGAGCAGGACCACGGGGAGCAGGCACATGGCGAGGCGCGGCATCGGGTCCCTCCTGAGCTGAACGGCGGCAGCCTACCACGATGCGCGCAACCGCGGGTGCCTACCGGGAAGAGGGGCCCTCCCTGGCACGCCACAGTGGGCTCGCGGAGGGCTGGGCTAGCGGCTGGTCGGGCAGGCGGCGGCGCCGCGTGGCGCGCACCTGCATTTCCACCGGGCACCCGCGACGCCCAGCACCACAGCGGCTGCCAGCTGTGCCGCCGGTCGCGCGTCCTGGTGGGCACTGCCGCAGAAGCGCGCCTGCTGCTCGACATACTCTCACACGCGGCGCCGAGGGCCGCCCGCCCGCCGGGTCCGGAGTTGCGGCCGCCGCGGCGGCACGGGTGCCTGACGCCGGCGCGGCGGCCTGCCGGCGGACCGGACCCAGAACGAGCCCCGGGGCGTGTTGCGTGCCGCCCGTGCGCGCGGCACGGCCTGCCGGCCCGCGGACCGGACCCGGAACGAGCCCCGGGGCGTGTTGCGTGCCGCCCGTGCGCGCGGCACGGCCTGCCGGCCCGCGACACGGACCCGGAACGAGCCCCGGGGCGTGTTGCGTGCCGCCCGCGCGCGCGGCACGGCCTGCCGGCCCGCGACACGGACCCGGAACGAGCCCCGGGGCGTGTTGCGGAGACCTGCGCGACGCGGACCCGGAACGCTGCTCGAGGCGGGCCCGGAGGACCGCGCGTGCGTGCCGGGCGCCACGCCGGAGCCGCGCCCGGCCGGGCAGGCGCCCGCGCTCCGGCGCCGTCGTCGGTGGGCCAGGCCGCGCGGCGGGGCCCCCCTCCGGGAAGGCACCCGCGCGGCCGCGGGGGGCACTTGCCGCGCGAGGCCCGTTGCTGCGACACTCACGACTGGGCCGTCCCACGCACCGCCGTCCGGAGGACCCATGCCACGACCCCTGGAGATCTGTCTCGAGGACCTCGACCTGCCGCCGGAGGACGAGCGCCATCTGCGCTGCGTCGCGCTGCCGGGCGGCGCGCCCGGGCTCGCCCTCGACGGCGCGGGCGCCGTGCGCTGGATGCCGCAGGGGCCCGCCGACTACGGGCTGTGGGTGTCGGCCGACGACCGGCTCATCCTCCTGCGGGACGCGGGCGCGGCGCCGCTCACCGTCACGCGGCACGAGCGCTCGCTCAAGGCACCGCCGGGCCGGCCCGTCGTGCTGCTCGACCAGGACCTGCTGCTGGTCGGCGGGCGCCGGCTGCGCGTACACGTGCACGGTGCCACCGACGAGGTCCACGCCCCGGCGCCGCTGCGCGGCTCGGCCGTCGGCCGGGTCGTGCGCGCGGCCGCCGCCGCGGTGGCGCTGACCGCCGCCGCCGGCGCGCTGGGCACCGCCGCCGCGGACCCTCGTCCCGGCGGGCCCATCGAGGTGCGCGAGACACCGCCGAAGCCGGCCGCGCCGGTGGTCGTCTGCACCGTCACCTCGATCACGCCCGGCAAGAAGGGCCAGGTGGTGCGGGCGACGTGTCCGGAGGGCCGGCAGGTGAAGGTCGGTGCGCACGGCATGCTCCTCGACGAGAAGGGCCAGGCCATACACGACACGGGGGTGGTCGTCACGGAGGTCAAGGGGGCGAAGGTGGTGGGCGAGATGTCGCGGCGCGAGGCCGTGAAGGCGGCGAAGGTCCGGTTCTACGCGTATTGACGGGCGCTGGACCTAGCACGAGCACGAGCACGAGCACGAGCACGAGCGCGACGGCAGACGGCCCCCGGTTGACGCGGGCTGCCGCCTGCGGTGTACTGGGGCCATGCGGCTCGGGGCGAAGGTCTGGCGGCTCGCGAAGCTGGGGTTCTTCGTCGGCTGGGGCGCCGCGGCGACGGTGCTCGCCGCGTGCGGCGCGTCGGCGCCGCGGGGGCCGATCGACTCGGGCGTCGACGCCCGGCCGGCCGCGGACGCCGCGCCGCGCGACGGGGGCGCCGGCGACGCCGGCGACGCCGCCTCCGCCCCGGCGGACGCGGGCCCGCAGGACGCGACCGGCTGGGACGTGCCGCTCGAGTAGCCCGAGTGCAGGTCGCGTTCGTCTGTCTCGAGGCCCGCGAGGCCCTGGCGTACGGGCTCATGTCGCTCGCCGGTGCGCTGCGCGCGCGCGGCCACACCGTCGACCTCGTCCAGGGGCGTGACGCGGCGACGGTCGGGCGCGACGGCCGCGTCCGGCGCGCCGACGTCATCGCGATGTCGGCGACGACCGGCCTGCACCGGGTGTACGTGCGCTGGGCGCACGAGCTGCGGCGCCTGCGACCCGGCGCTGCGCTCGTCATGGGCGGTCCCCACCCGACCTTCTTCCCCGAGGTGATCGACCAGGCGCCGCTCGACGGCGTGTGCATCGGCGAGGGCGAGGAGTCCTTCCCGGAGTACCTCGACGTGCTCGCCGCCGGCGGGCGGGGGGCGCCGGACGGCTGGTGGATCCGGCGGGACGGCGGCCGGGGTCCGGTCGAGCGCGGCCGCCCGCGCGGCCCAGTCGCGGACCTCGACTCCCTGCCGGCGCCGGCGTACGACCTCTTCTACGACGCGAAGCCGGAGTACCGCCGCGCGCCGAACAAGGCGTTCCTCGCGACGCGGGGCTGCCCGTACCGGTGCACCTACTGCTTCAACCGCACCCTGAACGAGCGCCACCGCCCCTACGGGCGCCTCGTGCGCACGCGCGATCCCGACCTCGTCGTCGACGAAATCGCCGCCGTGCGGGCCCGCTGGGGCGTGCGCCTCGCCTGGTTCCTCGACGCGAACTTCGTCGCCGACCGGCGCTGGCTCGAGTCGTTCGCCGACACCTACCGTCGGCGCCTCGGGCTGCCGTTCATGTGCAAGCTGCGGCCGGAGCGCGCGAGCGAGCGCGTCGTGCGCACGCTCGTCCAGGCCAACTGCACCGCCGTGGGCATCGGCATCGAGTCCGGCTCGGAGCGGCTCCGGCGCGAGTGGCTCGGCCGCCCGGTGGCCGACGCCGACATCCTCGCGGGCTGCCGGCGGCTCAAGCGCGCCGGCCTGCGGGTGCTGTCGTTCAGCATGCTCGGCATCCCCGGCGAGACGCTCGACGAGGCGCTGCGCACGGTCGCCTTCAACGTCGCGTGCGGGGTGGACTTCGCCGCGGCGACGGTCCTGCAGCCCTATCCGGGCACGGCCATCGCCGCGCGCGCCATCGCCGAGGGCCACTTCGACGGCCGCTTCGACCGGCTCGACTACTCCTACTTCGGCGAGTCGCCCTTCGCTTTCCCGTCGGCGCGGGCGCGGCACCGCATCACGAACCTGCAGCGCCTCTTCAGCTTCGCGGTCGAGTTCCCCGAGGTGCGGACGCGGCTCCGCTGGCTCATCGACCGGGAGCCGAGCCGCCTCTTCCGTCACCTGTTCGAGGTGCGCCACGGCTGGGCCATCCGGCACACCTTCTACGAGGCGCAGGCCCGGTTCGCGCCGCGCGAGGCGGGCACCTTCGCGCAGCTCGCGGCGGCCTGCCGCGACCTCGGCCTCTCGGCGCCCGATTCAGACTATACTGGGCGTTGCTAGACGGGGTGCCCCTATGAAGGTCGTCATCGAGCACCTCGCCGGGACGCTGGCGGGGAGACGGGTGGAGCTGGACTTGCCGCTGGTCCGGTTCGGCCGCGGCGTGGACAACGAGATCGTCTTCGACGCGGAGCGGGACCGGCAGGCCTCGACGCACCACGCCGAGCTGCGGCTCGAGCAGGGCCGGGTCGTCGTCACGGACCTGCGCAGCGCCAATGGCCTGTACCTGAACGACCGGCGCGTGCAGACCGCGCCGCTGTCGAGCGGCGACGTCCTCACCTTCGGCGCGGGCGGGCCGCGCGTGCGGATCGTGCTCCTGGCGGCGACGGTCGGCCTGCCCGCCGCGCCGCCGGCCGCCGCCGCGCCCCCGCCGGCGGCCTTGACGCCGCCGCCGCAGTTCGCGCCCGCGCCGCCGGCCGCCTTCACGCCGCCGCCGCAGTTCGCGCCCGCGCCGCCGGCGGCCCTCACGCCGCCGCCGCCGTTCGCCCCGCCGCCCGCGGGGCCGCCGCCGGCGTTCGCTCCGCCGCCCGGCGCAGCGCCGCCGCCGCCGCTCGCCCCGGGGCAGAAGGTGGGCGCCCGCACCGTCGCGGTGATGATCGACCAGGCGCTGCTGCAGGCGCGGGTGCGCGAGAGCACGGTCGGGCAGGGCACCGTCTTCGTCAAGAGCATGGTCGAGCAAGCGGTGACGCGCTCGACGCGCAAGTTCAAGGTCGCGCTCGCCGTCGCGCTCTTCGTCATCCTCGGCGGCGGCGGGGCCGGCGGCTGGTATCTCAGCCAGCGCTCGCTGCTCGAAGCGGCCGAGCGCGACAAGGTCGTCAAGGAGATCGCCTCGCTCTCCCGCCAGACCGAGCGGCGCGCGGCCGCGAAGGACCGCGCCGATCTCGAGAAGCGCATCGGGGACCTGTCGAAGCAGCTCTCGCGCATGCAGACCGGCGGCCCCGGCGCCGAGATCGCGGCGCGCAGCAAGGGCGCGGTGTACGTCCTCATCGGCAAGTACGGCTCGCAGGAGCCGCCGTTCTGCACCGGCTTCGCCGTGAAGCCGAACGTGCTCGCGACGAACGCGCACTGCGTGGCGGCGGCGCGGCGGCTCATGGGCCAGGGCGCCGCGATCATCGCCGTCTCCAACGAGCGCGGCGACCGCTTCCGCGTGACCAGGATGGTGGGGCACCCCGGCTACGATCCCGGCCGCCTCGGCAGCGACGTCGGCCTCATGCAGGTCGAGGGCACGCTGCGCACGGTGGTCCGGCTCGCCGCGGGCAAGGAGCTGCGCAACATCAGCCAGGGGATGACGATGTACACGCTCGGCTTCCCCGGGCAGCTCGCCTCGTCGCAGCGGCCCGAGGCCACCATCACCCAGGGCGTCGTCAGCCGCATGATGACCCCCGAGAAGATGCCGGGCCGCTTCGACGACGCGCACGTCCTGCAGCACACGGCGTACGTGACCGGCGGCACCTCCGGCTCGCCGATCTTCGACGTGGCCGGCACCGTCATCGGGATCAACGCCGGGGCGCTCGCGACCCGCACCGAGGTCACCCTCGGCGCGTCGCCGCGAACGGGGGAGGGCGGGAACAAGGTCCAGATGACGATGCCGGCGCCCGGCTACAACTACGGCATGCGCATCGACCTGCTCGGCGACATCATCAACAGCATTTAGTCGCGAGCCGGGGCGCTACCCCCGGAACGCGCGCTCGACCACGCGGTGCGGCAGGAACATCAGCCCGACCGAGTGGATCACGATCTCCAGGCGGGCCTGGGCGAGGAGGTGGTTGCGCTGGGCCGGCGTCAGGGCGGCGGCCGCGGCGGGCACCTCGGCCGGAGCCGTACCGTCGCCGACGATGACAGCCTCGATCCAGGCGACCGCGGCGGCGGCCTCGGGCGACAGGGCCGGGCCCTCGCCCTGGAGCGCGGCCCCGACCGCGTCGTCAGTCAGCCCCGCGCGCGGGCCGAGCGGCGGGAAGAGCTTGAGGCACACGGGGCAGCCGAGGAGCTTGGCGAGGCGGAGCTGCACCGCGAGGCGCGTGCCCCACTCGAGGCCCTCGCCCGCCGGCAGCCGCAGGTGCGGCAGCCAGCGCGTCGCCTCCAGCGCATGGGCGCGGAGCTCGTGGCCGAGCTTCCCGAGGGTGTACGGGCCCGGCGTGAAGTTGGCATCGATCATGGCATCCCTCCTGCGCGCCGGATTCTACACCCGCGGCGGGGATGTCGATGCGGCCTCAACGCGGGCGTCATCGCGCGCCCCCCGCCCTCGTCTGTGGTAGCATGTGGGTGACGGGACGGGGCCATGGCCTTCAGGTCGTGCTCGATGTGCGGGCGTCCGTGGGCGACGCTGACCGACTTCGCGCGGGATCCCGAGACCCGGCCGCTCGGCGTCACCGTCAACTTCGACGAGCCCTACCTGTCGTTGATCTTCTTCGTCCACGGTTGCGGCACGACCATCGGCGTCCCCGCCGGCGAGCTCCGCCCGCTGCTGCCGCCGCTCGAGGGACCGGTGCTGTGCGAGACCGAGGAGTGCCGGCACCACTGCCTCACCTTCAGCGATCTCGTCGCCTGTGATCGGCCGTGCCGCAACGCGCCGCTCCGGCGGCTGCTTGCCGACCTGGACGCGGCGAAGAGCGGGACGCCCCGAAGCGCCCCCTGATGCGCGGCGCCGGCCCCGTCGTGCCGCTGCGGGCGGTGCGGGCGCTCTTCCTCGCCCGCCAGCACCTCGATCACCCGCGGCAGGGGCCGCTCACCGCGCGCGGGCTCGCCCGCTTCGCCCTGGACGTGGGCGGCATCCAGCTCGACTCCATCAACGTGCTCGACCGGGCGCACTACCTGACGGTGTGGACCCGCTTCGGCCCGTACGACCGCGCGACGCTCGACCGGCTCTGCTGCGAGCGCCGCGTGCTCTTCGAGTACTGGGCCCACGCCGCCTGCCTGGTGCCGCGGGGGCACCTCGGCGCGTGGCGCCGGGCGATGCTCGACTACGAGCCGCGTCACACGGGGTGGGCGTCGTGGCTGCGCCAGCACGAGCCGACGCTCCGCCTGGTCGAGGACGCGATCCGCGCCCGCGGCCCGCTCGGCAACGCCGACTTCGCGGACTCGGGCCCGCGCCGGGGCAGCGCGGGGTGGTGGGACTGGAAGCCGGCGACCCACGCCCTCGACTACCTGTGGAAGTCGGGGGTCCTCGCGGTCCACAGCCGCGTCCACTTCCAGCGCCGGCTCGACCTCATCGAGCGGGTCCTGCCCGAGGCGCTCACGCTCGAGCCGCTCGACCCCGCGGCCTTCCGCCGCTGGCACGTGCGGCTCGGGCTGCACGCGATGGGCGCGGCGACCGACGCCGACCTCGGCGGCTATCTCACGTTCCCGCGGGTGGGTGTCGCCGCCCGGCGCCGCGCCGTCGAGGAGCTGCGCGCGGCCGGCGAGGTGGTGGACGTCGCCGTCGCGGGCGAGGCGCGGCCGTGGCTCGCGCTGGCCGAGGACGCGGCGGCCCTCGCGCGCGCCGCGCACCGCCGCGCGCGGCCCGCGGGCACGGCCCTGCTCGCGCCCTTCGACTCCTTCCTGTGGTACCGCGGGCGCGTCGCGCGCCTCTTCGGCTTCGACTACCGCATCGAGGTGTACACGCCCGGCGACCGGCGCGTGCACGGCTACTACACGCTGCCGCTGCTCCACGACGGGTGGCTCGTGGGCCGGGTGGACGCCAAGCACGACCGCGCCGCAGGCCGGCTCGACGTCCGCCACGCCCACTTCGAGCCGTGGGCCGCGGCCGGCGCGCCGCCGCCCCTCGACCGCGACGCGCCGCTGGACCTCGACGGGCTCCTCGCCGGCCTCGCGGACACGCTCCGCTCCCTCGCGGTCTTCGTCGGCGCGGCGGAGGTGCGCCTCGGCCGCGTGACCCCCACCCGCCTTGCGCGGCCGCTCACGCGCGCGCTCGCGGCCGGGTAGGCGCGATCTCTACCGCAGGTCCTCGGGCCGGATCGGCAGCCGGCGCAGGCGCTTGCCGGTGAGGGCGAAGAGGGCGTTCGCGAGGGCGGGGGCGGTGGGGGGCGTGCCGGGCTCGCCGATGCCCGTCGGGGCCACGGTGCTCGGCACGACGTGCACCTCGACGACGGGCATCTCGTCGATGCGCACGATGTCGTAGTCGTGGAAGTTGCTCTGCACGACGCGCCCCTTCTCGACGGTGATAGGATCCTTGAGCGCCATCGTCAGGGCGAGCGCGACCGCCCCCGGGATGCGCCGCGACGGCCGCGGCGCACCGAGTCTGGTCCGGAGCCGCGGGCCGCGTCAAGCGCGGCGGCGACGCTCAGAGGGCGTGAAGCTCAGGCCTCGGGGACGTCCTCTTCGGCGTCGGGCAGCTCGAACTCGCGGCTCTCGACGTCCTCCCAGAAGAGGTCGAGGGCCTGCGTCGTCTCGAGCGGGTTCTCGAAGTGGGGCATGGCGCCCGTGCCGGCGATGTGGCGCGCGATCCAGCGGTGCTGGCCGAGCAGCTCCGGCAGCCGCTCGTTCCCGTTGAAGCCGTCGTCGCCGTGGATCACCAGCACCGGCTTGCGCACCCGCGCGTAGACCCGGTCGAGCACCTTCGGCGTCGCGAGGTCGCCGGCGAGGAAGGCGAGCGGCGCGAAGCGGGCGCCGGGCTGATGGCTGGTCACGTAGGCGTAGTCCGCGAGGCCGGGGTGGATCGGGCCCGCGAACGCCTTGCTCAGGGAGTAGCGGATGCTCCGCCGCGAGACGAGGAGGTCATAGACCGCCGGCGCCGTGACGCGCGCCGTCAACGCCCGCCGCCACCGCTCGTACCCCGGCCGGGGCAGGTCGAGGCCGGTCGGCGAAATCAGCCCGAGCGAGCTCACGAGCTGCGGCCGCTCGAGGGCGACCCGCGCCACCAGCTCGCACCCGAGCGCCAGCGCCACGAGGTCGGCCGGGCCGTCGGCGTCGAGCTCCTGCTCGAGCAGGTCGATGAGCGCGTCCTCGTAGAGCGCCGGGGTGTAGCGCCGGTCGCCGCGCTCGGAGTACCCGAACCCCGGCAGGTCCGGCGCGAGCACCGTCCGGAGCTGCCGGTAGTGGTGGAAGAGGGGCCGCACCTCGTAGGCGGACGCGGCCGCGTCGACGCCGTGGACGAGCACCAGCGGCCGGCCCCCGGCCCGGCGGTCGATGTAGTACGAGAGGCGCCCGGCGCGGGTGTCGAGCTCCCGCCGGTCGCCATCGACCGCGGGGCGCAGCCGCAGGGCGTGGTCGATACCGAGCCGGGCCGAGACCCAGGACTCCGCCCGGTCGACGACGGTGGCGGCGACCCGACCCGCGGCGCGCGTGAGCTGTCGGGCACCGACTAGCATACGTGGTGGGATGCGGCCGTCCCCGTCGGTGGTTGCGGCCCGCCGGCCGACGCGACGGCGTTGAATGCGGCGGCTCCACCCGGTAGTATGGTCGCCGCAAGAGGAGGTCCGGGGTGACACGAAGGCTCCTGACGCTGGGGGTGCTCCTGCTGCTCGCCGCGCCGGCGAGGGGCGAGGACACCGATCTCACGCAGACGATCTCCGACCTGGGGTCCCAGGCCGGCGACAAGGAGAAGATCGACACGCTCGGCGCGTCGAAGGTCGAGATCAGCCAGATCCGCGGGTGGCTCACCGACGCCACCAACGCCGTCCAGCAGAGCGCCGCCAAGAAGGCGCGCCGCCTCTTCGACCTCGTGCGCGCGCAGATGCGGCTGGTCGAGCGGCTGGTCGCGGCGGCCCAGCTCGAGCACGAGGCGGCGCGGCTCGACCGCGAGATCACCCGCACGCGGCAGAGCGTCGCGTCGCTGAAGGAGAAGCTCGACGACCGCCGGGCGCAGCTCCGCGCCTCGAAGCAGCGGGAAGGCGCGCCGCTGGAGACCGAGCGATGACGCGGCTCCTGGGGGTCCTCGTCCTCAGCGCCGCCGCCTTTGGCTGCGCGCACGTGCCCAAGCCGCAGGAGCTCCTCGACCTCTATCGGCTGCGCGAGGCCAAGGACTTCGTCGTGGTGCAGGAGAAGCAGCCGGACCTCGGCAAGGAGAGCGAGGACTCGTACTGGCGGGCCGTCGAGGCGTGGAAGCGCTCGGACCTCGAGCAGTCGCGGTACTGGGCCACTCTCGGCGCCATCAAGCTGCGCACCGCGCTCACCACGATCCGGGAGGAGGCGGCGCAGCGCCGCGTCGAGGAGGCGCGCAAGCAGCTCACGGAGCTGCGCACGCGGCAGCAGGACCTCCAGGCGAAGATCCACGAGGCCGACGAGCAGCTCAGCCTCCTCGCCAAGCTCGCGGCCGCCCGCCAGGCGGCCAAGGACAAGGAGCGTCAGCTCACCGAGGCGCAGCAGCGGGAGGAGGCGCAGAAGCGGCGCGCCGAGGCGCAGATGCGCATCACCGAGACGCAGCTCGCCCTCAAGATGGCCGAGACCGTCGAGGCGGTGAAGTACGCGCCCGAGGAGTACGCCGCCGCGCAGTCGCTGCTCGCGCGCGCCGAGGCGGCTTTCAAGGAGGGCCGGGCGAGCGACGCGAACGCGACCGCCGAGATGGCGAAGAGCAAGGCCGACGCCGCGCTCGGCACCGCGCGGCCCCTCTACCTGGCCGCGCGCAAGGCGGCCGAGCGGCAGGCGCGCAATCAGGCGCTGCAGAAGGACGCGGCCGCGATCGACGGCGTGACGTTCCGCATGCGGGCCATCGGCGACACGCAGCAGCTCATCCTGCCGGTGGCCGACCTCTTCAAGCGCAGCGACGCGACGGTGCGGCCCGACAAGCGCCCGCTCCTCACGCAGATCGGGCTGCTCCTCCAGAGGTACCCGGAGTACCCGGTGGTCGTGAACGGTTACACCAGCAGCCGCATTCGGCCGGCCCAGCAGTGGACGGTGTCACAGGCGCGGGCGCAGGCGGTCGCGGAGCACTTCATCGCCCAGGGCGCCGAGCCCAAGCGCATCGCGGTGGCCGGCCGCGCCGCCGAGAACCCGGTGGCCGCGAAGGCCTCGCCGCTCAACGACCGCGTCGAGATCATCTTCCTCTTCCAGTAGTCCGCCGCGCCTCCCGATCACAGCGAATCGCTCCGCGCGATCGGTTTGAGTTGAACGATCGCCGCCGATCGGTCACACAATCAGCTCTGTCGGTCGCCGTGTTCCGCGGCGTCCGGCGTGGGCAGGGTGGTGGTTGGTGGCCCCGCAGCCGTCGGGCGCGGGGAAGGAGGTCGCGGATGCATCAGGGATGGCTCGTGGGCGTGGTGGCGGCGGTGCTGGTGTGCGGGTGCGACGGGTCGAGCACGACCGCGGGGCAGACGGACGGCCCCGCCGCGCAGGCGGACGGCCCCGCCGCGCAGGCGGACGGCGCACCGGGCGCGGACCCCGCCGGGCAGACGGACGGCCCGGCGTGCGACCCGCAAGCGGCCGCGGGCCCGGGCGGCATGAACCCGGGCACGGCGTGCCTCGGGTGCCACGCGACCATGAGCGGCAGCCGCAAGTTCACGCTCGCCGGCACGATGTACACGGACGCAGCCGGCAGCGCGAAGGCCGCGGGCGTCACGGTCCACGTGAGCGACGCGAACGGCCAAACCCTCGCCCTCGTGAGCGGGAACGACGGGGCGTTCTACACGACCCAGGCGATCACGTTCCCCGTGTCGATCCGCGCGAGCAAGTGCCCCACGGTGCAGGAGATGCCGGCGCAGGCCTCCTCGGGCGACTGCAACCAGGCCGGCTGCCACGCCTCAGGGAACCGGGTACACGTGCCGTAGGATCAGCTCGGCAGGACGGCGTAGCAGCAGACGTGCTCGCGGAGGATCTGGTCGAGGCGCTCGCGGGTGACGCCGACCTCGGCCAGGAAGGGGTCGGCGACGGACGTGGAGCCGTCGGCCCCCTTGCAGCCGAGCTGGAAGACGCGCACCGGCCGGCCGCCGATGGTGATGCGGCCGGAGACCGCGCCGCGCAGCGTCTGGTGGATCGCGCAGAACGCGCACACGGCCGCGCCGTGGCCGACGTGGTAGCGGGCCGTGGCCTCGCTCGGCTGGTTGAACGCGTCGGTGATGGCGGTGAGGGCCGGGATGTCGCCGTGGACCTTGCGGTAGTTGCGCACCGACTCGGCGAAGGGGCAGCGCCCGAGGGCGAAGAGGCCGCCGCCGAGGTGCTCGGCGCGGCCCTCGATGCGCGCGATGGGGTTGCGCAGGTCGTCGATGGCCTCGACGAACTCGTCCAGCGACGCGAAGTCCACCACCGGGAAGCGCTCGGCGACGTCGACCGCGGTCTGCATCAACGACGCGGTCGTGGCGGCGGCGCCGAGCTGCGCCAGGTTCTTCTGGATGAACTCGAGAAAGAAGACGTGCGTCACGTCGAGAAACGTGTGGTCACCCATCCGGCCTCCTTACTGCTCAGACTGACGGCTAAGGTGTGACACGAACTACGGCTGCTCGTCCACCGAATAGGGCGGCGCGAAGCCCGCGTCGTGGGCGTGGCAGTCCACGCAGAAGGCGGTCGAGTGCGGCTCGCCATCGCCGCTGCGGCGGTAGAAGCGGGTCGCCGTATGGCAGGTCTCGCACACGCCGGGCGCCGCGCCGGGGACGCCGGCGTGGGCGAGGCCGTCGGCGCTCGCGCCCTCGGCCGCGGTGACGTGCAGGTCCGCCTCCGTGCCGTCGGGGCGCTCGAGGCGGGTGCGCACGAGGAACGCGTTCGAGGTGCCGTGGGGCTCGTGGCAGGTCGTGCACGCGGCGCCGGCCGGGTGCGGCCGGGCGCTGTGGCAGCGGTCGCAGCCGCCGGTCGCGACGTGGCCGGGGCCGGGCGGCCCGCTCGGCGTGTGGCAGGCGAAGCAGTCGAGGGTCAGGCTGTGCGAGGACGGGCGCTCGCGCCAGCGGAACCCGATGGACCAGTGGCAGCCGAGGCAGGCGGCCTGACCCGCGACGTCGGCGCCGATGCCGTCGCCGCCGTCGTGCGCGGCCGGGGCGGCGTCCTCGGGCGCGGCGGGTACGGCGGTGGAGCAGCCGCAGGCGAGAGCGGCGAGCAGGAGCGCGGGGCGAGGGAGCGTCATGGCCGTGGGTCCGCCGGGTCCAGCAGGTACGCCGCGGTGCGCACCGCGAGCGCCTGCTGGGTCAAGGTCGGGTTGAACGCCGTCGAGGTGGGGAAGATCGAGCCGTCGGCGATCCAGACGTTCTCGACCTCGTGCAGTCGCCCCCAGGGGTCGCACACCGACTGCGCGGGATCGACGCCCATCCGCGTGGTGCCGAGGAAGTGCTTCGTCTCGGGGACGCCGTACTGCTCGGCGAAGTCGATGGGCATGACCTCGCGCGCGCCCGCCACGCTGCAGATCTCGACGAGCTTCGGCATGTACCGATCGATGACGGCCTGGTCGTGCGGGTGCCGGCCGTAGGTGATGCGCGGCGCGGGCCGGCCGTAGACGTCGCGCACCGTCGGGTCGAGCTCGATGCGGTTGTCGCGGACGGGCACGTCCTCGCCGATCATCGACGCCGGGGCGATGCGCCGGCGGTAGCGGCCGTCGACCATCATCGGCTTGTGCACCAGCCAGGGGTAGCTCGTACCCTCCTCGATGGGGAAGAGCGAGCCGTTGAGCTCGGTGTAGCCGCCCCGGACGTAGTCGGCGCTGCCGTCGGAGACGGTGAAATCGGCGACCGCGTGGCTCACCTGCCGCCCGCGGTAGGAGCGGATCTCCTGGTCGAAGACGCCGATGGCCGCGAAGACGACGTGGAACATGAGGTAGCGGCCGACGAGGCCGCTGCCGTTGCCGAGCCCCTCGGGGTGGCTCGCGCTGGCGGACTCGAGCAGCAGCCGCGGCGTCTCGATGGCGTTGCCCGCGATCACGACGTGGCGCCCGGTGAGCGTCCGCTCCACGCCCGTGGGATCGACCAGCCGCACGCCGCTGGCCCGCTCGCCCGAGGGCTCGGTCTCGATGCGCGTGACGCAGCTCTCGCAGAAGAGCGTGAGGTTGCCGGTGAGCAGCGCGTCGCGCACGGTCGTGACGGCGGTCGAGCCCTTGGCGTTGATCGGGCAGCCGCAGCGGCAGAAGCCGCAGTTCGCGCACGCCGGACGGCCGCGGTAGAAGACCGAGTTGATGGCCATCGGCATGGGGTGGGGGTGGTACCCCAGGCCGCGGGCGACCTCGGCGAGCATGGCGCCCGACTTCGGCGCGGGCCCGGGCGGCATCGGGTACGGGCCGCGGGGCTCGGCGAAGGGGTCGGCGCCGGCGAGGCCCTGCACCCCGATGAGGCGCTCGGCCTCGTCGAAGTAGGGGGCGAGGTCGGCGTAGCTGATGGGCCAGTCGACGACGTCGGCGCCGGCGACCGGGCCGAAGGTGCTGAGGAGGCGGAGGTCGGCCGCCTGCACCCGCGGGCTGTCGGCGTCGTACTGCAGCGTGCCCCCGCCGACGCCCACGCCCACGTGCTGCACCTCGCGCGTGGCGAGCGGCGCCGCGGGGCCGGCGCGGAAGACGCGCGGCTCGATGAGCGGATCCTGGTAGGCGTAGTAGCGGCGCAGGCGGAGCTCGTCGTTGCCGAAGAGCGAGCCGGTGAGCGCCGGCGCGCCCAGGGTGGGGTAGGGGTTGCGCCCCTTCTCGACGAGGGCGACCCTCCACCCGCGGGCGGCGAGGACGCCGGCGAGCACGCCGCCGCCCGCCCCCGCACCGACGACGATGGCGTCGAAGTCGGCCATGGTCAGCCCTCCTCGGGGTGCGCGATCTGGTGCGGGGTGTAGCCGCCGGGCTGGCGGTCACCCTCGTAGTCGATCACGGCCCAGCCGCGCCCCTCGAAGTTGCCGCCGTAGACCGGGTCCGAGTACGTGCCCTCGACGGCGTGCCGGTAGGCGGTCGTCAGGAAGGCCTCGTCGAGGCCGCCGGCGACGCTGCGGCGCTCGTCGACATCGAGCGCCGTGAAGCGGCGGCCGCCGACGACCGGCAGCGCGTCGAGCTGCTCCTCGTACTGCTGGATGACGCCCACGACCGGCCCGTTGAACTCGCGCGCCGGGATGCCGCGCGAGCCCTCGAGGTAGGTCTGCCAGCGGATGCGCTCGACGCGCGTCAGCGGCTGGAACTGCCGGAACCCGTCGAGCCCGCCGTGGCGCCCCGAGTAGGGCCCGCCGGCGAAGATGCGCGGCGGGTCGACGTTGAACGCGCCGAAGAGCTGGTCAAGGTACCACGCCGCGTGCGCCTGCGTCGCGCCGGGCGCGGCCTCGTCGCCGGGCACGAGCGCATCGAACAGCGCCGCGAGCCGCGCGAAGCGCTCGGGCGTGAGCACGGTCCCGGGCGGCACGTCCCAGCCGTCGATGCGCGTCGGCCGCGCCGCGCCCGCGCTCGAGCAGCCGCTCAGCAGGGGCCCGACCAGGGGCGAGGCGCAGACGAGGGTGACGGCGCCGCCGAGGAAGCGGCGGCGGGTGATGGTGCCGGGCTGCGGGTCGTCGGCCATGGGGCGATGCTGCCTGCGACGGGGCGCCGGCGTCAAGCGGAAGGGCGGGGCGGCCAGCCGGCGCCCCACCGCGGCGGCTACCGCGTCGGCCCCGGGCGGTGCGCCGATGCCAGGGCCGCCGCGACCCGGCCCCGGAGCGCCGCCCACCGCTGCGGCGACCAGTCCTGGTCCGGGCGCTCGCCCGGGAGGTCGAGGATCGACGCGAGCTGGGCGGCGGCGAAGTCGCGCACCGTGATCCGCGGGAAAGTGAACGCGGCGAACGGACCGGTGAAGCGGCGAGG
>DASXVK010000281.1:0-4168 GCA_036504295.1 Polyangia bacterium
AAAATGCCGGGCAGGGGCACGGGCAGGGGCACGGGCACGAGCGCCCAACCTGAGAGGGGCGGCCCGGCGACGGGCGAGCGCCCTCGTGCCCGTGCCCGTGCCCCTGCCCGTGCCCGCGAGGGTGGTCGGGGAGCGTGAGCGCTCAGCGTGGATCACACCCGCGGAACGATTCAGGCGTGGCCGGTGAGCCGGGGGGCCACGTCGGCGAGGACGCAGGAGGCGAGCAGGTCACGCTCGCGCGCGGTGAGGCCGGCGAAGGTGATGCCGGCGCGCCACCGGCCGGGGCGGCGGGCCGGGGTCGACCAGCACACCCAGCCGTCGAGGTGCAGGGTGCCGAGCTGGTCCGGCAGGCCGAGCGTGAGCTCGACCTCGGTGCCGCGCGCGAGCTCGGTGCCGGTCTCGAGGGCGCAGCCGCCGCACGACAGGTCGAGCGTCTGCGCCTCGCCGGGCACGGGCGGGGTCACGAAGTGCACCCGCAGGCAGAGCGAGGCGCGCGCGTGCTGGCGCGTCGCGGGGCCGTCGTGCCGCCCGGCGAGCTGCTGCAACGCGGCGTGGTCGAGGGCGTGGGCGAGCAGGCTCCAGCGCTGGCGCTCGTCGTCCTGCAGCCCGCAGACCGCGAACCGCTGGTTGAGCGAGATGAACTCCTCGATGGCCTGAGCGATGCTTCCGGGCGCCATTTGAGGGGAGCGTAGACGCGCGCCCGGAGGCGATCAAGGAGAAAAACGGGGGGCGGCGCCCCGGGGCTCGAGGCCACGGCGGCGCGACGGTAGGGGGGAGCGAGCACGAGCACGAGCACGAGGGCGGGGGCGTTGACAGCGAGGGGGGCGGCGGTACACGGGAGGAGGTGGGCGGCGGCGCAGCGACGTACGCGATCACGGGGTGCGCGGGGTACCTCGGGACGCGGCTCACGCGCTGGCTGCTCGCGGCCGACCCGCGGCACCGGGTCCTCGGCTTCGACGTGCGCCCGCCGGCGGTCACCGATCCGCGGCTCGAGTTCCACCGTCTCGACGTGCGCGACCCCGGGCTCGCCGCGCGGCTCGACGGCCGCGCGGTGCAGGCGCTCGTGCACCTCGCCTTCGTCCTCGACCCGCTCTACGACGAGCGGGAGATGACCGACATCGACGTCGGCGGGACCCGCAACGTGCTCGCGGCCGCCCGCGCCGCGGGCATCCCGCACCTGGTCGCCACCTCGTCGACCACCGCCTACGGCGCCCGCGCCGACAACCCGGTCCCGCTCACCGAGGACCACCCGCTGCGGGCGAGCGCGGGCTTCCGCTACGCCCACGACAAGCGCGTGATGGACGCGCTGCTGCAGGAGTTCCAGGCCGCGCACCGCGAGGTCCGCGTGTGCACGATCCGCCCGTGCATCGTGCTCGGGCCGAACGTCGCGAACTACATCGCCACCTTGCTGCTCACCCTGCCGGTCGGCGCGCTGCTCGACGGCGCCGACCCGCCGCTGCAGTTCATGCACGAGGACGACCTCACCCGGCTCGTCGCCGTGTGCCTCGCGCGCGGGGCGCGGGGCGTCTTCAACGCCGTCGGCGCGGGCACGCTGCGGCTGCGCGAGGCCGCCGCCGCGCAGCGCAAGCCGGCGCTGCGGCTGCCGGCCGCGCCGGTGTACGCGCTCGCGTGGGCGGCCTGGAAGCTGCGCGTCACGGAGTATGCGCTGCCCCCGGGCGTCCTCGACTTCTTCCGTCACCCCTGGGTCGCGAGCGGCGCCAAGGCCGCCGCCGAGCTCGGCTTCACGCCGGCCCACGACACCGCCGCGTGCCTCGCCGGGCTGGTCGCGCGCAAGGACGCGGTGCTCGCGACCTTCCGCGCGCGCATGCGGGCCCGCGGCCGGCGGTGAGCGCCCGCGGCGGCGGCGCGATTGGACCGGGGCGCCGCCGTGCGGTATCGTTCCCGTCCGAGGAGCGAGCGATGGTGAGTCCCGCGCCGCCTGGAGCACCGCCCGGCCCCCCGCCCGGAGGCTACGGTCCGCCGCCCGCCGCCGGTCCGCCGCCCGGCGCCGGGCCGCCGCCCGCCGTCCCGCTGGCGGTCACGCCCGCCTTCTCCGGCCCGGTGCGCGCCGGCGGCGGCAGCGGGGTGCTGATCGCCGTGGTCGTCGTGGTCCTCGGGGTGCTGCTGATCGTCGGCATCCTCGCCGCGATCGCCATCCCCTCCTTCGTCAAGTACCAGCGGCGCGCCGAGTCCGCCGAGGCCCGGACCAGCCTCAGCCGCATCGCGTTCGGCGCCACCGCCCGCTACGACGAGGCGCGCGCCGAGCTCGGCGCCGCCGCCGCCGCGTTCCCCGCGTCCACCGACTGGACCCCGGCGGTCCCGCCCTGCGAGACCGGCTCCCCGCGCTACCCCGGCGGCGAGCAGGACTGGGCGCACCCGACCTGGCAGGCCCTGCACTTCGTCATGGCCACGCCGCACCGGTACCGGTACAAGTTCACCGCCGCCGGCACGGGCGCGAGCGCCAGCTTCGTCGCCGAGGCCGAGGGCGACCTCAACTGCAACGGCGTGCGCGCCCACTTCGTGCGCCGGGGCCGCGTGGTCGACGGCCGGGTGGAGCTGGCCCCGCTCGAGAGCACGAACCCGCTGGACTGAGGCGAGTCAGGGACGAGCCTCGTTGTAGACTGACGGCGCCGCTGCGCGCGCCGCCCTGCTCGCGGCGCGCGCCGGGGTCCTCGGACCACCTAGAACGGGATGTCGTCGTCGGGCGGCGGACCCATGTCGTCCGGCGGCTCGCCGCCGCCGCCACCGCCACCGGCGCCCCCGCCGGCGCTGCGCGGGGGGGGGGCCCGCCGCTCGCTGCGCTCGGCGCCGCCCGCGCCGGCGCCGGCCCCGGCGCCGCCGAGGAACTGGACCGTCTGGGCGACCACCTCGGTGCGGTACTGCTTCTTGCCTTCCTTGTCGTCCCAGCTCCGGGTCCGGAGCCGGCCCTCGACGTAGACCTGGCGGCCCTTGCTGAGGTACTGCGAGCAGTTCTCGGCCTGCTTGCCCCACACCACCACCGTGTGCCACTCGGTCGATTCCTTCTTCTCACCGTCCTTGCCGGTGTAGGAGTCGGTCGTGGCGAGGCGCAGGTCGCACACGGCCTGCCCGCCCGGGGTGTAGCGCAGCTCGGGATCCTTCCCGAGATTACCGACGAGAATCACCTTGTTGACGCTGGCCATGTGCTCCTCCTCTGCGGGCCGCGAGGCATGGTACCAGAGCGGTCCTTGCTGTCAACGCGCGTCGCCGACCCGACGCCCGCGGTGAAGCAAGCGCGAGGCCAGCGCCAAGTACCTGCGATCATTGGGGAGCCGCCGCCAGGGGTGGCCGGATTCCGGACGGCTGTCCGGCCGGCCGGCCGGTGAACCGGACGGCCGTGCGATCCCGGTCAGGCGCGGGCCGGCGCCAGCCGCTTCTGCGCCAGGACCAGCGCGAGGAGCACCACCGGCATCACCAGGTCGGTGACCAGGATCATCCCGCCCGAGTTCAGCTCGGCGTGGTTGCCGAGCGACTGCTGCTGGAGATGCACGAGGCCCGCGCCGATCATGAAGACGGAGTAGGCGAGCGCGGCGGCGAGCCGGAACCCGTCCTTGAACCACACGCTCGCGATCCCGAGCACCCCGATGGCCAGGTTGGCCGCCGCGACCTCGGCCTGGAAGGGATTGCCGGTGGGCCAGCCGATCCTGCGGGCCACGTCGTCGGCCTTGAACGCGTGGCCCGTGAACGCGAAGACGCCGCTGACGCCCACGAGCAGCAGGAGGTAGTACTGCAGCACGACGCCGAGGACGGCCGGGAGCGTCCGCGGCTGCCGCGAGACGATCACGTGCAGCACGCTCACGACGACCACCAGCGCGATCAAGATGAAGAGCATGGGCGTGACTCCTGAGGTGGGCGGGCGGAGGCCCGCGCCATGGTAGGCCGACGCGGCGCCCCGAGGCAACCCGCGGCGATCAGCGGGCGCGGGGCGGCCGTGGGCGTGCGTGGCGGCCGAGGGCGGCGGCGCAGGAGGCGAGGTCGTCGCGGACGAGGGCCGCGGCGATCGCCCGCACGCCGGCGCCGTTCGGCTCGGGGACGACGAGGTCGGCGGCCGCCAGCAGCTGCGGCACCGCGTTCCCGACCGCGGCGCCGCACCCGCAGGCGGCGAGGAAGGCCTGGTCGTTCTCCCCGTCGCCCACCCCGACGACCCCCG
>DASXVK010000282.1:0-2688 GCA_036504295.1 Polyangia bacterium
CGACCAGCCGCGGCCCCGGGTACCCGAAGCGCTGCATGGCCGATGCCACCTCCGCGTCGCTCTCGGTGAGCACCGCGCGCGCCTCGAGGATGGTGCGGGCGGCCTCCTTGCGGCCGACCTCGCGGTGCAAGATCTGCAGCCCCTTGAGCGCGCCGCGCTGGTACGCGCGCTCCGCGGCCGGCGGCAGGCTCGGCTGAGCGCCTCCGGCGACCGCCTCGTTGCGCGCGACGTACGCCTCCCAGTCCTCGGCCTCCCAGGCCGAGGAGAGCGCGTTGACCCAGCGGCAGCCGAGCTGCTTCACCAGGCCGGTGAGCCGCGCGAAGACGTCCCGGAGCCTCTCCCGCTCCTCGGCGGGATCCCCCGCCGCCCGGAGTCGCTCCTGGAGGATGCGCGCGCGCCCCGCCCACGCGGCGACCCGCGCGGTCCGCCGCTCGTTCTCGAGCGCCGCTTGCTCCTCGGCCAGCGCGTCGATCTCCCGGCCCAGCATCGCGATCTCTCCCCGCAGCGACGACTCGAGCGGCGATGGGTCCGCCGTCGCGGCGCGAGGGCCGGGCGTCGCTGCGAGGCAGACGCGACCGTCCGGGGCTTCGGCGATCAAGCCGGCCGCGCGCAGACGCGGGAGGAGACCGAAATGCAGTCCGCGCCGGCTGCCGACGGATGCCGGGTCCGCCTCCTGGACCGCGCGGCTGAGCTCGCTCAGCTTCCAGAGGCGGGTCGGGTCGGCGCGCAGCAGCTCCCCCGCGCGCGCGACGATCACGGCCCAGCTCCGGGGTGCGGCCGTGGCCTTCGCCGCCGGCGGCGCGGGAGGGGCGCTCGCCGGCGCCCGCGCGCTGGCGGGCTCCTCGGAGCGCGCCGCACCGCGCGGGGCCGACGCGGGAGCGGGGTCGCCGGTGTCGTCCTCCGCCCGCAGGCGCAGGCGGCCGGAATCCTCATCCACGATGCCAGCCGCCCTCAGCCGCGCCGCGGCGCCGGCAGCGAGGCCGCGAAGCGTCGAGCCCGCGAGCCCCTGGTCACGCAACGCCAGCGCGAGCTCCTGGGCGCGCCACCAGCGGTCCGGGTCGCGCGCGAGCAGGCGCCGGGCCGCTTCCGTGATCCTGTCCCAGTCGCGCGCCCCCGCCTGCGGTCCCGTCTCGGCCACAGCAGCGCGGGGCTCGAGATCGGGCGCCGCGGACGGCCGCCCTGGGGTTCGCTCGGGCTCCATCGGGCCGGCCACGTCGGGCTCCGAGGTGAAGTCGGCACGATCCGCGGCGGGCCCACCTCGGACCGGGCGGGCGAGCCGATCAGAGATGCGCGCGAGGACACCGCTCGCCTCCGACAGCAGCCGCGCCAGCTCGCGGATCTCCGCCACGAGCGCCTGGGTGACGCCGTCATCCACGTTTCGACAGTATCACGCTGACACGCGTCGCAGGAATCGGATATCGGCGGATATCGGCTGGTGCGCCCCCAGCCGCCCCCCGGCTTGCCCCCCCGCCCCCGCCGCCCCCCACCCAGCGTCCGCGCTTGCTCCTCCGGGTGGCCCGTAGTAACTGGCGATCTCATGCCCACCGCCCCGCCGGACGTCCTCACCGAGATCTTGCTCGAGGCGACCTGCGCCTGCGAGGCCGGCGCGCTCGTGCGCGGCGCGCTCGCGCGCGAGGACGGCGCCGTGCGCGCGGGGCCGGCGCGTGTCCCGCTCGCCGCCGGGGCGCGGCTCGTCGCGGTCGGCGCCGGCAAGGCCGCCGCGCACATGGCGGCGGCGGCCGAGTCGGTGCTCGGGGCCCGGCTGAGCGCGGGCGTCGTCGTCACGAAGGACGGCCATGGCGCGCCGACGCGGATCGTGCGCGTGCTCGAGGCGGCGCACCCCGTGCCCGACGACCGCGGCGTCGCCGCCGCCGCGGCGCTCTGCGACGCGATCGCGCCGCTCGGCGCGGACGACCTCGTGCTCGTGCTCCTCTCGGGCGGCGCCTCGGCGCTGACGGCGCTGCCCGCCGCCGGGCTCAGGCTCGGCGACGTGCAGGCGACGACGCGCGCCCTGCTCGCGGGCGGCGCGACCATCGGCGAGATCAACGCTGTGCGCAAGCACCTCTCGGCGCTCCACGGCGGCCAGCTCGCGCTGCGCACCGCCGCGCGCCTGCTGGTGCTCGTGCTCTCCGACGTGCTCGGCGACGACCTCAGCGTGATCGGCTCGGGCCCGTGCGTGCCCGATCCCTCGACCTACGGCGACGCCCTCGCGGCGTGCGCCCGCCGCGGCGTCGCCCTGCCGGCGCGGGTGCGCGCGCCCCTCGCGGCCGGCGCCGCCGGCGCGCGCCCGGAGACGCCGAAGCCCGGCGACCCGCGGCTCGCCCGCGCGACCCACGTCGTGGTCGGCAGCTTCGCGACGCTGCTCGCGGCCGCGACGGAGGCCGCGGCGCGGCGCGGGCTCGTCACGGCCCCGCTCGGGCCGCCGCAGGACGGCGACGTCAACGTCGCGGCCGCGACCTACGCGGCGCGGGCCCGCGCGGCCGGCGCGGGCGTGCTCCTCGTCGGCGGCGGCGAGCCCACCGTCACGCTGCCGCCGGGCGCCGGCCGCGGCGGCCGCAGCCAGCAGCTCGCGCTGCTCATGGCGCAGGCGCTGCGCGGGCGCGGCGCCGCGTTCCTCGCCGCCGGCAGCGACGGCACCGACGGCCCCACCGACGCCGCCGGCGCCGCCGTCGACGGCGGGACGTGGGA
>DASXVK010000283.1:0-4590 GCA_036504295.1 Polyangia bacterium
TCCGGGGCGGGCCGCGGCCCTCCCCTCGCCGGCGAAGTGAATTCGCCGGCTTCACCCTACCTGCGGGCACCAGCGCCGAGCGCCAGCGCCTCCTCGAGGGTCGCAGCAATGAGATGGTGCCCGCGCGCGTTCGGGTGCAGATCGAAGGGGAAGTAGGGGGACGGCCCGGCCGCGGCCGCCTGGCGCAGCGGCGCGAGCGCGCGGACCACCTTCACCCCCTGGCGGGCGCCCCAGCCGGTGACCCGCTCCTCCGGCTCCTCGAGGGCGAGGTCCGCGTCACGGTAGCCGTACAGCCGCGCGAGCCGGGCGCGCGCCGCGGCGGAGACCTGCACGCGCGTCGGGACCACGAGCACGACCAGGTCGGCGCCGGCGGCGCGCACCTCCCGCAGCAGCTGCGTCGCGATCGCCTCCCAGACGCGCCAGGCGGGCTCGCGCTCGGCCGCGCGGCCGCGGACGAAGTAGCCGAGGTAGTCGTCCACCCCCTCCGCCGCGCTCATCCAGCCGAGCCGCACGAAGAGGTTGGTCACGCGCGGGCGCACGAGCGCGTAGGTGCGCCAGTGGGTCGCCAGCCGGTCGTCGAGCACGTTGACCCGCGGCGATCCCTGCGGCGGCGGGACCGGGGTCCCGGTGAGGGTGAGCGCGCCGTCGGCGGCCACGTCGAAGCGCGGCTTGCGGTAACCCCAGCGGTTGACGGCGAGGTTGTCGTGCAGGTCGTTCACGTAGAAGGCCAGGAGCACCGTCGTGGGGCGCGCGGGCGCCGGCCGCGCGAGCTCGCGCCGCAGCGCCAGCAGCTCCTGATCCGTGCCGTAGCCGACGACCGCCAGGTTGACGACCTCGACGTCGGGGTGCGCCGCCTGCAGCCGCGCGGCGAACGACTCGTCGGCCTCGACGCCGTAGCCGAACGCGACCGAGTCGCCGGCGACGATCAGCCGGCGCGAGGGCTGGCGCGGGCGCGCCGCGGTGATGCGCCGGCCGTCGGCGTCGAGGGCGACCGTGCAGGCGTAGTCCGGGGCTTCGATCCGGCCCGCCGCGCCGGGCCGGTTGCGCCAGCCGAGCAGCGGGTCGTGCAGGTAGAAGCGCCCGCGGATCGACCGGTGGGTGCGCCCGCGCTCGAGCGCGTAGGCGGTGGCCGGGTCCGGGCGGGTGACGACCCGAGCCAGGATCTCGGCCAGGCCCAGGCTCAGCACGAGCCCCAGCAGCAGCCCGAGCGCCTTCGCGCGCGCGCTGGCGCGCCGCGGCGGCGCGCTCGCCGGGGCGGCGGATGTGGACGCGGTCGGCACTAGAAGAGCGTGTAGATGAAGGGGGCCGCCCCCGTGCCGCCGAGGAAGACGAGGAGGCCGAGCACCAGGAGCACGACGACGATCGGCGTCAGCCACCACTTCTTGTTGTGGCGCAGGAAGTACCAGAGCTCGCGCAGGAACCCGCTCGGCGGCTCCTGCGCCTGCGCCGCGAAGTCGCGGGCTCGGGGGTCCTCGGAGAGCTCGCGCGGGGCGCTCATCTCGCGGCTCCTGACATCAGTATTGCCGGAAGTATCGATCAGTTGGAGCGTCGGCGCCACGCGCCACCCAGTAGCTGCGCGCCCCGCGGCCGCCGCGCCGCCGCAGCGGATCATGGCCGCACAGCCGGGCGAGCAGCCCGACCGGGGTGAGGACGCCGTAGAAGACCACCGCGAGGAGCACGCCCGACATGAGCCACGCGAGCGGGTAGGTCGCGATCATCGCGCCGATGAAGAGCGCGCGGGCGGCGCGCGGGATGACGAGCCCGGCGCCGGCCGACACCACCGCCAGACCGGCGAGGGTGACGGGGAGCGCGAGCGCGTGATGCCGCCGCCACGCGAGCGCGGCCACGAGGAGGAGGAAGGCGGGCAGCCAGCCGGCGGCGAAGGCGCGCGCCTGGCGGGGCGAGGGATCGCGGTTGAGCCTTACGAGCGTCATCGTGAGGGGCTCCCGGGTCGTCAGTCGAGCGGGAACTGCGCGAGGTAGGCGTCGACCTCGTGCGCCTTGGCCTGGGGCTGCTCCTCCTTGAGGAGGAGGTAGTCCTCGAGGACGAGGGCGTCCATGTTGGTGCCGAGGAAGCAGCGGTACGCGTCCTCCGGGCTGCCGACGATCGGCTCGCCCCGCACGTTGAAGCTGGTGTTGATGATCACCGGACAGCCGGCCTGCCGCTCGAACTCCCGGATCAGCTTGTAGTAGCGGCCGTGGCGGGGCGCGTCGACGGTCTGCAGCCGGGCCGACCAGTCGACGTGGGTGACGGCCGGGATCGCCGACCGGATCACCTTCAGCTTCTCCAGCCCGACGGGCGCCGCGTCCGCCGGCGGCGCCGTGCGCCTGGCCTGGCGCACGTCGGCGACGAGCAGCATGTAGGGGCTCTCGCCGCCCTCGGGGAGGTCGAACCACGCCGCGGCGCGCTCGGCGAGCACGCTCGGGGCGAAGGGCCGGAACGACTCCCGGAACTTGATCTTGAGGTTCATCACCGACTGCAGCGCCGGGCTGCGCGCGTCGCCGACGATGCTGCGCGAGCCGAGCGCGCGCGGGCCGAACTCCATGCGGCCCTGGAACCACCCGACGACCTTGCCGGCGGCCATCAGGCGCGCGACCTCGCGGCAGAGCTCGTCCTCGTCGGTGATCGCGCGGTAGCGCGCGCCCTGCGCGTCGAGGACGGCGCGGATCTCCGGCGCGCCGAAGCGCGGCCCGAGCAGCGAGCCCTGCTGGGCGTCCGCGGGCGCGGCGGCCCGCGGCCGGCCCATGAGCTGGTGCCAGATGAAGAGGGCGGTGCCGAGCGCGCCGCCGGCGTCGCCCGCCGCCGGCTGGATCCAGATCGACTCGAACGGCCCCTCGCGCAGGACGCGGCCGTTCGCCACGCAGTTGAGGGCCACGCCGCCCGCGAGGCACAGGTGCTCGAGGCCGGTCTCGGCGTGCAGGTGCCGCGCGCAGCGCAGCATGATCTCCTCGGCGACCTGCTGGATCGAGGCGGCCAGGTCCATCTCCCGCTGCGTGAGCGGCGCCTCGGGCTGGCGCGGCGGGCCGCCGAAGAGCTGCGCGAACTTCGGCCCGGTCATCGTCAGGCCGCGGCAGTAGTCGAAGTACGACAGATCGAGACGGATCGAGCCGTCGTCGCGCACCTCGACGAGCCGCTCGCGGATGAGGTCCGCGAACCGGGGCTCGCCGTACGGCGCGAGGCCCATGAGCTTGTACTCGCCGGAGTTGACCCGGAAGCCGGTGAAGTAGGTGAACGCCGAGTACAGCAGGCCCAGCGAGTGCGGGAAGTGCTGCTCGTGCGTGAGCGTGACGCGGTGCCCGCGCCCGACGCCCATGCTCGCCGTCGCCCACTCGCCGACCCCGTCCTGCGTCAGGATGGCGGCCTCCTCGAACGGGGACGGGTAGAAGGCGCTGGCGGCGTGGGACTCGTGGTGCTCGAGGAAGACGAGGCGCTTGGTGAAGCCGCCCCCCAGCCCCTCACGGATCGCGCGCGGCAGGTGCAGCTTGTCGTGCAGCCACAGCGGCAGCGCCTTGACGAAGGAGCGGAACCCGAACGGCGCGTACGCGAGGTAGGTCTCGAGCAGCCGCTCGAACTTGCGGAAGGGCTTCTCGTAGAAGCCGACGTAGTCGAGGTCCGCGGCCGTGATCCCCGCCTCCCGCAGGCAGTAGGCGACGGCGTGCGTGGGGAAGCCGGGGTCGTGCTTCGTGCGGGTGAAGCGCTCTTCCTGGGCCGCCGCCACGATCGTGCCGTCGACGACGAGGGCCGCCGCCGCGTCGTGGTAGAAGGCCGAGATGCCGAGGATCGCCGTCATGTCGCCTCCCCGCAGTCTCGTCGCGCGCCGGCTCCTGTCAACCGAAATGCGCGGACCCGCGGTCCGTGTGGCCCGACGCCGGCGGCTCCGGTAGAATGGCCCGCGACCGAGCCCGACGCCATGCCGACGCCTCCCGCGACGACCCAGCCCCCCGCGCGCGACCCGTGGCAGGGGTTCGCCGCGCACCTCGTGGCCGCCGGCCTGCTCACGCAGGCGGGGGTCGACGTGGTGCGCGCCGCCGCCGAGGGCGGCCGCGACCCGCTGCCGGACGCGCTGCTCAAGCGCGGCGAGCTCGACGCCCCGGAGCTCCTGGCGCAGCTCGGCGACTACTTCGGCGTCGAGGCGATCGCCGGCGACGAGATCCCGCTCGACCCGTCGCTGATGAAGCACGTGCCCAAGGCGCTGCTGCTGCGCTACAACTGCGTCCCGGTCCGCATGGTGGGCGTCACCGTGACGCTCGCCATGGTCGACCCCGGCGACGAGCAGGCCCTGGCCGAGCTACGCCGCGCCATCCCGGCCTCGATCGCGACCGCCGTGGCCCTCGAGGGCGACATCGTCGCCGCGCTCCAGCGCGGCGGCGTCTTCGAGAGCGAGACCGAGCGCGGCGACACCGCCTACAACCACGTCCTCGACCAGGCGCGCGACGAGATCACGGCCGGCAAGCCCGCGACCGCCCTCGAGCGCTTCGAGGAGGCCGCCGCCGCCTACGCCCGCGCCGCGGCCCTCGCGGCGGCGAGCCACGAGTCGCTCGCCGCCCTCGCCCACCGCGGCCGCGGCTACTGCCTCGCGCGCCTCGGCCG
>DASXVK010000284.1:0-9247 GCA_036504295.1 Polyangia bacterium
CTGCGCCGGGTGGACGAAGGCCTCGCGGCGGGTGCGGGGGGCGGGGGTCTCGCTCGTCGCGTAGACGAGGTTCACGACCGGGACGCCGTGGTCGTGCCGGATGCGCTCGAGCAGGCCGGCGGTGGCGGTGCCGACCATGCAGTTGAGGCAGATGGCGTGCAGCACGCCGTCGGCGCCGGCCTCGGCGAACTGCACCATCTTGCCGACGTTGAGGAGCAGCATCTCCATCGAGCGCGGCCCGACGTAGGGCGTCGCCATGCGCATCGTCTCGCGGTAGCTCGGCTCCCACGGGCCGCGGATGAGCTTCCCGAGCTTGCGCCGGATGCGCCAGGTCTCGTAGTCCTTGCGCTTGCCGAGCGCGTAGGTAACGGCGGCCTCGGGGTAGTTGTGCTCCCGCATGCCGCGCACCACGGCGTTGGAGAAGCCGAAGTCCGTCGTGTCGACGAAGAGCGAGCAGGGCCACACCTCGCAGCCCATCGCCTCGAGGGTGCGGAAGAGGTCCTGGTTCGCCACCGGGTTGATGCGGGTGTAAATGTCGCCGGCGACGCCGATGAGCGGCCGCGGGTGGCTCCGGTCGATGGCGACGCCGCGCATGCGCTGGGCCGCGCGATCGAGCCAGCCCAGGGACTCGCCCTTCGCGAGCGAGTCGGCGAGGTCGCGCAGGTTCTCGCGGTGCACCTCGTCGGCGCGGCCGGGCGTGAGCTCGTAGGGCCGCGTCTCGCACAGCCACCGCGTCATGTAGTCGACGGCGACCAGGCCGCGCCACATGTGGCTGACGCCGCGCAGGCCGAGGAGCTGCAGGATGGCGGTCGAGCCCTGCGGGCTCGCGACCCGGATGTTCTCGATGCCGCGCTCGCGCAGCGCCAGGCGGAGGCCGTCGCCGAACTGCGTGAGCAGGCAGGGCGCCGTCGTGCCGAAGATGAGGAACGTGGCGCGCTCGCGCGGGTCGAGCCGCGCCGCCAGCCGCAGCAGGTCGCCGCCGATCATCGAGTAGGCGTGGCACTCCTTGCCGGTGCTCGCCTCCTCGCCGAGCGCGGTGCTGCGGTCGTCGGGCGGCGGCAGCACCTCGGTGTCCGCGCCCATGAAGCGCAGGGCGCCGTCGAGCGCGTAGCTGTGGTCGGCGAAGTAGGGGATGTAGATCGTGCCGTCACCTACGCGCAGGGCGGGGGTCGTGTCCTTCGGCCGCGGGCCCTCGATGGGCTTCGCCGCCGCCCCGCGCACGCGGTCGAGGTAGGCCTCGATCCGGGTCACCATGCCGGCCTCGCCGCGGTGCTCGTCGAACTCGAGGACGAGCGGCGCGCGCTCGCCGAGGGTGTGGGTGAGGTACTTGCCGACGAAGGCGTCGAGGCCGCAGCCGAAGTTCGTGACGAGCACCGGGTGCAGCCGCGGGTCGCGGCCGGCGAGCAGCGCGGCGCGCATGGCGTCGCGCGGGAAGCGCCAGGGCACCACGTCGTGCTCGCCGAGGTCGGTCTGGTCGGCGGGCAGGAACCCCTGCGGGAAGGCCAGCACGCCGAGACGGACGAGGTGGCGCGCCAGGTTCAGGTTGAGGAAATGGTCACCCAGGTTGTACGGCCGCCCGACGACGACCAGGGCGTGCGCGAAGTCGCCGGCGAGCAGCTCCTCGCCCCGGCGGCGAAGCGCGTCGCGGAACGTGGTCTGCGCCGCCACGGCGTGCTCGTACGCGGCCTCGAGCCGCGCCGGGTCGAAGCCCAGGGCCGCGGCGAACGGCAGCATCTCCTCGGCGAAGAAGCGGTAGCCCTTGCCGAGGACGAACGCGGGCGTGAGGATGCGGTCGTTCACGGCGGCGCGGGCCATGAACGGCGCGGCGCTGGTGAAGGGGCACACCTGGGCCGTCTTGCGCGTGGGATCGTCGACGGTGACGACCGACGGCACCAGGATGTGGTCGACGCCCATCTCCTGGAGCGCGGCCACGTGGCCGAAGGTGATCTTGATCGGCAGGCACGTCTCGGCCGGGAGGTGGCGGCTGCCCAGCTCCAGGATGCTCGAACTCGACGGGGGCGAGACCACGACGCGGAGCCCCAGATCCTGCAGCAGCGTCGACCAGAAGGGCAGGTACTCGAGTAGCATCGAGGAGCGCGGCAGGCCCACCGACCGGCCCTCGGCGCCCGCCGGACTGAGGAACGACATCAGCAGTGCCTCGCGCTCGGCGAAGAGGTCGGGCACCTTCGGCGCGCTCGCGCCGTGGCCGGCGTCGCGCACGGTGTAGCGCTCGCAGGTGTCGCCGAAGTGCGCCCGCTGCTCGCCCACGCGCACGACCGAGACCTCGCAGCGGTTCTCGCACTGCCTGCACTCGAAGGTCTTCGACTCGTGGTGCTCGGCGACGGCGCCCAGCCCCTTGAACGCGGTGCGGGTCACGCCCGCGTCGCGCGCGAGCAGCGCGATGCCGATGGCGCCCGAGAGGCCGCTGTGCGGGTGCACGCCCACGGGCTGGCCGAGGAGCTCCTCGAAGGCGGCGACGACGGCGGCGTTGCCCGCGACTCCGCCCTGGAAGACGACGTGGGCGCCGACCGCGCTCTGGGCCACCACCTTCGTGAGGTAGTTGCGCGCCACCGCGAGGGCGAGGCCGGCGCAGAGGTCCGGCAGACCGGCGCCGGAGCGGCGCGCGTTGACGAGCTCCGTCTCCATGAAGACGGTGCAGCGCGAGCCGAGGTCGGCCGGAGCGTGGCTCTCGGCGGCGAGCCCGGCGAAGTCCGTCTTCACGTCGATGCCGAGGTTCTCGCACTGCTCCTCGAGGAAGGAGCCGGTGCCCGCGGCGCACACCTTGTTCATCGTGAAGTCGGCGAGCCGCCCGCGCTCGATGCGGATGTACTTCGAGTCCTGGCCGCCGATCTCGAAGATGCAGTCGGCGTCGGGGAAGTAGTGCAGGGCGCCCTTGAGCTGCGCCGTGATCTCGTTCTTGACGATGTCCGCGCCGAGGAGGCGGCCGGCGAGGTGGCGCCCGCTGCCGGTCGTGCCGAGGCCGACGACGCGCAGCCGCTCGCCGTAGCGCGCGGCGAGCAGGCCGAGGCCCTCGCGCAGCACGTCGATGGGGCGGCCCCGGGTCGGCAGGTACACGCCGTCGAGCACCGTGCCGTCGCGCCCGACGAGGGCGAGGTCGGTGGACACCGAGCCCACGTCGACGCCGAGGAAGGCCTCGATGGGACCCGCGGCCGGGGCGCAGGGCAGGGCGGGGCGGGCGACGCCCGCGCGGCGGGCGTGCAGCACCGGCTCGGGCCGGGGCGCGCGCGGGGCCGCGGGCCGCCGGAGCGCGAGCTGCTCGCGGACGCGCGCGAACGGGCCGGGCGCGGCCTTGGCCGCCAGCGCCGCGGCGCCGCGGGCGCCGACGTAGAGCGGCTCGGGCAGCACGGTGAGCTCGTCCGCGGCGAGGCCGAGCACGTCGCGGAACGCACGCACGAGGCCGGCGTTGAGGGCGCCGCCGCCGGCGAGGGCCACGGGCGCCGCCGGGACGCGCCCCTTGAGCACGGTCGCGAGGAAGTTGCGGGCGAGCGCCAGGCACAGGCCGTAGGCGATGTCCTCGACCCCGACGCCCTTCTGCTGCAGGTGGATCATGTCGGACTTGGCGAAGACGGCGCAGCGTCCGGCGATGGACGCACCCTTCGGGGCCGCGGCCGCGGCGGCGGCGAAGGCGCCGACCTCCATCTTGAGCCGGCCCGCTTGCTGCGTGAGGAACGCGCCCGCGCCGGCGGCGCACTGGTCGTTCAGGGCGAACGCCGCCAGGCTCGGCAGCTCGCCGTCGGGCCGCGGCTCGAGCCCGATGCAGCGGGCGATCTGGCCGCCGATCTCGATCACCGCGCGCGCCGGGGTGCCGAGGGCGCCGGCGGCCGCGAGCAGGCACAGCACCTCGTTCTCGACGACGGCGCCGGGCACCTGCCCGACCGCGTGCCGCCCCTGGCCCGTGATGCCGAGGCGCACCAGCCGCCCGGCGACCGCCGGCATGAGGTCCGCGAGCGCCTGCTGGACCGCCTCGCCGAGGTCGCCCGCGAGGGGCTGGAGGCTCCGCCCGCAGACCTGCCCGGCCGCGTCCACCACGAGGCCCTTGACGCTGATCGAGCCCACGTCGAGGCCCACGCTCACCGTCTCCCGTGCGCTGTGCTTCTCGCTGGCTGACATGTGCTGGACTCCACTCGCCTTTCCGCCACCCCGGGCGGGCAAAACATCCTACACACGTCTGCTCTCGACGCAAAGCCGGACGCGTCGCGGGGCCATTTGACCGCGTTCTGGCCGCGAGTAGGATGCGGGGCATGTTGAACGCGCAACGCCTCCGCCTCCGCCTCCTCGACCGCGGCGACCTGTCGCGCTGCGTCTCCTGGCTCCACGAGCCCGAGATCCGGCGGCAGCTCCTGGTGATCCTGCCGTTCAGCCTCGAGCGCGAGGAGCAGTGGTTCGCGCAGCAGCTCCAGCAGCCGGTGGAGCTGCACCCCTTCGCCGTCGAGCGCCCGATCGGCGACGACTGGGAGCACATCGGTGTCGCCGGCTACCAGAACCTCGACTGGCGCAACCGCAGCGTCGAGATCGGCCTCTTCATCGGCGAGAAGGCGCTGTGGGGCCTGGGGCTGGGCACCGAGCTCACCGAGCTGGTCGTGCGCCACGCCTTCGCCTCGCTGAACATGCATCGCGTGCACCTGCGCGTCTTCGCCGACAACGCCCGCGCGGTGCGGGTGTACGAGAAGGCGGGCTTCGTGCGCGAGGGCTGTCAGCGCGACGCCGACTTCCGCGAGGGCCGCTACCGCGACGTCCTCCTCTATGCGCTGCTGCGCCCCGAGTGGGACGCGCGCATGACGCCGTAGCCCCCGTGGGCCAGGTGGCCTGCCGCCCCGCCTGCGCTATCATCGGTGCACCCATGCGCCGCCCCCGCCCCAGCCCCGCGCCCTGGACCGCCGCCGAGCGCCGCGTCCTCGACCGCCTCGACAGCCCGGTCGCGATCCAGGCGTTCCTCGACGGCATCCCCTACAGCGACGATCCGATCTACCGCTGCCCGCGGCGGGTGCTCGCCGATCGCAGGGCCCACTGCTTCGACGGGGCGCTCCTCGCCGCCGCGGCCCTGCGCCGGCTGGGGCACCCGCCGCTGCTCGTCGATCTCAAGGCTGTGCGCGACGACGATCACATCATCGTGCTCTTCCGCGGCGCCGGCGGCGGGCTCGGCGCCATCGCGCAGTCGAACTTCGCCGGCCTGCGCTACCGGGAGCCGATCCACCGCAGCCTCCGTGAGCTGGTGCTCAGCTACTTCGAGCCCTACTTCAACGTGGAGGGCCTGAAGACCCTGCGGGCCTACTCGGCGCCCCTCGACCTGGGCGCGTTCGACGGCCTCGAGTGGCTGGTGCGCTCCGAGGCGATGGAGGCGATCGCCGCCCGCCTCGAGTCGATCCGCCACTACCCGCTGCTCACCCGGGCGCAGGAGCGCGGGCTGCGCGACGTGGACGAGCGCACCTTCCGCACCAGCATGATCGGCGTGGTCGACGCGGGCCTGTACCGGCCGGGCAAGGAGCGCGCCTGAGGCGAGTCATGGACGAGCCTCGTTGTAGACAGAGGCGAGTCATGGACGAGCCTCGTTGTAGGCAGAGCCGCTTGCGCGGCCGGGCCAGCGCGCGCATGCATTGACCATGGTCGCGGCCGCAGCGAAGGTGGCGCGCTACCGCCTCGAGGAGCCGCTCGGGGAGGGCGGGCAGGGCTGCACCTGGCGCGCCCGCGACCTCGAGGCCGGCCGGGCCGTGGCCGTGAAGGTCGTCGAGCTCGGCCGCGGCGGCTGGAAGCGCTTCGACCTCTTCGAGCGCGAGTGCCAGGTGCTGCGCGGCCTCTCGCACCCCGGCATCCCGCGCTACCTCGACACCTTCGCCGTCGAGGAGCAGGGCAAGTTCTTCCTCGTCATGGAGCTCGTCGAGGGGGTGCCGCTCGGCCGCCTGCTCGCGGACCGGCAGCTCGACTCCGAGGCCCAGCTGTGGAACATCTTGCACCAGGCGCTGGACATCCTCGCCTACCTGCACGACCGCCGCCCGCCGGTGATCCACCGCGACGTCAAGCCGCAGAACCTCATCCGCCGCACCGACGGCAGGCTCGCGCTGGTGGACTTCGGCGGGGTGCGTGTCGCGCTGCGCCCCGAGGGCGGCTCGACGGTGGTCGGCACCTTCGGCTACATGGCGCCGGAGCAGCTCCACGGCGAGGCCACCGCCGCCACCGACGTCTACGGCCTCGCCGCCACCATCGCCGCGCTCGCCGCGGGCCGCGAGGCCGATCAGCTCCCGCACAAGGGGCTCAAGATCGAGCTCGACGGCGTGATGCCGCCGTCGGCGCTGCGCGATCTGCTCGGCCGCATGCTCGAGCCCGACCCCGAGAAGCGCCTCGGCTCGGTCGACGCGGTGCGGGCGGCGCTGCGCGCGAGCCCCGCGGTGAGCCGCGCGCCCGCGGACGAGGAGACCGCCGAGCCCGACCCGGTCGACGCCGAGCCGCTCCTCTGGGCCGACATGCCGCCGCCGCTGCGGGCCATCATGCGCGTGCTCGGCACGCTCGGCTACGTGGGCCTGGTGCTGCTCGACTACGTGGTGCTGCCGATGGTGTTCGTGATCCTCAACGCCGCCTGGTCGAACGAGCCCGACCGCGTGCGGCGGCTGCGCGAGCGGCGCCAGGACGTGCGCCGGGCGCTGCGCGGCGGCCGCAAGGCGCTGCGGCAGCTCACGACCGACCGGGCGCCGCCCGGCCGCCGGCTCAAAGGTCGCGGTCCGCGTCCCTGAGGTCGCCGGCCGGCGTGGCGGCCGGGAGCGGCAGCCCGACGTGCTCGTACAGGTACGGCCGCTGGTGGCGCCAGTGCGCGCGGAGCTCGCGCAGCGCCGCGTCGCCGCCGAGCTGCGGCGGCAGGCGCCGGACGTTCAGGCCCACGAAGTGCGCCCCGCACCGGCCCAGGTACAGCTGGCGGACCGGCGAGCAGATCGTGACCTCGTCGAGGGTCACGCACAGCGGCGGCCGGCGCCGCGACAGCGCCGCCACCTGCAGCCCCTGCTCATCGAGCTCCGACGCCAGGGTCCGCGCGTCGCCGCGCAGCTCGGCGAGGAGCGCGGCGCCGAGGTCGAAGCCCGGCGGCAGGCCGCGGATCCCGGTGTTGCGCGGGTCGCGCCCGCAGCGGGCGGCGAAGCGGCCGTACGACGCCGCGACGTCCTCGGCGACGAGACAGTCGGCGCCGCTGGCGAGCCACGCATCGAGCGCCGCCGGCCGCTCCCACAGGATCACGTCGTTGTCGAGCGCCAGGCAGTGGCGGTCGGGGAAGAGCCGCAGGGGCGCGAATTTCCAGCCGACGCCCTGCGCCATGTCCGCGTCGAGGAACGGCGCGATGAGCGGCGAGAGCTCGTGCGTGACGTCACGCCAGCGCACCGCGTCGGGCACGGCGCCCGTGAGCCGGCGCGCGCGCTCGACCGGGATGGAGTTGACGCACACGACGTACTCGGCCCCCGCGCCGAAGAGGCGCCACGCGCCCCAGATCGAGAGGCGCAGCGCCTCGAAGCCAGAGCGGCTGACGGCGCCGGCGGTCCAGCGGATGCCGAGGTTCCAGTCCGCCATGATCTCTCTTCGGCTCCGTCGATTCTGCGACGGAGACTGCCCCTCTTCGATGCGCCGGGGGCCGCTCGGTAGCCGAGCCGCTCCGGCAGCGCTCCCGGCTGCGCTGGCCGCGCCGCGCGGGCGCGAGTATCGTAGCCCCATGCAGCTGCTCGAGCGCTCCAGCACCGCGGCCCGGGCGACGCTCGCCTCGGGCGCGCCGGTGTTCGTGCCCGTGAACCCCATCGAGTACCACGGCCCGCACCTCCCGCTGCGCACCGACGGCCTGGTCGCGGCCGGGCTCATCCGCGACCTGCACGCCGCGCTCGCCGCGCGGCGGCAGGGCTGGCCGTTGCTCGTCGTGCCCGACCTCGAGGCCGGCTGCGACCCGGTGCCCGGGCCGGGGTCGCGGCCGGTGTCGTACCCGCGCCTGCGCGAGCTGGTCGAGGGCACGTGCGCGGCCCTCGCCAGCCTCGGCGCCAGGCGCGTCGTGCTGATGACCTTTCATGGGTCGCCGCTGCACAACCTGGCCCTCGAGGCCGGCGTCCAGCTGCTGCGCCGCCGCGGCGTGCGGGCGGTGGCCCCGTTCCACCTCGTGCTGCGCCGGCTCATCGACGGCGCGGGGCAGAGCGTGGCCGCCGAGGCGCTGGCGGAGGTGACCGACCCCGAGGAGCGGGCCAGCATCGCGCGTGACCTCGGGCGGGACATCCACGCCGGCTTCCTCGAGACGTCGCTGGCGCTGCACTACGCGCCCGCGTCGGTCCACCCGCGCTACGTCGACCTGCCGCCGTGCCCGGCGGTGACGCCGGCGGCGCCGCTCGCGGCCGCGGCGCGCGCCGCGCGGGCGCTCGGCCGCCGCGAACTGGCCGGCGAGCTGGACTTCGCCGCCCACGGCCTGGGCTGGTACGCGCTGCGGCCGTTCCCCGCGTACACCGGCCGGCCGCACCGCGCCACCGCGCGGGCCGGGGCGGCGCTCGCGGCGCGCATCGTCGCCGAAGGCATGCCGATGGTCCTCGAGGTGCTCGACGGCCGGGCCGCGCCGCCGCCGCCGGTGATGACCTGGGCCGCCTCGCTCAGCCTCGGCGGCCGCGTCGGGCTCCCGCAGGTGCCGCTCAGCGACGTCGCCTCCGGGGTCCTGGAATAAGGGGAGCCGCGCATGGACGAGACGCGCAAGGTGGACGTCGCGATCATCGGCGGCGGCATCGTGGGCGTGGCGACCGCGATGGCGCTCGCCGGCCGCGCCCGGGCCTCCCTGGTCGTGCTCGAGGCCGAGGAGCGCCTCGCCGCGCACCAGACGGGCAACAACAGCGGCGTCATCCACTCGGGCCTCTACTACAAGCCGGGGTCGCTCAAGGCGCGCAACTGCGTCGCCGGCCGCGCCGCGCTCGTGCGCTTCTGCGACGAGCACGGCATCCCGTACGAGCTGTGCGGCAAGGTCGTGGTCGCCACGCGCGAGGCGCAGTTGCCGGCCCTCGAGGAGCTCGAGCGCCGCGGCGCCGCCAACGGCCTCACGGGTCTGCAGCGCCTCGGCCCCGAGGCGGTGCACGAGCGCGAGCCGCACGCCGCCGGCATCGCCGGGCTGCTCGTGCGCGAGACGGGCATCGTCGACTACCGCCGCGTGACCGAGGCCTTCGCCGCCGAGGTGCGCGCGCGCGGCGGCGCGATCGTGACGTCGGCGCGAGTGCGGCGGATCGTCCGCGCCGGC
>DASXVK010000285.1:0-6250 GCA_036504295.1 Polyangia bacterium
AGAGCGCGCCGGGGGTTCCAAGGGAATGTTGCTGCCGAGGCCGGGTGCGCGACGTCACCCGGCAGCGCCGCCCCGCGGCCCGCCGGCGCGATCACGCCGGCGACAGGCGGTAGATCTGCACCAGGTAGTCGTGCATGGCGCGGGCGGTGTTGAACACCGGGCCCAGGCTGCGCAGCGAGGCGCGGATGCGCTGGACCCAGCCGCGCGGCACGCCGTGCGCGTCGCGTTCGTAGAAGAGCGGCACGACGTCGCGCTCGAGGAGGTCGTAGAGCGCCGCGGCGTCGCGGGCGTCCTGCCGGATGTCGTCGGGACCCGGGTCGCCGGGGATGGCCCAGCCGTTGGCGCCGTCGAAGCCCTCGCACCACCAGCCGTCGAGCACGCTCAGGTTGAGGCCGCCGTTGAGGGCCGCCTTCATGCCGCTGGTGCCGCTGGCCTCCATGGGCGGGCGCGGCAGATTGAGCCACACGTCGCAGCCCGCGACGAGCTGAGCCGCGGCGGCGAGGTCGTGGTCCTCGAGGAACACGACGCGCGCGCTGGCGAAGGGCTGCTCCTTGAGGGCGAAGATCTGCTGCACGATGCGCTTGGCGCTCTCGTCCCGGGGGTGGGCCTTGCCGGCGATGACGACCTGGATCGGACGGGGGCCGGCGAGCAGCGCGAGCGCGCGCGGGGGATCGGCGACCAGCAGGTGGAGCCGCTTGTACGACGCGACCCGGCGCGCGAACCCCACCGTGAGCACCGCGGGATCGAAGGTCTCCGCCGCCCGCTCGACGTAGGCGATCGGCTCACCGCGCGCGAGCCGGTCGGCGATCGAGCGCTCGCGCACGAACGCCACGAGCTCGGCGCGCATGCGGCAGCGCACCGCCCACAGCTCCGCGTCGGGGATGGCGTCGACCGCGCGCCAGCGCCACGGATCGACCGGATGCGCGATCCACTCCGGCCCGAGATAGTGATCGAGCAGCTGGCGCATCGGCGCCGCCATCCACGTGGGGGCGTGCACGCCGTTGGTGACGTGCCGGATGGGCACCTCCTCGGCGCGTCGGGCCCGAAAGTGATGCGCCCACATCGCGCGCGCGACCTCGGCGTGACGGCGGCTCACCGCGTTGGCGCTGCGGCTGGTGCGCAACGCGAGGTCAGTCATGCCGAAGGGCTCGGCCGACCCGGCCTCCGGCGAACGGCCGAGCGCGAGCACGGCGCGTGGATCGACGCCGAGCTCGGCCACGAACGCGCCCAGCCCGGCCTCGATCTCGGCGGGTGAGTAGGTCTCGTTGCCCGCGGCGACGGGCGTGTGCGTCGTGAACACGAGGCGCTCGCGCACCGCGCTCAGCGCCTGCTCGAACGGCTCGCCCCGCCGCAGGCCCGCGCGCAGGAGCTCGAGCGCGGCGAGCGCGGCGTGGCCCTCGTTGAGGTGGTAGACCGCCGGGCGGATCCCCATGGCCGCGAGCGCGCGCACGCCGCCGATGCCGAGGAGCGTGTACTGTCTCAGGCGGTACTCACGGTCGCCGACGTAGAGCTGCGCGGTGATGAAGCGATCGATGGCCGGGTTTGCGGCGACCTCGGCGTCGAGCAGGTAGAGCGGCACGCGCCCGACGTCGACCCGCCAGACGGCCGCCCGCACGGCCCGCGCGCCGAGGGGCACCGCGACCGTGAGGGGCGCGCCGTTCGCATCGACCACCAGCTCCATCGGCAGGTGCTCGGGGGTGGTGACGGTCCAGTACTCGTGCTGCCAGCCCGTGGGATCGAGCCGCTGGTGGAAGTAGCCGCGCCGGTAGAGCAAGCCGACCGCGACGAGGGGCACCCGTTGGTCGGACGCCTCCTTGAGCAGGTCGCCGGCCAGCGCGCCGAGCCCGCCGGAGTAGATCGGGAGCGACACGTGGACGCCGTACTCGGCGCACAGGAACGCGACGGGCGCCGCGGGCGCCGCCGCGGGCATGTCTTCCGCGGGCGGCCCGAGCGCGGCGTCGAGCCCCCGCAGGAGGCGGTCCATCGCGGCGCGCAGCTCGCTATTCATCGCGGCCTGCTCGAGCGCGTGCCGCGGCGCCTCGCGCAGCAGGCACACGGGGTTACGGCCGCAGGCGTCCCAGTGCAGGGGGTCCACCAGGCGCCACAGCGCGTCCCCCCCCGGCTGCCACGACCACCAGTAGTTGAACGCGAGCTTCGCGAGCGGACGCAGCGACGGCGGCAGCGTCTCCTCGAGCACGTCGCGGGCGGTGTGGGTATCCACGCCGTGTTGGTACGGCAGCCCGGCGACGGCGCAAGGGGCGCCGCCCCCGCTCGACGCCCCGCGGCGCCGCCTCGCCGCAACCCGCCGCAACTCCATTGCCGAGCGCGTCATCGAAAGTCTGGAGCTGCAAAGCTCCACGACGGGCTCGTAGCGCGTGAGCGGGGCGCGCACAGGAAGGCTCTGACATGGTGAAGGCTCTCATCGGCGGCCTCCTGGCCGCGTCGGTGGTCCTCGGGGCTCATGCGTACCGCCGGTACCTGAGCTCCGAGCGGGAGATCCGCGCCGCGGCCGACGCGATGCGCACCGCCGGTCCCCGCCTGGACACCGAGGGGTGCGTGACCGAGGCCCTCGCCTTCGGCAAGCGGTGCGGCGCCATCGCGAACATGTGCGAGGAGGCGGTGGCGCCGCTCGTGCGCACGTGCCTGATGGGCCAGGACCGCGGCGCGTACTGCCGCGCCATCGGGCCGCGCGCCTCGGACACCCACTTCACCTTCGCCCGCTGCCGCGAGCGCGGCCGGTCGCGCCGCGATCACAACTGCGCCGAGGCGTACCTCGCCGTCGTCGCCCACTGCCGCGAGCCCGGGAGGACCCCATGACGCTTCACCGCGTGACGCTCGCGACGCTGGCGGCGACCTTCCTCCTGCTGCTCGTCGGCGGCCTCGTGAACCCGACCGGCTCGGCGCTCGCGTGCCCGGACTGGCCCACCTGCTTCGGCTCGTTCTTCCCGCCGCTGAAGAACGGCATCCAGTACGAGCACACGCACCGCGTCATCGCGACCCTCGTCGGGATCCTGACGGTGGTCCTCATGGCGCTCGCCCTGCGCGGCGCCGACCGGCGCGTGCGCTGGTTCGGCGTCCTCGCCGTCGTGCTCGTGAGCGCCCAGGGCCTCCTCGGCGGGCTCACCGTGCTGTGGCACCTGCCGCTCATGGTCTCGACCGCCCACCTCGCCCTCTCGATGGGCTTCTTCGTCTTCCTCATCTACCTGGCGTTCCGCACGCGGCCGGGACGCGACGCGATCGTGGCGCCGCCGCCGCGGCTCGGCCGGGGCCTGACGGCGGCGGCCGTGATCGCGGTCTACGCCGAGGTGCTGCTCGGCGCGTTCGTGCGCCACACCGCCTCGGGCCAGGCCTGCGGCAACGACATGTTCCTGTGCTCGGGCGCGCTCTTCCCGAGCTGGGGCCCCGCCCAGCTGCACATGCTCCACCGCGCCTTCGCGCTGGTCGCCGGCGGCCTCGTCATCGCCGCCCACATCCCGGCGCTGCGCCTGGCCGAGCGCGCCGGGCGGCCGCTGGCGCTGCTCTTCGCGCGCCTCGCCCCCATCCTGCTGGTGATCCAGATCGGCCTCGGGATGTGGAGCGTGCGCACCTTCATCGACCCGGCGATCATCACCGCTCACCTCGGCGTGGGGGCGCTGCTCCTCGGCGACATGGCGGCGCTCTTCTTCGCGCTCGGCCCCGAGGGCGTCTTCGCCCGCCGGCGCGTCGCGCGCGCCGCCGCGCCGGGCGGCCACCTCACGGAAGCGACCCCATGACCCCCACGAACGCCACGTCCTCGCGCACCCGCCCCGTGCCCGCTCACGCCCGCGCGACGCGGGCGCAGGACCTCCTGACGCTGACCAAGCCGAGCATCATCGTGCTCGCGATGGTCACCGCCACGGGCGGCGCCATGCTCGACGGCCGCCCGATGGCGGGCTGGCGTCTGGTCGCCACGCTCGTCGGCACGGGGCTGCTGGTCGCGGCGGCCGCGGCCCTCAACCAGCTCCTCGAGCGTCGCACCGACGCGCTGATGACCCGCACCGCCCGGCGGCCGCTCCCCGAGGGCCGCGTGACCCCCGCGTTCGTGCTCGGCATGGGCCTGAGCCTCGGCGCCGCCGGCGCGCTCACGCTCTTCGCGGCCGTCAACGCGCTCACCGCCGCGCTCGGCGCCTTCGCCCTCGTGTCCTACGTGCTGATCTACACGCCGCTCAAGCGCCGCACCTCCTTCGCGCTCGTCGTGGGCGCGGTGCCCGGCGCGCTGCCCGCGCTGATGGGCTGGACCGCCAAGACCGGGCGCATCGGCGTGCCCGGCCTGGTGCTCTTCGGCATCCTCTTCCTCTGGCAGCTCCCGCACTTCATCGCCATCGCGAGCTACCTGAAGGAGGACTACGCCCGCGGCGGCATCCGCGTCGCGCCGCTCACCCAGGGCGACCGCGTCGCGCGCATCGAGGCGGTCACCGCCGCGGCGGCGCTCTGGCTGGTGAGCTTGCTGCTCGTGCCGCTCGGCGGCGCCGGGCCGATCTACTTCGTCGGCGCCCTCGTGCTGGGCGCGGCCTTCGTCGCGTACGGCGCCCTCGGGCTGCGGCGGAGCGCCGGGGCACGGTGGGCGCGGAGCTACTTCCTCGCGTCGCTCGCGTACCTGCCCGCGCTCACCGGCGTCCTCGCGCTCGACCTGTGGGCGCGCTAGCGGCGGCGGACGGGAGGACACGACCGTGGCAGTCATCTTCCGACCGTGGACCAACCGCTTGCCCCAGATGGTCGCGATCGCGGGGCCGGCCCTCCTCGGCGCCGTCGTCTTCGGCTTCTGGTACTGGGGCTCGCCCAAGTTCCTGGAGATGGGCTACGGCCCGGCGCAGCCGGTCCCCTACAGCCACAAGCTCCACGCGGGCGATCTCGCGCTGGACTGCCGCTACTGCCACAACACCGTGGAGCGCGCCGCGCACGCGGCCGTCCCGCCGACGGCGACGTGCATGAACTGCCACAAGACGGTCCTCAAGGACAGCTCGCGCCTCGGCCTGGTGCGCTCGAGCGCCGAGACCGGCGCGCCCATCGAGTGGGTGCGGGTGCACAAGCTGCCGGACTTCGTCTTCTTCAACCACAGCGCGCACCTCGCCGCCGGGGTCGGCTGCGTGAGCTGCCACGGCCGCGTCGACCAGATGCCGGTCGTGCACGTGGCCAAGCCGCTCGGCATGGCCTGGTGCCTCGAGTGCCACCGCGACCCGGGCCCCAGCCTGCGGCCGGTCGCGGAGGTCACGAACATGAGCTGGGACGCGGCGACGGCCGGCTACGACCCGGCCAAGGACCCCGCCCGCAAGCGGCCGGTCAATCCGCCCACGCAGTGTGACGGGTGCCACCGATGAGCGACATGACGTTGTGGCGCGGCCTGGACGATGACGCCCCCGAGCCCACGGCGCCGGAGACCGCGGCCGACAAGGCGGCGGCGGTCGCGGCCGCGGCCCGCGGCGAGGGCCAGCCCGGCCCGCTCGTCCAGATCTCCCGGCGCGGGTTCCTCGCCACCCTCGGGGCCGGCAGCGCCGTCGGCCTGGCCGCCTGCGCCCGGCGGCCGGTCGAGAAGATCCTGCCCTTCGCCCAGCGGCCCGAGGACCGCGTGCCCGGCACCTCGGTCGAGTACGCCACCGCCATGCACGTCGGCGGCGGCGTCCTCGGCCTGCTGGTCGAGAGCTTCGACGGGCGCCCCATCAAGATCGAGGGCAACCCCAAGCACCCGCAGAGCCTCGGGGCGGCCAGCGCGTGGGCCCAGGCCTCGATCCGCGACCTGTACGACAACGACCGCTCGACCCAGCCGCTCACCGGCGGCCGCGCCGGCACGTGGGACGAGTGCTTCGCCTTCGCCGACGCGCAGCTCACGGCGCTCGGGGCCCGCGGGGGCCAGGGGCTCGCGCTGCTCCTCCGCAGCACGCCCTCGCCGACGCTCCTGCGGCTGCTCGCCGAGACGCGCACCGCGTACCCCAAGGTCCGCCTCTATCTCGACGACGCCGCCTTCGCCGCGCACACCGCCGCGGGCCTGCGCCTCGCGGGCGCCCCGGCCCACCGGCCGCGCCTGCACCTCGAGCAGGCCGCCGTCATCCTCGCCCTCGACAGCGACCTGCTCGGCACCGAGGGCGACGCCGTTCGCCACGGCAAGGACTTCGCCGCGGGCCGCCGCGTCCACACCGAGCGCGACGCGATGAACCGCCTCTACGTCGTCGAGCCCAGCCCGACCGTGACCGGCCTGAGCGCCGACCACCGGCTCGCGCTGCCGGCGCTCGGGATC
>DASXVK010000286.1:0-5617 GCA_036504295.1 Polyangia bacterium
CGGAAGTACCCAACCGGAGTTCCCGTCACGAAAGCCGAGATGGGTTCCCTCGCGTTGCATCCACATGCCTTCCACGGGGAATGGAACTACGAGCTTCGCCCCCGTCGGAGTTGATCACGTAAATCGGATCGGGCTCCTAAGCGTAGAACGCGCGGATGGCCTGCGCCACGTGCTCCTGCTGGGCGGCGCTGAGCTCCGGGTAGACCGGCAGCGCCAGGGCCTCGGCGGCGGCCCGCTCGGCCACGGGGAAGTCGCCGGCGCGGTAACCGAGGCCGGCGAAGCAGGGCTGCAGGTGCAGCGGCACCGGGTAGTAGACCTCGGTCTGCACGCCGTGGGCGCCCAGGTGCTCGCGCAACGCGTCGCGCCGCGGGGCGCGGATGACGTACTGGTTCCAGACGACGCGCTCGTCCGCGGCCGCGGCCGGCGGCAGGCCGACGGGCGTGCCGGCGAGCAGCTCGCGGTAGCGCGCCGCGTGCGCCGCGCGCGCCGCGCTCCAGCCGTCGAGGTGCGGGAGTTTGACCCGCAGCACCGCGGCCTGGAGCGCGTCGAGGCGGAAGTTCCCGCCGACGTGCTCGTGGTGGTACTTGCGCCCGGGCGCGCTGCCGTGGGCGCGCAGCGAGCGCACCCGCGCGGCGACCGCGTCGTCGGACGTGAGCACGAGCCCGGCGTCGCCGAGCGCGCCCAGGTTCTTCGACGGGAAGAAGGAGAGGCAGCCGAGCAGCCCGACCGCGCCGGCCCGCGCCGGGCCGCGGGCGGCCCCGATCGCCTGGGCCGCGTCCTCGATGAGCGGGACGCCGGGCGCGGCGGCGCCGATCGCGGCGAGGTCGGCCATGCGGCCGAAGAGGTGCACCGGCAGGATCGCGCGCGTGCGCGGCGTCACGCGCGCGGCGACCGCGGCCGGGTCGAGGTTGAAGGTGGCCGGGTCGATGTCGCACAGCACCGGCCGCGCGCCGACGCGGGCGGTGGCGCCGACGGTGGCGAAGAACGAGAAGGGCGTGGTCACGACCTCGTCGCCGGGCCGCAGGTCCAGCGCCATGAGCGCGGCGAGCAACGCGTCGGTGCCGGACGAGACGCCGATGCCGTGACGCGCGCCGCAGTAGGCCGCCACCTCGGCCTCGAGCGCCGCGACCTCCGGGCCGAGGATGAAGTGGCCGCTGTCGACGACGCGCGCGATGGCGGCGTCGATGGCGGCGCGCAGGGGCGCGTGCTGGGCCGGGAGATCGAGGAGCGGGACCTGCATCGCCGCGTCGAATTAAGTCGCGCCGGCTGACCACTGTCAAGCGCGACCGCCGCGGCGGCGTCGCGCTGGCGCGAGCTACCCCCGCCGCGACACGAGCCCGCTCACGCTCTTCTCGGGCACCATCACGCCCGCGGCCGTCACGCGGATCTCGAGCGCGCGCTCCGCGCCGAGCAGGGCGAGCAGGTCGCCCTGGCCCGCGAGCGTCCAGTCGCCGTAGCCGAGGTGGAAGCGCCGCAGCCGGCCGGGGCCGGGCAGCGCGGCGGCCACGCGCGCGCTCACGTCCTCGCCGCCGAGCTCCGCGGCGGCGGCGCCGAACGCGTTGAGCAGCAGCGCCCGCGTGGGCTCGGCCGGCGCGAGCGCGGCCACCCGCTCGTCGAGCGCGGGGCCGATGGTCGCGGCGAAGAGCGCGACCCGGGTGCGCCCGTCCGCCGCGGCCCCGGGCCGCAGCGCGCGGGCAAGGTCGGCGCTCGCGATGCTGAGCCCGCCCACGGTGACGCCGGCCTGCTCGACGCGCGCGTCGCCGAGCGCGACCACGGCGGCCGGCTGCACGAGCGGCGCGTGCTCCGCCATGACCTCGGCGAGCAGCGCCGCCGTGCGCGGGTCCAGGCGCCGCCGCGGCACGCCGCAGCGCGCCCGCACGGCGGCGAAGAACGGCCGGTAGCGCCCGAGGTGCGCGAGCGCCGCCGCGAGGGGCGGGAGGTCGTCGTCGCCCGGCGCGCCCCCCGGCACCACGCCGCCCGGCGCGGCCGCGAGCAGCTCCGCGCGCGCGTGGAGCGCCGGCGTGAGGCGCAGCCGCCGCTGCAGCGACCCGCGCGCGGCGAGGGCGTCGTCGCGCAGGCCCGTCAGCCGGTCGAACAGATCGGGCTCGGCGGCGAGGGCGCGGGCGAGCGGGACGGCGAGGGCGGGATCGTAGCGACAGGCGCCGCGGTGGACGATGAGCTCCACGCCGGGAGTATGGAACAGGATGCGCGACACTGGAAGCCAGCGTGCGGCCAGGGGTAGAGTAGCGGAGCCGTCCGCGCCGGATCGTCGACCACGGCCGGCGAGCAGGGCTGGTTGAGACCTGGATGACAGACCAACGAACAGGGTTCCCGGGCGCTGCGGCGGTGAGCGCGTCCCGCCGGCCCCGGACGGGCGCTGCGCTCATGCTCGGCCTCGGATTCAGAGCGGCCTGCCTGATTCTCGCTCTGGGGAGCCTCGCCGGGTGCGGCCTGGGCTGCGGGCAGAAGCTGGCGCTGGATCGCGGCGCCGACGACGGCGTCGCCGCATTGCGGAAATCCGACTACCCGGGCTTCCTCGCCATCACCCATCCGGACATGCAGCGCGCGTTGCCGCGACCGGAGTTCGAGAAGATGGCCGAGGCGGTGCAGCGCCTCGGCGCGTACCGGGGCTGCACGATGAAGGGCGTCTTCTTCATGGCGTACCCCGTCATGGGGACGCGGGGGACCTACGAGCTCGATTTCGCGCAGGGGAGGGTGGACCTCGAGCTGTTCGTCGTCCGCGGCAAGATTCGCCGGTTCTACCTGGCGGGATCCGCCATCGAGAGCGCGCTGGAGGAGGTCAAGGAGGCCGCGCGGGTCGCGGCCTTCACGATCACCAGCTTCAGGTTCCTCGCCGGAGCCGCGCCCAGCCTCGCGCCCGCCGATCCGGTCCTCTTCACGCTGGCGGCGGAGGGGCTCGCCGTCGAGGATGGGGCCACGGAGGTCGGCTGCGACGTCAGGTTCCTGGACGGCGCCGGCCAGGTCGCCTTCGCGGTCGAGAAGGTCTGCGTCGACGGGACCGCGGCGAGCGAGGAGGCCGATGATGGCGGGGACTCAGTGGCCGGGCGGAACAGCGGGATTCAAAGCCGCGTCCTCGTGAACCAAGGAGCCAAAGCCGGCGCGGTCTCCCTCACGGGCCTGATCCTGCCACCACGCGTGCCGCTCGAGGCTGGCAGCTACCGGCTCGAGGTCAAGCTCACCGACGCCAACGCCGACCGGACCGTCACGGCGACCCAGCCCTTCACCATCCGCTCCCGCTGAGTCGGCCGGCGGCAGCGCCGACGCCCGCGCTCCGCTACGCGACCGCGCGGACCTCCTCCTGCTCCAGGTCCTCCATCGCGCGCCGCAGCTTGGCCTTGATGCGGGTCTCGATCTGGCGCACCCGCTCGCGCGACAGGCCGAGCTGCCGGCCGATCTCGGCCAGCGTCAGCCGCTCGTCGGCGAGCAGGCGCGAGCGCACGATGTAGCACTCGCGCGCGTCGAAGAGGCGCATCGCCGCCGAGAGCCGCTCGCGGACCATGAGGTCGCGCTCCTGCTGCGCGTAGCCCAGCTCCTGGCTGGCCCGCTCGTCGGCCAGCATGTCGATCCCGGTCGCGTGGCCATCGCGGAAGACGAGCGCGTCCAAGGACTGATCGCGGCCGTCGAGCCGGTGCTGCATCTCGCGGATGCGATCCTCGCTGGTGCCGAACTTGCGCGCGAGCCGCTTGTCGGCGTCGCCGCCGGACCCGAGCCGCGCCGCCATGCGGGCGCGCTCGCGCTGCAGCCGGAAGAAGAGCTTGCTCTGCAGCGGTCCGGTCCCGACCCCGACGAGGCTCCACGACTTGAGCACGTAGGCGAGGATGTACGCCCGGATCCAGTACGCGGCGTAGGTCATGAAGCGCCGGCCCCGCTCGGGGTCGAAGCGCTTGACGGCCTCGAGCAGGCCGAGGTTGCCCTCTTCCACCAGGTCGGCGATGCGAAACCCGTACCCGCGGTATCCCGAGGCGATCTTCACGACGAAGCGCAGGTTCGCCTGCACCAGCTTCTCCGCCGCCGCCCGGTCATTGTGTTCCAGCCACCGCCGCGCCAGGACCAGCTCCTCTTCCCGATTGAGGGGCGGGTACTTCTGGATCCTCGACAGGTAGAGCTGGAAACCACTGTCTCCGGCCGACACGCTCCGCATGCACCGACTCCTCGGCTGGGTCCCACTCCTGTCGGCGGGCTCAACCGCATGAAATGACCGACTGATATGATGCTCTGGGTCGCCGTACCGTGGCTATTCGACCCTACGCGTCCTTGCGACCCAGGCCCTTTGGATGCGCGGACCCGAGGAAGGATTCGCCACCACCTGGTTCAGGTCCCTTGACACACCCGTATCGATACAGAATCATTAGCGCATGTACGGCCTAGCCGCCGGCGTCGCCGCCGGGCTCGGAGTCCTGTTGGGGCTGCTCTGGGCCGCCCGGGTCCGCCGTCGCGAGGTGGCGGCGGCCGCGGCGCAGGCCGCGGCGGTGCGCGCCGCGGCGCGCGCGGCGGCCGACGCCGAGCGCCGCCGGGCCGAGCTCGCCGCCCGCGAGGAGGCCCTGGCCGCCCGCGCGGCGGCCGAGGCCGAGATCGGCGAGCTCACGAACGCGCTCGAGCGGCGCGAGGAGCACGTCACCCGCCACGAGCAGGCGCTCGCGTCGCAGGACGAGCGGCTCCGCCTGGCGCAGGCGGCGAGCGCGGCGCGCCAGCAGGCGCTCGACGCCATCCAGGCCCGCGCCCGCGAGCTGCGCGACGAGGCCCGCCGCACCGACGAGGCCGGCGTCGCCGCGCTCGAGACCGCCGCGGGCCAGACCCGGGTCCAGCTCAAGGCCGACCTCGTGCAGACCTGGGTCGAGGAGACGCGCGCCGAGGCCGCGGCGCGCCTGCGCCAGGTCGACCAGAGCGTGCAGGACCCCGAGTACGCGCGCCAGGCCAAGCGCCTCATGGGCATCGCCATCCAGCGCTACCAGGGGCACTACCTGACGGAGCGGCTGGTCTCGACCATCGCCTTCCCCGGCGGCCTCGGGCCCAAGCTCTTCGCCGAGGGCGAGGCCATCGTCAAGGAGATCGAGGAGCAGTCCGGCACCAAGCTCACCCTCAATGACACCGCCGACGCCGTCCGCATCGAGGGCGCCGACGGCGTGGGCCGCGAGATCGCGCGCCGGGTGATCCACCGCCTGCTGCGCACGACCGGCGGCGACCGGCGCGGCGACCGCCGCGGCCCGCCCACGCCCGAGGTGGCCACCCTCGACCTCTCCGTGCGCGACCCGAAGCGCCTCGTGCAGACGGTGGTCCAGAACCTCGACCGCGAGATCGTCGACCTCGGCAAGAAGGCCTTCACCGAGCTCGAGCTGCCCAAGGCCCACCCCGACATCGTCAAGCTCATCGGCCGCCTCAACTACCGCACGAGCTACACGCAGAACCAGTGGAAGCACTCGGTCGAGGCCGCCTTCCTCGCCGGCATGATGGCGACCGAGCTCGGCCTCGACCTCAAAGTCGCCCGCCGCGCGACGCTCCTGCACGACATCGGCAAGGCGCTGTCGCACGAGATCGACGGCTCCCACGCCGTCATCGGCGCCGACTACGCCCGCCGCCTCGGCGAGACCGACATCAT
>DASXVK010000287.1:0-3647 GCA_036504295.1 Polyangia bacterium
CGGGCGACGAGCGCCTCGCCGAGCGGGCGGCGAAGGCCGGCGTGGCCGGCTACCTCCGCAAGCCCGTCGACCTCGACGACCTCCTGCGCACGGTCGAGCAGTACGCCTAGAACACCGATCGCTTTGACGGTTGAGTAATCACGATCACTTATGACCTCGGGATCGACAGCGCGATCGTTCCATGATCTCCTCGCCTCCAGCAGCGACGAGCAGTCGCTCGCCCTGGAGGCAGTGCATGGCAATCGAGCGGTGGTCCCCCAGCCGGACGTTCACGCGCCAAGAGCAGTTCATCATGAAGCGCCTGAAGCGCACGCGGAAGCTGTTCGCCTTCCTGCGCGAGGTCCGGCACGAGTTGTTCGATGACGCCTTCCAGGCCGAGCTCGAGACGATGTACCGCGACACGGGCGCGGGCAAGCCGCCGCTGCCGCCAGCGGTCCTCGCGATGGCGCTTTTGCTCCAGGCGTACCTCGGCGTGTCGGACGCGGAGGCGGTCGAGTTGACCATGCTCGATCTGCGCTGGCAGATGGTGCTCGGCTGCCTCGGCCGCACCGAGCCGCTGTTCTCGCAGGGGGCCCTGTGCGACTTCCGGCACCGCCTCATCCGGCACGAGCTGGACCGCCGCCTGCTCGAGCGCACCGTCGAGCTGGCTAAGCGCACGGAGGGCTTCGACTGGAAGAAGCTCCCGAAGGACTTGCGCGTCGCCATCGACTCCAGCCCGCTCGAGGGCGCGGGCCGCGTCGAGGATACGGTCAACCTGCTGGCGCATGCGGGCCGCAAGATCGTCGACTGCGTCGCGGGTCTGCTGGGGTGGTCGAGCGCGCGTGTGTGCAAGCAGGCCGGCATTCCGCTGCTGGCGCAGAGCAGCATCAAGCGGGCGCTCGATTACACGTGGAGCGACCCCGAGGACAAGGCCGCCGCCATCACGTTCCTGGTCGGGCAACTGACCTTGCTGGAGCACTGGGTGCAGGCGCGGCTGCCCGAGGAGCTCGCGCGGCCGCCACTCAAAGAGCACATCGAGACGCTGCACGAGCTCATGCACCAGGACCTGGAGCCGGACCCCAGTGGTGGTGGCGGAGACGGCGGCGGCGTGCGCGTCCGCGAGGGCGTGGCCCCCGACCGGCGCGTCTCGGTCGAGGACAAGGAGATGCGCCACGGCCGGAAGAGCAAGAGCAAGCGCTTCAACGGCTACAAGCGCCACCTCGCCCGCGACCTCGATAGCGGGCTCATCCTGGCCTGCGCCATGACGCCCGCCAATCGTCCCGAGGAGGAGGCCGCCGCGTCGCTGGAGGCCGACCTCGCCCGCCTCCCGCGCCAGATCCGCGAGTTGTACATCGACCGCGGCTACATCAATGCGCCGCTCGTCGATCACGTCCTGGCCGCCGGCGGCGAGATCATCTGCCGCCCGTGGGCGGCCAAGAACGGCAAGCTCTTCGCCAAGCCGCGCTTCGATATCAACGTGCGCGACCGCACCATCACGTGCCCGGCCGGGCACACGGAACACATCGCGTTCGGCACGACGGTCGAATTCGACCCCGAGCACTGTGACTCGTGCCTGCTGCGGAAGCAGTGTACCGACACGTCGCTGGGTCACGGGCGCACGGTCTCCATCGCTGACAACGAACCGCTCCAGAAACGCCTGCGCAAGCTCGCCGCCACCCCGGCCGGTCGCGCGCGACTCCGCCTGCGCGTACCCGTGGAGCACGGACTCGCTCAAGCCGGCCGCCGCCAAGGCCGCCGTGCCCGGTATCGCGGCTGCCGCAAGAACCTGTACGACTGGCGCCGCGCTGCGGCCATCACCAACCTCGAAGCCATCCAGAGGGAAGTCCCGAGGGACCTCCAGGACCGCGCGATGCGAAAGGCTTCGTAATCATGTCGCATTCAAACCGTTCGGTGTTCTAGGGTGCCCTGCGCCGGGGCCAAGGGGGGCGCGGATCCCGAATGTTGGGGTCAGTCGAGCGGGGGAGAGACAACTTGTGGCCAGTAGCAAAGCGGGGTACCTCTCGGTAGTCGCACCAACCACCACCAAAACCCGGGTCGCCACCCGGGGGAGGTACCCCGCGAATGGACTCTACCAGCATCACGAGCAGCGAGTGGCTGAAGATTGCCTGCGCGGCTTACGCCCAGACGGACGGGACGGCGCCGGCCATGATCGCGGCGCTGCGCGCGCACTGGGCGACCGAACCCAGCGGCCTGGCGGCCGCGACTGCCTTCGCCGAAGGCGTGGCAGAGCTGGCGCGGTACGCGACCCAGCTGCCCGGCGAGACCGCGGATGCGGTGGACGTGGAGGCGGAGGCCGTCGTGGCCGCACGCCGCGTCGTGCGGCCGCTGCTGCAGGCCAAGCTGCAGGCCCGGCTCGATGCGTTGGAGGCGCGCGCCGTGGGCGCGACGGTCTGTCCGGGCTGCGGGCAGACCGCCGAGTCACAAGGGCGCCGGTCACGACGGTGGAGCAGCGTGCTCGGGCCGTTATCGCTGCAGCGCCGCTACGCGTACTGCGAGCAGTGCGGCCAGGGCATCGCGCCGGCGCAGGTCGCGCTGGGCCTGCCCGCGGGCGACTACACGCCGCGACTGGAGGAGGTGTGCACGATGATGGCAACGACGGTGCCGCACGCCATGGCCACCGGCCTCGTCGCCAAGCTCTGCGGGATCGACATCAGCGTCAAAGCCATGGAGGACATGACCGAGCGCCGTGCCGCCCAAGTGGAACGCGAGGCCGCCCGGGAAGCGGCACGGTGCGCGCCCTTCGACGCCACCGGGCTCCCGGTGCCCAGCCAAGCCCGGCCCGCCGACGCCATCGCGGCAGCCGCCGCGCCGAAGGTCGCCTACCTCGAGGTCGATGGCGTCGTGCCCATCACCCGCGAGGAGCTCACGGGCAAGGAACTGACGCCCACCGAGCGGCGCCGCCAGCGCCGGGCAAAGAAGGCCAAGGCCCACGGCGGCAAGGGGTGTCGCTACCGCATCATCGGGCGCGAGGTGAAGAACGCGGTGCTCTATGACGGGAAGGACTGCGCGACCGAGAGCCCCGGACGCGGCTGCATCCTGCGTAAAACGTACGTGTCGTACCTCGGCGATTGGGGCACCTTCGCCGGGCGCGTGTGGGTCGAGATGCTCCGCCAGCGCTTTGACCAGGCCAAGCTCTTGGTCATCCTCAGCGACGGCGCTGACTGGGTCCGCTCGCTGGCGCGCTGGCTGCCGCTCGAGGTGTTTTTGATCCTCGACCTCTTCCACGTCAAACACCGCCTGTGGGAGGTCGCCAACAGCCTCTATGGCGAGAAGACGCCCAAGGCCCGCGCCTGGGCGGAGACTCAGTGTGGCCGCATCGAGGACGGTGGCGCGAAGGCGGTCATCAGCGCGCTCCGTTTCCTGCGCCCCGGGCGGCGCGAAACGCGCAAGCTCGTCGCGGAACTCGCTCAGTTCCTCGACAACAATCTCGACCGCATGGACTACCCGACCTACCGTGCGCGCGGCCTGCGCGTAAGCAGCGGTACCGTCGAGAGCGCGAACTACCACGTGACCGGCACGCGCTTGAAGCTGCAGGGCATGCGCTGGTCCGCCGAGGGTGCCGGGCATATGGCGGCGTTGCGCGCCGATCTCTTTAACGGTCGTTGGGAGCAGCGGACCAAGGAACTGCTGGCGGCCTAAGTCCGCCC
>DASXVK010000288.1:0-1538 GCA_036504295.1 Polyangia bacterium
CTGCCCGTCGAGGATCAGGCGTCGGCGCGGCGGGCGGCGCAGAACCTCATCACGCGCGGCGCCGGCGCCGTCCTCGTCGGGGCCCCCGGCGGCAACCTGCTCGTCTCCGACGAGGGCGACCGGTGGCTCCCGCACCTCCCCGTGCGCTCGGTGGACGCGACCGGCGCCGGCGACGCCTGCGCCGCGGCCCTGGCGGTCGCGCTCGCCGAGGGCCTCCCGCTCCCCACGGCCGCGCGCTTCGCGCACGCCGCGGCCGCGCTCGCCACCACCAAGGTCGGCGCGCAGGCCGGGCTGCCGCGACGGCCGGAGGTGCTCAGCCTGATGCGGGAGATCCGCGGCTCCGTTGCGGCCGGCGACGGCGCGCGGCGGGGGCGGTGAGGATCAGCGGCTACTTCATCAGCTGCGCCGCCCGCCCGAGCAGCCCGACCAGCTTCTCGGTGTCGACGCTCGCGCCGGCGTTGTTCCAGATGGCCGAGAGCGCGTACCACTGGCCGTCGGTGGCCTGGAGCAGGAAGCTCATGCTGAGCACGCCGGGCTCGGAGCCGCCCTTGTAGCCGACGTAGCGCCAGCGCTGCTTCGGCAGCGCGATGCCCGGGTTGACCGCGAGCAGCTTGCGCCCGAGGCTGGTCCGGTCGTCGCCGGTGTGGTCGCGCAGCCACGCGAGCGCGCGCACCATGTCCGCGGCCGACGCGAACCACTCCAGCGTGTCCACGGCCAGCGGCTTCGCGTGCGGCACGACGTCGTCGAGCTTCATCGCGGCGACGGTGGACGACAGGAACGCCCGGCGCCCCGCCAGGTCCCGCGCCAGGTACGCCTTCGTGAGCTTGCCGGTCGGGTCCCCCTTGAGCTTGAACATCTCGCCGGTGGTCAGGAACGGCAGGTTGCGCGCCGGCGCCGTCACGCCCATCGGCTTCATCTGCCGCTCGACCCGCTCGCGCCCGAGCGTGTTGAGGAGGAGGTCGGTCGCCGTGTTGTCGCTCCGCGAGATCATGAGCGACGCGACCGTGTGCAGCGTCAGGGGCGAGCCGGCCGGCCACTCCTGCAGGAACCCCGACGGCAGCGAGAAGCTGCGCGCGTCGAGCGTCACGATCTGCGACCACGCGCGGGTCCCGGCCTCGATCTCCTGCAGGAGCGCCCCGAGGATGTAGAGCTTGAAGCCGGAGCCGAGGGCGAGCGACCGGTCCGGCTCGAGCGTGGCGAGCGGCCGCACACCGCGCGGCCCGAGGTGCGCCGCGAGGAACGAGACGCGCCCCGGCAGGTGCTTGAGCTCGGTCACCACCTCGTCGAGCGTGGCGGCGAGCCGGACCGGGTTGCCGAACCAGATGCCGGTGATCAGGTGCGGCGCCGCCGCGTCGAGGACCAGGGTCAGCGGGACGCCGTACCCCTTCGCGAAGGTGAGCTCGAACTTCGACTTCCCGGCCTTCGACTCGGTGTGCTGGCGGCCGACGACCGCGCCGTACTTGCCGTACATCTCGGTGAAGATCGCCGTGACCGTGGCGGGCGGCACCTTCGCCAGGAAGTCCTTCGCGAACAGCGCC
>DASXVK010000289.1:0-14106 GCA_036504295.1 Polyangia bacterium
CGTCTTCCCGGACCTCTACGTCAACATGGTCCGCGCCGGCGAGGCGGCGGGCAACCTCGACCAGGTCATGTTCCGGCTCGCCGACTTCGAGGAGTCATCGCTGGCGCTGCGGTCCAAGGTGTCGAGCGCGCTCGTCTACCCGGCCGTCATGGCCGTCGTCGGCACCGTCATCATGGGCATCCTCATGGTCTTCGTCGTGCCGAAGATCACCGGCATGTTCGCGGACATGGGCAAGTCCTTGCCGTGGAACACCGAGCTGCTCATCTGGCTGTCGAAGTTCATCGCCCGCTGGTGGCCGCTGCTCATCGTGGCCGGGATCGCCGGCGCGTTCGGGTTCCGCGCCTGGAAGCGCACCACCCGCGGGCGCGCGATCGTCGACAAGATCGTGCTCAAGCTGTGGATCTTGGGGCCGCTCGCGCGGCGGCTCGCCATCTCGCGCTTCGCCAAGACCCTGGGCACGATGCTCAACGCCGGCGTGCCGCTGCTGCGCGCGCTCGACATCGTCAAGCACGTCCTCAACAACGTCGTGCTCCAGAAGATCATCGAGGAGGCGCACGACGCCATCCGCGAGGGCGAGTCCATCGCCGCGCCGCTCAAGCGCTCGGGCCAGTTCCCGCCGCTGGTCACGCACATGATCGCCGTCGGCGAGCGGTCCGGTCAGCTCGAGGGCATGCTCGACAACGTCGCCGTCGCCTACGAGCGCGAGGTCGAGACCAAGCTCGGCCGCATGACCGCGCTGCTCGAGCCGATCATGATCCTGTGCATGGGCGGGGTCGTGGCGTTCGTCGTGTTTTCGATCCTCATGCCGATCATGGACCTGAACACGTTCGTCGCACAGTAGGAGGTACCGAATGATGAAGTCGCATACCGAGGGGCTCGAGAGCACGGCGCGGCGCCTGAGCCGCCAGGCGGGCATGACGCTGCTCGAGATCATGATCGTGCTCGCGATCATCGGCACGCTGATGGCGTTCCTCATCGGGCCGAAGATCTTGAACAGCTTCAAGCAGTCGCAGATCCAGAACACGAAGATCCTGCTGAACCAGTACAACCAGGCCGTCATCGAGTGGAAGACGCGCAACACCCAGGCCGACTGCCCGGCGACGCTCGACGAGCTCTACCAGCAGAAGTTCGTCAACGCGAAGCCCGTCGACACCTGGGGCCAGCCGCTCGTCTACCGCTGCCCCGGCCAGGCCAGCGGCGAGGGGTACGACCTCTTGTCGAAGGGCCCGGACCGCCAGGAGGGCTCGGCGGACGACGTCAAGGGGTGGGAGTAACGTCGTGACTCGCCCGGCCACCAGCACCACCGCGAGCGCGCGGCAGCGGGGGTTCACGCTGCCCGGGGTGCTCGTCGCGGGCGCGGCGGTGGGGCTGTGCGCGCTGCTCGGGCATGGGTTCCGCGCGCAGACCGAGCGGTTCCGCGAGCAGGACGCGGCGCGCCAGCTCGTCGACGACTACCACCAGGCGGTCCTCGTGTGGCAGGCGCGCCAGGAGCGGCCGCGCTGCCCGCGCAGCCTCGCGGAGCTGCACGCGGCCGGGCTCGTGCGCGGCCGCCCCGTCGACCCGTGGGGCGAGCCGCTCGTCTACCGCTGTCCCGGCGAGGCCAGCGGCGAGGGCTTCGACGTGGCGTCGCGGGGGCCCGATCGCGTCGTCGGCACCGCCGACGACGTCAACGGGTGGGAGTAGCATGTTCACGTGCCCGTGCCCGTGCCCCTGCCCGTGCCCGCTCCGTCGGGCAGACGGGCGAGGTGCGGGCAAGGGCACGGGCACGAGCGGCGGCTACACGATCATGGAGCTGCTGATCGTGCTCGCCATCGCGGTCGGGCTGATCGGCGTCATGGGCGTCGGGATCAAGCGGCTGCGCTCGAGCGATCTGCGCACCGCCTCGAGCGAGCTCGCCGGCGCGATCAAGTTCACCTACGACCGCGCGGTCGCCACCGGCAAGTACTACCGCCTGGTCATCGACATCGAGTCGAAGCGCTTCTACCCCGAGGTCTCGGACGAGCGCTTCTACCTGCTGCGCGACCGCGACCGCGGCCGCCGCCCCATCGACGAGCAGGACGACAGCGACCAGCCGGGTGGCGCGCTCCCCACGCCGCGCCCGGCGGCGGGCGCCAGCGGCGGCCTCGGCGGCCTCGGCGGGCTGCTCGGCGGGCTCGGCGGCGGCGGCGGCGCCGGCGCCGGCGGGACCGGCCAGGCGCCGAAGGTCGGCACCGGCAAGCCGCGCTTCGCCGCGGAGACGCAGGGGCCGAACCAGTCGCAGCCGAAGAAGCAGTCGGCCCCGCTCAAGGGCGTCACCATCGCCGGCGTCTGGACCCCGCGGCAGAACGAGCCCATCACCCAGGGCCGCGCCTATCTCTACTTCTACCCCGAGGGCATGGGCGAGCGCGCCATCATCTACCTCGCCGATCAGGCGGGCACGACCTTCTCCCTCGTCGCCCACCCGCTCACCGGCCGCGTCCAGATCACCGATCAGCGGGTCGACATCCCGCGCGACGGCGAGCGCGACGACGAAGGGCAGGAGCGGGAATGAGGCGCCCGGGCGCCCGGCAGCAGGGCTTCACGCTGCTCGAGGTCATGATCGCGCTGGTGATCCTCGCGGGGGCGCTGGTGCTGATCGGGCAGGGCGTGGCGCAGAGCGTGCGCCAGGCCAACCACGCCCGCATGACCCGCACCGCCGCGCTGCTCATGCGCCAGAAGATGGCGGACATCGAGGCCGACCTCTACAAGAACGGCTTCTCCGACTTCCCCGAGGAGGGTGGCGACACCTTCGCGGAGCAGGGCTTCCCGCACTTCCGCTGGACCATGCTCGCCGAGAAGGTCGAGCTGCCGAGCAACCTCGGGCAGGCGGCCGCGGACGCGTCGAAGAAGCTGACCGACGCGACCAAGGACCTCGCGAATTCCAGCGGCGCCAACACCAAGGCGCTCGCCGCGGCCACCGACTCGTCGGTGATGAGCTCGCTCCTCTCCTCGTTCGGCGGCGTCGTCGATCAGGTGCGCCTCGCGATGGAGGACTCGGTCCGCCGCGTCACCGTGCGCGTCCTGTGGACGGAGCCGCCGCGCCAGGAGAAGATGGAGGTCGCGGCCTACTTCGTCGACACGACGCGCATGGCCATCGGCACCGGCGGCGGCGTCGCGATCCCCGGCGGCACCGGCGGCACCGGCGGCCTCGGCGGGCTCGGCGGCGGCCTCGGCGGCGGGCGCGGCTACGGCGGCGGCGGCGGCGGCGGCGGTTACGGCGGTGGCGGCGGCGGCGGTTACGGCGGCGGCGGCGGCGGCGGCGGCGGCAAGGGAGGCGGCAAGTGAGCGCGCGTCCTGCCACCCGCGCCGCGGGCGCGCGAGCTGCTGCCGGCTTCACCGTCATGGAGCTCCTGCTGGCCATGGGCATCATCGCCACCATGACGGCGCTGCTCTGGGCCAGCTTCGCGCAGACGCTGCGGATCAAGCGCTACACCGACGAGGCCCAGGACCGCTATCACACCGTGTCGCTGGCCCTCGACCGCGTCGCCCGCGACCTCGGCATGGCGTACCTGTCGCTCAACGAGATGCCGTCGGCGATGGACCGGCGCACGTACTTCGCCTACCAGACCGGCATGGAGGTGCGGCTCGACTTCTCGACGCTCGGCCACCAGCACCTCTACCGCGACGCCCGCGAGGGGGACACGGCCATCGTCTCGTATTATCTGGCGCCTGATCCCGTCGACCGGCAGCGGCTGCACCTCATGCGGCGCGAGAGCCGGCGGCTGGTGATCCTGCCCGACCTCAAGAAGACCATGGGCGAGTCCTACGTCATCTGCCCCGACGTCGTCAGCTTCAAGGCCACCTTCTTCGACGCCCGCCAGCAGGAGTGGCGCGACGACTGGAACACCACCAGCGCCGACGGCCAGCCGAACCGGCTGCCATGGCGCGTGCACGTCGAGCTGGGCGTGCGCACCGACAAGGGCCAGGTGCAGGTCTTCAGCACCGACGCCCGCCTCCACATGGACGAGCCGATCGACGGCCGCCCGGATCGGGTCCAGTGATGGGACGCCTGCACGCCTTCTGCTCGCGCGTGCGCGACCGGCTGCGCCGGCCGGTGCGGCGCCGCCGCCAGGCCGGCATCGCCCTCATCGTCGCGACCGTCGCCATCGCGCTGCTCACGGCGCTGGCCGCCGAGCTCTTCTACTCGACCCGCCTCGAGGTGCAGATGGCCTCGAACGCCGAGAACGAGCTGCGCGCGCACTACTTCGCCGAGAGCGCGGTCCAGCTCGGGCAGGCGGCGGTCGTGATCCAGCAGATGATCGACCGGTTCAGCTCGCAGATCGGCATGGCGGGCATGATCCGCGTCGAGGAGCTGATCGACCTGCTCATGCCGATGTTCAACCAGCGCGAGGGCGGCGGCATGCTGGGGTCGCTGCTGGGGGTGGACGCCTCGCAGATCAAGGGCCTCGGGGTCGAGGGCGGCACCTTCGACCTCAAGGTCGCCTTCGAGGACGGCAAGCTCAACCTCAACTGCGTCGGCGGCCTCGATCAGGTCACCGACACGCCGCAGAAGAAGGCGGTCGGCGCGATCCTCCTCGGCCTCTTCTCGTCGTCGCGCTACCGCACGCTCTTCGAGCGCATGGACGCCGACGGGCAGTACCACACGCCGCTCGAGCTGGCACAGGCCATGGTCGACTGGATCGACGTCGACGAGCTGGGCTTCATGACCGGCGGCCCCGAGGACTACCGCTACGACGCGCGCAAGGATCGCTACGTCGCCCGCAACTACTTCGCCGACACGCCGCAGGAGACCCGCATGGTGCGCGGCATGAACGACGACATGTGGGCGAGCTTCGGCGAGTACCTGACCGCCTACGGGCCGTGCCGGATCAACCTCACCGCGGTCAACCCCGACCACTGGCCGCTCGTCGAAGGCATCATCCGCGCGTTCGCCGCGCCCGACGACCCCAACGCGCGCGACGAGCGCAAGCTCGAGGCGCTGGCGCAGTACGTGACGCCGATGCTGCCGTACCTCGGGCAGAGCGGCGGCACCGGCACCGGCGGCACCGGTGGCACCGGCAGCAGCGGCGGCACCGGCAGCAGCGGCGGCAGCGGCGGCAGCGGCGGGGCGGCCGGCGGGGCGGCCGGCGGGGTCGTCGACGCCTTCACGCAGCTGGTGCAGAACCCGACCCAGGGCGCGGGCATGCTGAGCCAGGGCCAGGACGGCACCCAGATGCAGATCGAGGGGGTCAAGCTGCAGGCCAGCGACGCCAACACCGGCCTCAATCTCAACACCGTCATCGGCGGCGGCAAGAAGGTGATCTTCCGCCTCGAGGCCACCGGCGAGTCCGGGCCCGGGTGCCTGGATCCGAAGCGCGGCACCTGCTCGCGCAAGCGCATCACCGCGATCTGGAACTCGAGCAAGATGGGCATGAACAGCCTGCAGGCGAAGCAAGGCCTGTGGGTGTACTGGAGAGAGGAGTAGCGGAGCGCCATGGCGCAAAAGGTTCTCGGCGTCGATCTCGGCGCGTACTCGGTCAAGGTGGCGGTCCTCGAGACCAGCTTCCGCCAGGCGACGCTCGTGGCCTTCCACGAGCGGCCGCTGCCCCCCGGCGACGAGACCGCGCTCGTGCGCGGCGCCCGGGTGCTGGGGGAGCTGCTCGCCCAGCAGCACCTCGGCGACGCCATCGCCTATGCCGCCATCCCCGGCGACCGGCTCTCGCTGCGCGTGCTCGAGCTGCCGTTCACCGACGAGAAGAAGCTCGAGCAGGTGGTCGGCTATGAGCTCGAGAGCCAGATCCCGCACGCCATCGAGGACGTCGTCCTCGACCACCAGATCGTCGCCTCGGGCGAGGGCGCCAAGGTGCTCACGGCCGCGGCGCGGCGCGAGGTGGTGCGCGAGGTCCTCACCGCGCTCGAGGGCGCGGGCGCGGCGCCGCGCGCGCTGTACGCGGCGCCCCTCGTCTACGCGGCCGTCGCCGCGCGCGCCCTGCCGCACGAGCCGGGCCCCGTCGCGGTCGTCGACATCGGCCACCTGCACACGAACGTTTGCATCAGCCGCGCCGGCAAGGTGATGTTCGGCCGCACGCTGTCGCGCGGCGGGCGCCACCTCACACTGGCGCTGGCCCAGACCTACCAGATGCGGGCCGAGGACGCGGAGCAGAGCAAGCTCACGAGCGGCGCCGTGTCGTCGCAGGTCCACCCGCTGCCGCCGGACTGGAGCCAGCTCGACGCCGTGCTCAAGGAGGCGCTCGCCCCGCTCGTGCGCGAGCTGCGGCAGACCTTCGCCTTCTACCGCGCGCAGTTCGGCGACGCGGTCGGCAGCGCCCACCTGTGCGGCGGCACCGCCCGCCTGCCGGGCCTGGCCGAGTACCTCGCCCAGGAGGTCGGCGTGCCGGTACGCCACCTCGAGTTCCCCGGCGGCGACCTCGGCCGGCTCGGCGACGCCGAGGTGGCGCGCCCGAGCGTGCCGCTCGCCCTCGCCATCGGCGCCGCCGGCGCGACCGGCCGCCACGCCCTGGACTTCCGCAAGGGCGAGTTCGGCTACCGCGTCGACTACTCGTTCGTGCGGGCCAAGGCCTTCCACCTCGCGGCCTGCTTCCTCGCCGTGCTCGCCTTCGCCGCCGTCGACGCCTACGCCGCGCTGCACAAGCTGCGGCGCGAGGAGGCGGCGCTCGAGACCAAGCTCAAGAGCGCCAGCATCGAGCTCTTCGGCAAGGAGGCGCGCAGCCCCAAGGAGGTGAGCCGTGAGATCCGGGCCGCCATCAAGGGCTCGAACATCGACCTGCCGCTGCCCGAGTCGACCGCCTACGATCTGCTCGACGACATCTCCCGCAAGCTGCCGACCGGCGAGGACAAGAAGCTCGACGTCCTCGAGCTCGACATCAAGCCGAAGAAGACCTTCATCAAGGGCACCATCGCCTCGGCGGCGGCGGTCGACGAGATCGTCACCGCGCTCAAGACCATCACCTGCTTCGAGGACATCCAGAAGGGCCCCATCCAGAACGTGGTGGGCCAGGACGTGAAGCAGTTCACCCTCACCATCGTCGGGAAGTGCCCATGAGCAGCGTCGCGCAAGTCAAGGCCCAGTGGGAGCGGCTCTCGATGCGCGAGCGCCGCCTCCTCAGCACGCTCGGCGCGTGCGTCGTGGCCTGCATCGTCATCAGCATCGGCTGGCTCATCGCCGACGGGCTGCGCACCATCGAGGAGCGCAACGGCGACATGCGCCAGGCGCTCAAGGACATCGCGACGCACCGCGACGAGTTCCTCCAGGCGAAGCTGGCGAAGGACAAGGACACGGTCAGGGTGCCGCAGACCGCGAAGCCGCTGCAGGGCTACCTCGAGGCCGCGGCGAAGGACCTGGACGTCACCATCCCCGAGATGAACGAGCGGCCGCCGCAGCCGCGGGGCAAGAACCTCGTCGAGAAGAGCGTCGACATCAAGCTGCGCGGCCTGAACCTGCAGCAGCTCGCGGAGCTGATGCGCAAGGTCGAGACCGGTGACCCGACCAGCATCGTCGTCATCTCGCGCCTCTACGTGCGCACGCGCTTCAACCAGCACGACCAGCTCGACGCCGAGCTGACGGTCTCGACCTTCGAGCGCGCCGCGCCGGAGAAGCCGAAGGGACCGGGCAAGGCGCCGCGCGGCGAGAAGACAGGGGAGAAGACGTGAACCTGCGCCTGCCATTCGACCTCCCGCCCCGGCTGCGCGCGCCGCTCAAGTACGGCGGCTACGCGTGCTTCGCCCTGGTCTCGTTCCTCTCGGTCATCTATCTCACCTTCCCGTACGACCGGGTGAAGGACCGCATCGAGGCGCAGCTCGCGACCTCGTCGCCCGACTACGAGATCAAGATCGGCAAGCTCGGCCCGAGCCCGCTCTTCGGCATGGCCGCGTCGGACGTCATCCTGCAGCAGCGCCTGGCCGCGGGCGCCAAGGGCGGGCTGCGCATCGCCGTCGACCGCGCGAGCGTCAGCATCTCGCCGCTGATGCTGGCCTTCGGCAGGCGGCAGGTCGACTTCAGCGTCCGCGCCTTCGACGGCAAGCTGAGCGGCAGCTACCGCGAGGCCGGCGGCGACGTGGTCTTCAAGGCCAAGCTCAGCGAGGTCAGCCTCGCCGGCCTGCCGGGCGTCAAGGACGCGCTGGGCCTGCCGCTCAGCGGCGCGATCAGCGGGCAGCTCGACGTGACGCTGCCGAAGGGCAAGCTGGCGCAGGCGAACGGCCTGGTGGAGCTCGAGTGCGTGAAGTGCAGCGTCGGCGACGGCAAGACGCGCATGAAGGTGGCCGCGGCGGCGACGCTCTTCCCCGACGGCGTGCTCGTCGACAAGGTGTCGCTCGGCAAGTTCGGCGGCCGCATCGTCATCGAGAAGGGCACGGCGCGCTTCGACCAGTTCCAGGCCAAGTCGTCCGACGGCGATGTCACGATCGAGGGTGAGATCGGGCTCATGGACCCGCTCGGCAACTCGAACCTGCGGACGACCTACCTCAGCTTCCGGCCGAGCGAGTCGTGCAAGAAGAAGCAGCCCTTCAGCATGCTCGACATCGCCCTCGGCGCGACGGCCAAGCGGCCCGACGGGTTCTTCGGCTTCCGCGTGTCGGGCCTGCTCAAGGACCCGCGCTTCGCGGCGAGCAAGATCTCGCCGGTGCAGCCGCCCTCGCCGGCCACGCGCACGCCGGTGGCGGGCGCGGGCGGGCGGCGGTTCGAGGCCGGCAGCTTCCGCCCGGGCGCGCGCGGTCCCGGCGCCCCCGGCGCCCCTGGCGGTCCCGGCGTGCCCGGCGTGCCCGGCGGCCCCGGCGGCCCGAACCTCCGCGGACCGGCGCTCCCCGGGACCTTCGGCGGCCCCATCCCGCCGCCCGTGCCCGGCGCCGCCGAGGCGGGTGGCGCACCGGTGCCGCCCGGCACCCCGCCGCCGCCTCCCCCGGCGCCGAGCGAGGCGCCGTCGCCGCCCCCGACCGCGGCCCCGCCGACCCCGCCGCCCCCGCCGCCGCAGCCGGAGCCGGAGCCGCCGGCGCACGAACAGCCGGGCCAGGGCCAGCCGGGCCAGCCCGGCCAGCCGGGCCAGCCCGATCAGCCCGACCAGCCCGGCGCCCCGCCAGGCCAGCCGGTGCAGCCGGAGTAGCGGCAGGGGTGGGATCAGGACTGAACAGGGAGTCGGGGAGACGGGGAGTTGGATTGGCTAATGGCGGCGATACATCGGGGAGCGGTGCTCGAGCACGGCTCGCTCGCGTGAGCGCGACCCAACCCTGATCAGTCTCCCGGACTCCCCGACTCCCTGTTCAATTCGCTTCCATCTCAGCCGCTCGGCTACTTGATCCCGTAGCGGGCGATGCGCTCGCAGAAGGTCGATTTCGGGAGGCCGAGGGCGTTGGCGGCGGCGCGGCGGTTGCCGGCGTGGCGGGTGAGGACGCGCTCGTAGATCTCGCGCTCGATCTCGGCGAAGGTGCGGCCGTCGACCGGGACCGCGAGCGGGCCGGCGCCGCCGGCGGGGGCGTGCCGCGGCCCGGCGGCGGCGAGGTCGTCGGGCGTCAGCACCGGTCCGCCGAAGATCGCGGCCCGGAAGATCGCGTTGCGCAGCTCGCGGACGTTGCCCGGCCACGACGCGGCGCACAGGGCCGCGACCGCAGCGGGCGAGAGGGCGCGGTGGCCGACCTCGCTGCAGGCCTCGCCGAGAAAGTGCTCGGCGAGCAGGGGGATGTCGCCGGCCCGCGCGCGCAGCGGCGCCACCTCGAGCGTGACCTGGGCCAGCCGGTGGAACAGGTCGAGGCGGAAGCGGCCGGCGTTCACCTCGTCGCGCAGCGCGCGGTGAGTCGCCGCGACCACCCGCACCGAGACCGGCGCCTCGCGCGCCGTCCCGACCCGGCGCACGCTCCCGGTCTCGAGCGTGCGCAGCAGCTTCGCCTGGATCCCGAGCGGCAGCTCGCCGATCTCGTCGAGGAAGAGCGTGCCGCCCGAGGCCTCCTCGAAGACGCCGAGCCGGCGCCCGACCGCGCCGGTGAAGGCGCCCTTCTCGTGGCCGAAGAGCTCGGCCTCGGCGAGCTGCTCGGTGATGGCGGCGCAGTTGAGGACGACGAAGGGGCCGCGCGGGCGGTCGCCGGCGGCGTGCAGGGCCCGCGCTACCAGCTCCTTGCCGCTGCCGCTCTCGCCGACGATGAGCACGGTCGCCCGGGTCGGGGCCACGCGCTCGATCCGCTCGACGAGGCGCGTGACCGACGGGTCGCGGCCGAGGATGGCGAAGCGGGCCGCGGACGCCGAGCCGGGCGGCAGCGCCCCGCCCGTGGCCGGACCGGTCAGCCGCAGCACGCTCTGCCCCACGACGACGCGGGCCCCGACGCGCAGCTCGCCGACGAAGACGCGGACGCCGTTGAGGTACGTGCCGTTGGTCGAGCCGCGATCCTCGAGGAGCAGCCGGCGCCCCGAGCGGCGGAGGCGGCAGTGGTAGGCCGAGACGCCAGGGTCGTCGAGGACGAGGTGATTGCCGGGGTCGCGGCCGATGAGCAGGGGCTCGTGGTCGAGGGCCACGTCGCGCTCCTCCGCGACCACGCGGAGCGTGAGATGCTCGGCGCCGGGCGAGGTGGCGAGGCCGGGCTCGCGGCGCGTGCCGGGCTCCTCGTGCAGCGCGGCGGGCGCGGCGTCGGCCGCGGAGGCGCGGCGGCGGTAGAGCGTGGTCCGGTCGGCCTCGGTGAGACCGGCGGGCGGCGGGGGCAGGCGGTCGGGGCAGCGCGCGAGGGCGTGGGACATGGGGCGGTCTCCGTCAGTGCGGGACCGGTATCGGCCACCCGCGGCGGCGGTTGCGCCGAGCGCAATAGCGAACCGGAAGAAACCGGGCACGGGCACGGGCAGGGGCACGGGCACGAGGTCCGCACCGGCGCAGACGTTCGTGCCCGTGCCCGTGCCCGTGCCCGTGCCCGATCCGGATCCGGCGAGCACGACGCTGGGGCCAGGCGCCAACGCCCCGACGCCTGCTTCAGTACCCCTTGGTCGCGATCTTCTGGCCGGTGACGATGCCGACGGAGGCCGAGGCGCCGATGCGGGTCGCGCCGGCGGCGACCATCTTCTCGGCGTCCTCGCGGGTGCGGATGCCGCCCGAGGCCTTCACGCCGAGCTCGTTGCCGACGAGGCGGCGCATGAGGGCGATGTCCTCCACCGTGGCGCCGCCCGGGCCGAAGCCGGTCGAGGTCTTCACGAAGTGCGCGCCGCCGAGGCGCGACAGCGTGATGCCGACGATCTTCTCCTCGGCCGTCAGGGCGCCGGTCTCGAGGATCACCTTCACCTTGGCCGGCCGCGCGCCCTCGACGACCTTGCGGATGTCCTCGAGCACGGTCTCGTAGTCGCGCGACTTGAGCGCGCCGAGGTTGATGACCATGTCGATCTCGCGGGCCCCGCCACGCACCGCCTCGCGCGCCTCGTAGGCCTTGGCGGTGGGCGCCATGGCGCCCAGCGGGAAGCCGACGACCGCACACACCATCACGCCGGTGCCGGCGAGGTACGCGGCCGCCTTGCCGACGTTGGTGGAGTTGACGCACACCGACGCGAAGCGGTAGCGCTTGGCCTCCTCGCACAGCTTGCGCAGGTCCTCCGCCGTCGCGTCGGCCTTGAGCATGGTGTGGTCGATGAGGCCGGCGAGGTCCGCGGCGACCTCGCCGACGCCCGCGCCGCTGCTGATGCGCTCGGCGCCGGCGTCGCGGATGACGCGCGCCTCGCCGGGGCGCCGCGACGCGCAGCGGCCGCAGCCCTCACAGGCGCCGGCCTCGTGCGAGCACGGGCCGTGCGCGGCGACCGCGGCGGGGGCGGCGCCGGCCGGGGCGCCGAGGCGAGCGCGGACGCGCTCGGTGATGATCTGGACGAGTCGGTCGATGTCTTCTTGGGGCATGGTCGTGCCAGGACGCAGGGAGCCCGACGGTAACAGGGCGGCGCGGCGGCGTCAATCCGACGCGCACCCCGCTCACCGCGCGTACGCTGGCCTACAGCGTACCGCCTGCCGATGCGTCAAACTAGGGGATACCCTAGCCGGGGGATACGGTCGCCAGGTATGTCCGACGAGCACGACAAGCTGAACCGTCAGCACCCCCGCTTCGACGTCGACTGGCGCGTGAAGCTGCGCTGTCCGGACTGGAAGTCCGCGCAGCGGGTGGCCGCCGCCAACGTGAGCCGCGGCGGCCTCTTCATCTCCACGCACAAGCCGCCGACCATCGGGTCGCAGGTCGAGGTCCTGGTTGAGCTGCCCGACGGCACCGCGCTGCTGCTGCGGGGCGCGTGCGTGCACATCCGCTCGCAGGAGCAGGCGCTCAAGGACGGCCGCTCGCCGGGCTTCGGCCTCAAGATCGACGACACCCACGCGACCGACCTCATGCTGCTCGAGGAGGTGGCGCGCGCCTCGGTCGCGCCGGTCGAGCCCGGGGCGGCGGCCGCCCCGCCCGCGCCGCCGCCGCGCCCCGCGGCCACGGCCGCGCCGCTCGGACGGGTGCAGGTGACCGAGCGCTACTCGCCGCGCGCCGAGGCCGCCCGCGACGAGAGCGCCGCGCCGGACGCCGCGGCCGCGGCCGCGCGACGGCCGACCCTCAGCCCGCTCGCGCCGCAGGAACCCGTCGCGCCGGCGCCTCCCGCGGGCCCGACGATCACGCCGCTGCCGCGCGCGCGCCCGCCGCTCTTCGCGGCGCCCGCGCCCGCGCCCGCGCCCGCCGCGCCCGCCGCGCCCGCGCCCGCCGCGCCCGCGCCCGCCGTCGCGCCCGCGCTCGCCGTCGCGGCCGCGCCCGCCGCCGTGCCCGCGGCCGCCGCCGCGCCCGCGGCCGCGCGCCGCGCCACCCCCGCGCGCCCGCCGCAGCGCGCCGCCGAGGTGCTCATCCGCGGCGCCGCCGAGGCGGTGGGGATCGACTTCGGGACGACCTACACGCGCATCGCCGTCCACGCCGAGGGCGGGGTGCAGCTCCTCTCCGATATCGAAGGCCGCACCGTGTTCCCGTCCGTCATCTCGTACCCCGAGGTCGGCGGCGCGATCGTCGGCTGGCCCGCGCGCGACCGGCTCGCGCTCGACCCGGCGCGCACGGTGGCCTCGGCCAAGCGGCTGCTCGGCCGCAAGCACGACCATCCCGAGATCCAGGGGCTGGTCGCCTCCTCGGCGTTCCCGACCGAGCGCGGCCCGGGCGATCAGGTGCTGCTGCGCATCGGCGACCAGACGCTCGCCATCCCGCAGGTGTGCGGCGGGATCCTGCGCCACGCCTGCGAGCTGGGCGAGCGGCAGCTCGGCGTCCGGATCCGCAAGGTCGTGCTCAGCATCCCCGTCACGTTCGGCCCCGAGCAGATCACCGCGCTCAAGCGGTCCGCCCTGCTCGCCGGGCTCGAGATCATCGGCCTCGTCGAGGAGCCGGTCGCCGGCGCCCTCACCTACGGCTTCGGCCAGGGCCGCAACGAGGTCGTCGCGGTCTACGACTTCGGCGGGGGCACGTTCGACTGCACCATCATGGACGTCAGCCGCAACGCCTTCCGCGTGCTCGCCAGCAGCGGCGACGCCTGGCTGGGCGGCGACGACTTCGACCTCGCGCTCGCGCAGTGGGCGGCCGACCGCTTCTGGCGCGAGACCAAGGTCGAGCTGCGGCAGCGCGTGGTGGAGTGGCAGCGGCTGCTCCTCGCGGCGGAGGAGGCGAAGCGGCGCCTCAGCGACGCGCCGGCCACCGCCATCGAGGTGCCGCAGGCGACGCTCGCGCCGCAGGTTATCGACCTGCACATCCCGATCGACCGCCACACGCTCGAGGAGCTGTGCCGCGACCTGGTCACGCGCTCGCTCGAGGTGTGCCAGGAGGCGCTCGCGGCCGCGGGGCTCGACGGCCGCGACGTCGGCCAGGTGGTGCTCACCGGCGGCGTCACTCACATGCCGCTGGTCCACGCGGCCGTGGAGCGCTTCTTCGAGCGCGAGGTGACGAGCGTCGTCGCCCCCGACGTCGCCGTCGCCCAGGGCGCGGCCATCCACGCCGCCCGCGTGACCGGCCGCGCGCCGACGGAGTAGGAAACAGGGAGACGGGGAGGCGGGGAGAACGGCTTTGGTTTCGGTCGCGCTGACCGCGCGGGGACAGTGCTCGAGCACATGGCCGCGCGCTGACCGCGACCCAACCCAGTCTGGCTCCCCGTCTCCCCGCCTCCCTGTGGCCTTGTCCTCA
>DASXVK010000290.1:0-10306 GCA_036504295.1 Polyangia bacterium
GAAGGAGCGCACCGGCGAGCACGTCGTCCAACTGCGCGCGCTGGCGTTGAGCGACCGGTGGCGGCCGGCGATGGAACTCACGCTGCGACCGCTTCGAAAGGCCGTCCGTGCGGCGGCATGATCAGCATGGCGGCCACACCCGATGCCCATGTGCTGCCCCCTGCTCGCGAACGGGACAAGATCCAGCGTCGCGGATCGTGGTTGCAGAAGTCAAGCGCATTCTCTCACGCCGATCGCGCCTTGGGTAGTCGGGGCTGTGATTCGTGTCAGGAGAATCACATTCGCGGCATTTCCACCGCGGCCGTCCGCCTGTTGCGCACCACGAAGCAGAGATCCGGATTGGACCGCGGGCGCGGCCGAGATGGCGCTTGGTACCGAGGGACGTGGAGCATGCGGCGGCTCTGGTTGCGGGGTCGAGGTGCCGGTCGAGCGTGGCGTTTGAGGGCCCCCTTGGCGATCCGGTCAGCACGCTCGGGGATATCGGTGATCGTCGGGGTCGACCGCCCGTTCTCCTCGGCTGTCCCGCCGCGCGATGACGTCGGTGAGCGCGCCGCTTCGGTGAGCACGCGCCGCTGCCACTCGTCCCTGCGCAGCTTGCGCCGCAACCCGACGAGCGACTGACGCGGTACGCCCTTGAGCGAGCGCTGCAGGTACGCAGCGTGATCTGCACCTCTCGGCCGTCGGGGGCCGTGTGCGTCTTCGCGGCGACCGCGCGCAGGATCGCGGCGCGCGCCCCTGTTGGGCGCCGCCGCCGCCTCGACGATCAGGCGGTGGCACAGGAGCATCCGCTGCAGCCGCGGGTAGCCTTCGTCGAAGGCGTTACTCACCAGACCGACGCTACACGCGCCGACCGGCGAGCTGGTGTCACACCCCCGAGGACAGCCCGCCGAGCCGGTCGTGTATGCCGTCCTCGCTCCCGTGATCGCCGCACGCCTCCACCCGCTCGGGGGCCCGGGCAGGCGCGCGCTGGTCTTCCGGTCCCTCGAATCACCTGCTGCGAGTGTTCGAACGCCGGCGCCCCAAGACAGGCCGAATTTGAATTCGCCCCGTCGACCCCCTGAACGCGGGGAACATTACGAACAACAAAGAGGGGTTCCGCATCTCTGCGAAACCCCTCTTGTTCCGGTGGAGCTGAACGGGATCGAACCGTCGGCCTCCTGAATGCCATTCAGGCGCTCTCCCAGCTGAGCTACAGCCCCGGGTGCGTGCCGGTTTGTCTAGCAGCTTGCGTATTCTGTGTCAAGCGCAGATGCGTGCCGCCAGCGTGCCGCCCAGCTCAGCACCGCCACCGCGGCGCTGGTGGCGAGCATCCCCGGCATGATCACCGGAAACCGGTGATGCGCGCCGACATGGGCACGCATGTGCCCGCAGATCACCACCTGGTGGTGATTTCGCCCGACATGCTCGCGCGGCGGCGTGGCGGGCGGGGCCGCGGCGCGGCGGGGGGCGGGGTAGTAGCACGGCAGCGGGGTGGCGCGGCGGCGCGGCGGGGCGGCGGGGCGGCGGCGGCGGGCGCCCGCCCCCCGCCCTCAGTACCACCACCTTGGCGTCCCGGCGCTCTCGAGCAGCCGCTTGAACCGCGGGTCGTCGCGCAGGCGGTCGTACTCGTTCGACCAGCGCAGGATGTCGGGCGCGCCCCAGCGGGCGTAGGGGGAGCGGCGGTAGACGCGCTCGAGCGCCTCGACGGCGCGGGCGCGGTCGCCCGCGGCGGCGAGGTAGGCGGACAGGCGCAGGGCCGCGCTGGCCTCGTCGCGGGCGAGCGCGACCGCGGCGCGGGCGAGCTCGCGCTGGGCCGTGAGCGGCTCGCCGAGCTCCTGCAGGAGCGTCGCGTAGCTCAGGCGGGCGGGCAGGTTGCCCGGGTCCTGGCGCAGCGACTCCTCGAAGAGGGTGCGGGCGCGGCCGGCCAGCCGCGCCGAGGGGCGGCCGGTGAAGGCGCGCGCCGCGAGGAACTTGAGCATGTACGTGTAGCCGAGCTCCCCGGTCGCGTAGGCGCCGTAGGCCCGCAGGCCACGGCCACGCAGGCCGAGCTGGAGCGACCACTGCGCTTGCCAGCGCGCCTTGCGCTGCCACGCCATCTGCGTCGCCGCACCGCCGGGCACCGCGGTCGCGGGCATCCGGCCGAACTCGGCCTCCGCCTCCCGGTAGCGCTCGGCCGACTCCTCGAAGCGCTCCTCGAGGTCGAGCGCGACCGCCGCGCCGTAGATCGCGGTGCGCGGCATGGCGGTCTCGAGCCCGGGCGCGACGCGCGGGCGGGTGCGCACGAGGTGGGTGCGCGAGGTCGCGAGCGCTTGCGGGTTGGCGTCGGCCCCGGCCGGAGCCGCGGCGCCCAGGAACGAGGCGCAGAGCGCCGTGGCGCACGCGAGCCGCATGCGGTCGATTATACGCGAGCGCACCCGCGGCGCACGCGCGGCGACGCGCGGCGCCCGCAGCTTGACACTCTCTCGTCGCGGCGCGTACCTTCGACGACCATGCGGGCCCTCATCGTGGGGATCGTGGCGGCGACGGTAGCCGCCTGTGGACCGCCGCCCGCCGCCCCCGTGGCGCCGGCGGCGGCGGCGCGGCTCGGGCGGGTGCGCGCGTTCTCGGAGCACACGGCGACCACCGCCGTCGCCGGCGCCGGGCGCTGGCTCTTCGTCGGCACCGACGACGGGCTGCTGCGCTGGGACGTGCGCGCCGGGACCCACACCTGGGTCGGCATCGAGGACGGCCTGCCGTCGCGCGTCATCGACGCCCTCGCCGCCACCCCGGGCGGGGCGCTGTGGACCGCGACGCCGGCCGGCCTCGCCCGCGGCGTCGAGGGCGCGTGGACCGTGCTCAACCCGGCGCCGGTCGGCGCGGCGCGGCAGCTGTGGGCGCCCGACGAGGCCGTGCTGTGGGCCGCGGGCGAAGGCGGGCTCGCGCGCCTGCGCGGCGGCCGCTGGGAGCGCTTCCTGACCGGCGTCGAGGTGCGGCGGTTCGTGCCCGACGGGCGCGGCGGCCTGTGGCTCGCGACCCGCGGCCGGGGGCTGCAGCACCTCTCGTTCGGACCCAGCGGCGGCGCGGAGCTGGCGAGCTTCGGCCCCGCCGAGGGCTGCCCCATCGCCGACGTCGACGCGCTGCTCGTCGACGGCGACAGCGTCTACGTCGCCGGCCACCACGGCCCCCAGGCGCTGCTCGCGGTCTACGAGGGCGCGCGCTTCTGGACCTTCGCCACCGACCCGCCGCTGCCCGTGACCGCCCTCATCCGCGGCGCCGACGGGGTGCGGCTCTTCGGCGGCGAGCGGGCGCAGCTCCTCGGCCGGCTCACCGCCGCCGACGAGCCGCCCGGCCCGGTGCGCTTCACCCTCGTCGGGGCCGTGAGTGGCCCGACCCCGCGCCGCTCGCTCATCACGCCCGGCATCGTCAAGGCCACCCCGCAGGGCCCGCGCAAGGCCGCCGCGGCGCCCGCGGCCGCGGCGCCCGCCGCCGCCGCGCGTGCGGCCGCCGCGGCGCCGCCGTGGCCCGCGCCGCGCCCGCTGCGGCCCGTGCCGGAGCACGCGCCCCGCTTCACCGTCAAGCCGGTCGGCCCCGCGCTCCCGCCGGAGCTGACCACCGTCGTCCCGGTGGGCGCCGACGTGTGGCTCGGCACGCGCGCCCTGGGCCTCGCGCGCTACGGCACCACCGCCGTCTCGTTCCTGCGCACCCACGAGCTCACCGAGGCGGCCGAGCGGCTCACCGTCGCCTGCCAGTCGGCCACCGAGTGCTACGTCGCCACCGGCGGCACCCGGAGCTGGCGCTTCGACGGCGAGCGCTTCCTCCCCGCCGCGATCGACCCCGAGGACGGCGCCCGCGTGCTCGCGGTGGTGCAGGACGGCCGCGGCCGCGTCGTCGCGATCCACCGCGGCGCCACCGGCCGCGCGCTGCGCCTCTCGCGCCTCGACGGCGAGGCCTGGATGCCGCTCGCCATGCAGGAGCTCGAGGTGCCGAGCAACGTGCCCGAGATCACGTTCGCCGTCTTCGCGCCCCGGGGGAACCTGTGGATCGGCCTGCACTACCGCGACCCCGACGGCACCGACCGGCCCTACGGCGCGGCCGAGGTCGATCTCGACGACGCCAAGGTCATCTACCACCGCACCTTCGCCAGCGGCGAGGCCACCCCGGCGGGCTCGCTCCCCATCCCGAACGACGTCACCGCCGTGCTCTTCCGCGGCGCCGAGATCTGGTTCTCGACCAAGAGCGGCGCCTGCCGCGTGCAGGGCAAGCGCATCACCCTCTTCACCGAGAACGAGGGGCTCGAGAGCGAGCTGCTCCGCGACATCGAGGAGGGGCCCGACCGCGAGATCTGGGTCGCCTCGCTGCGCGGCGTCGGCCGCTACGACGGCAAGCGCTGGCGCTTCACGCGCCAGGGGCCGCTCGGCGCGAAGATCCGCACGCTCGCCCGCGACCCGCGCGGGCCGCTCTGGGTCGGCACCGACCGGGGCCTCGTGCGGGTGCAGGGCCAGGCGGTCGAGGTCTTCGGCGCCGGCGAGGGCCTCCTCGAGCACGACGTCATCGACGTGGCCCTCGACATGGGCGGCCGCGTCTGGGCGCTCTCGCTGAAGGGCGTGACGGTCCTGTCGCAGTAGCTCGCGTGAGCGCTGGCGGGCTCCTCGTCGGCGGGGCGGCGACCTACTGCACGACCGCGACGTCGGCCGCGGCCTTGGTCCGGTAGGTCGCGTCGATGTACTGCTCGAGCTCGACGAGCATCTGCTCCATCTTCGCCGTGTTGTTCCGGTCGGCGGGCGTGTCGACGTAGAACGTGCCCTCCTCGCAGCCGTCGCCGCCGGTCGGGGCGGGGTCGTTGTCGAGCCGCCACTGCGGCGCGCAGCGGCCGTCGACGTACACGGCGATGAACTTCTGGTAGCGCTGCTCCTTCGTGTAGTTCTTGCCGACCATGTAGTTGGCGAAGAGGACCGAGGAGTCGACGAGGTCGTCGGGCTTCTGGCCGTAGCCGTGCATGAAGTAGATGACCGGGTAGCGCATGTCCGGGTTCTGGAAGTAGCCCGGCGGGAGGAAGAGCGCGAAGGGCGTGTCGCGGCCCCAGCTCGTCGTGAAGCTGAGCCCCTTCTGGAAGTTGTCGCCGCTGGCGCTCACGTCGGCGTCCTCGTAGTCGCCGCCGGGCCAGCGGGCCGACATCCAGCGGAACATCGTCTGCACGCGCCACACGAGCGTCAGCGGGTCGCCGACGTGGCGGCCGTCGCCGGCGTCGATCTGGTCGGCGGTGGCGTCGGGGTTGCCGTAGCGCACGAAGATGTGGCGGCTGCCGGTGCGCGAGAAGTCGGTGTTGATGGCGCTGTAGCTGGTGTCGGTCGCGCCGCGGTCCTGCATCGCCTGGAACGTGTCCCAGATGCGGACGTTCTCGCCCATCGAGCGCATCAGGCCGAAGAACTGGTTGACCGAGACCTGGCCGTTGAAGAAGTCGCGGATGCCGGCGTCGGCGTAGATGTCGAGGCGCGCGCGGGTGGCCTCGTCGAACTTCGCGTAGTTGGCCGGCCCGTCGTGGGCGATCCAGCGCAGGTACATCGGGTTGTAGTCGAACTTACCGTTGCCCTCGCCGTAGTCGAAGCACTCCGCCGCGCTGCCGGCCTCGCAGCCCGCGCCGGCGACGCCGTCGAGGCCCGCGTCCTGCCACGGCTCGTGCGTGCTCCCGCAGTCGTCCCAGCGCCAGTTGCCCTCGGTGCCGGTCGCGTTGTGCAGGTAGTGGTAGTTGTCCCGGTTCGGGTCGGGGTTCGTCGCCGCGTCGTACGCCGACAGGGCCGGGTCCGTCACGCACCCGCCCTGGCCGTCCTCGAGCTGGTCGGGGCAGCCGTCGCAGCCGACGTCGTCGTAGGGCTCCGACGCCTGCACGATGACGGGCTCGCCCGAGTCGCGCTTGCCGTTGCCGTTGAGGTCCACCGCGAGGAGCACCTGGGTGGGGACCTTCTGCAGGTCCTGCGAGCCGGGGATGAAGACGCCGTAGCCGCCCTCGGCGGTGTCATAGCCGTCGCAGAACGTGATGACGTCGTGGCTGCCGTCGGGGTTGTAGCGGGCGTCGTAGAAGCCCTTGAGGACGACCGGGTTGTTGCACGGGTCGGCGCGGGTCAGGAACTCCTCGGGCACGCCGGGCGGCAGGTACGAGCTCGCCGGGTTGTAGGTGGCAGGGTTGCCGAAGGCGCGGCTGAGGTCGCGGATCGCGCGCATGTAGAGGCTGCGCCGCAGCGTGAGGCCAACGCCCTGGCCGGCCTGGTAGGTGAGGGCCTCGAAGCTCTCCTGGAGCTCGTTCTGATCGGTGAGCGGCGCGCGCGTGAGCGGGCAGAGCTCGCCGACGGCGCCGCGGCCGGCCGCCTCGTCCGCGCTGGTGCAGAAGCCGCTCATGAAGTTGCCGTGCACGTAGCCGAGGGTGTAGCCGAGGTCGACGCCGGGGTCGGGGCCGATGAGGCCGACCATGTCGTACTTGTCCGGGTGCCGGAAGGCGATGGCGCCGGTGCCCTGGCCGCCCATCGAGACGCCACCGAGGGCGCGGAAGGTGTAGTGCCGCGTGACCTTCGTGCCCGCGTTCGTGCGGATCGCCGCCTGGAACGTGCCGAGCTCGTCGCAGTCGAAGGTGAAGCGCGACTTGTACTTGTCCTTGTCGTCGACCCGGATGTTCGGGACGGCGGCCGGGACCGGTGCGGCCGTGCCGGGTCGTTGCCAGAAGATCTCGACCTGGCCGGGGACCGAGCCCGTCGGCATGCGGGCGGCCTTGCCCGGCAGCACGAAGCTCGCGAAGCGGCTCCAGGTGCCGGGGCCGCCGTCGAACTTCACCGGCAGCGTGAGCGCGGTGTAGCCGGCGGGGACGATGTCGGCGTCCGCGGCGCCGATCGTGACCTGACCCTGGGGGCCGCCCTGGGCCTTCGGGTGCACGGTCACGGCCGCGCCGGCGAGGTCACCGGCCGCCGCGGCGTCCGGCACGGTGACGGTCTGGCCGGGCGCGAGCGCCCCGGTCGTGCCGGTCCCGCGGCGCAGGTCCTTCGACGGGGACGACGACGAGCAACCGGCGAGCAGGGCGAGGGCGAGAGCGACGGACGCGAGCCGCATGCGAACCTCCGCGAGGAATCGTAGCGGCTCGGGTGGCGGCACGTCAAACGGCCTTGCGTCGCGGGCCGGGGCGGCTAGGCTGGCCGCATGGAGGCCGACTCCGCCGCCGGGCCGAGGCCGCCCGCCGCCCGCGGCGCCCGCGTGGCGCTGGCGCTCGTCGCCGGGACGCTCGCCTACAACGTCGTCGAGGCGGTGGTCGCGCTCGCGGCCGGGGTCCGCGCCGACAGCATCGCGCTGCTCGGCTTCGGGCTCGACAGCGTCATCGAGTGCGCCGCCGCGGGCGTGCTCCTGTGGCGCCTCGCGGTGGAGGCGCGCGGCGCCGCGCGCGCGGCGGTCGAGCAGGCCGAGCGCCGTGTGCGCCGCTTCGTCGGGCTCACCTTCCTCGCGCTCGCCCTGTACGTGGCCGCCGAGGCGGTCGTGACCGTGTGGCGCCGCGAGCCGCCGCGCCACAGCCTCGTCGGCATCGCGCTCGCCGCCGCCTCGCTCGTGATCATGCCGCTGGTCGCCTGGGCGAAGCTGCGGTCGGCGCGCCGCCTCGGCAGCGCCGCGCTGCGGGCCGAGGCCAAGGAGACGCTCGCCTGCGCCTACCTCTCCCTCGCGCTGCTGCTCGGCCTCGGCGCGAACGCCGTGGCGGGCTGGTGGTGGGCCGATCCGGCCGCCGCGCTCGCCATGGTGCCGTGGCTGATCAAGGAAGGCGTCGAGGGCGTGCGGGGCGAGGCGGACGAGGAGGCGGACGAGGAGGAAGCCGAGCGGGGGTAGCCGGTCAGATGCAGAGCCCACCGCAGGTGTGGCTCGCCGTGATGCACTGGCACTGCAGGACGTCAGTGCAGTACGCGCACCAGTCCATGCACTGGCCCACGGTGGTGTCGCACGTGACGAGGACGGTGTTGCAGGTGATGCCGTTGCAGCACGGCTGGCCCACCGCCCCGCAGGCGCACGTGCTGGTCGCGTCGCACATGAGGTCGGCGCCGCATGTGTCGCCGCCGCAGCACGGCTCGCCCTGCTCGCCGCAGCGGCACACGTGGTCGGTGCCGCAGGCGAGGTTCGCGCCGCAGGTGGTGCCATTGCAGCAGGGCTGGTCGCGCCCGCCGCAGCGGCAGTGCCAGTCGGCGGCGACGCAGGTGAGGTTGGCGTCGCACGTGGAGTCGCCGCAGCAGGACTGGTCCTGGGCGCCGCACTGGCAGGTGCCCCCGGCGCAGGTGAGGCTCGCGCCGCACGTGGCGCCGCAGCAGGGCTGGCCCTCGGCGCCGCACGGCTGGCAGGTGCCGCCGGCGCCGCAGGCGAGGCCGCTGCCGGCGCAGGTCGAGCCCGGGCAGCAGGCCTGCCCCTGGCCGCCGCAGGACATGCAGGAGCCGCCGGCGCAGAGGAGGCTGCCGGTGCACACGGTGCCGCCGCAGCAGGGCTGGGCCGCGCCGCCGCAGGCACAGGTCGCGCCCGTGCCGCAGGTCAGGTTCGCCCCGCAGGTGACGCCGTCGCAGCAGGCCGCTCCCTGGCTCCCGCAGGTGCAGGTGCTGGTGGGGCCGCAGGTCAGCTGCGCGGCGCAGGTGTCGCCCCCGCAGCACGGCTGGTCATGGGCGCCGCAGGCGCAGGTGCCGCCGGCGCAGGTCAGATCGAGGCCGCACGAGGTGCCGCCGCAGCAGGGCTGGCCCTGCGCGCCGCAGGCGTCGCACTCGCCGGGGGCGCACGGCGCGCAGGTGGCCGACTTGCAGATGAGGCTCGCGCCGCAGGCGGAGCCGCCGCAGCAGGGCTGGCCCTGCGCGCCGCAGGCGCAGGTGCCGACGGTGCAGGTGAGGTCCGCGCCGCAGGCGGAGCCGCCGCAGCAGGGCTGGCCGTGCCCGCCGCAGGCGCAGGTCCCGGCCGCGCAGGTGAGGCCCGCGCCGCACGTGGTGCCGCCGCAGCAGGGCTGCCCCTCGGCGCCGCAGTCCGCGCTGCCGTCGGGCCCGCCCCCGCCGTCGGCCGTGCCGCCGTCGTCGGCCGTGCCGCCGTCGGCCGCGCCGCCGTCGCGCGGGGCGCCGTCGCCCGCGCGCGCGTCCGCCGCGCCGTCGGGCCGCGGGCCGGCGTCGCTCAGGCTCGCGTCGACGCACGCGCCGGCGAGCGCGCCGCCGGCGTAGCCGCCGTAGCGGCGCCCGCTCCCGGCGCAGCCCGGATCGGCGAAGCTGCAGAAGCCGGTCGCCTCGCACGTGCCGGCGCCGCACTGCGCGCTCGACGTGCAGGTGAAGCCGTCGGGCACCGTGACGCAGCCCGCGACGGCGAGGGCGCCCGCGAGGGCGGTGAGGCCGAGGAGCGCGCGCATCATGGTCAGAACCTCCCCGAGAGGACGAGCCCGCCGCCGCCGCCCCCGGCCGTGGCCGCGACCGACAGACGCTCCGCCGGCCGGCGCAAGAGGAAGCGCAGGACCCCGCCCGCCGCGAGCGCGACCCCGGCTCCCATGAGCGCGATCCCGAGCTGCTGCTTCAGCTCCGCGCCCGGCGCGGCGCTGGCGAAGCCGGCGTAGGTCCCGGCCGCGCGCGCGTCCTGGGCGTGGCCGCGCCCGAGGACGAAGAGCCCGGCGCCGGCGCCGGCGGCGGCGAGGCCGGCGAGGCCGAGCGTGTCGCCGACCCAGTCGCGGTACCACGGCGCGCGCGGCGGCGGGGCCTCGCGCACCGGCGCGGGCGCCGCCGGGACCGGCGCGGACGCGGGCGGCGGCGGCTCGGGTGGCGGCGGCGGCTCGGGCGGCGCCTTGGCCTTGAGCTCGGCCTGGCAGCGCTCGAGGTTCTGGCGCGCCGGCTGGGCCTGCCGCGCGGACGGCGACATGCTCAAGAACGTCTCGTAGGACCTGATCGCCGCCGCGCAGTCGCCGCTCAGGCGCTCGGCCTGACCGAGCGCGTACACGATGCGCGCCTGCGGGTAGAGCTCGAACGCCGCGCGGAACTCCACGACCGCCTTCGCGTAGCTCTTGGCGTCGAAGAGCTTGAGGGCGCGCTGCAGGTGGCGGCGCGCCACCGGGTGCTTGCTCGTGGCCGGCTGGGCTGCGGCCGGGACGGCGAGGCCGACGAGGAGCAGGATCGCGAGGGGGATGCGCATCATCGGTTCAGTCCGGGAAGACGGAGTCCAGGTCCGTCGAGCGAGCCGGCTTGCGGCCGCCCGGGCGGGCCGCCGGTTTGGCGGCGGGCTGGCGTGGCGCGGGCGCGACGGCGGGCGCCGGCGCGATGGCGCCCGCGGGTGTGGGCGCGACCGCGAGTGTGAGCGTGGGCGCGACCGCGCGCGCGGGCGT
>DASXVK010000291.1:0-3753 GCA_036504295.1 Polyangia bacterium
CATCATCTTCTCGAGCCCGAACGGCATGACGAGCACGCCGAAGATGATGATGAACGCGATCGGCCCCTGGGTCCTCCGGTCGACGCGGATGGCGCGGTAGTGGCCGACCTGCTCGCGGCCCGCGGGGGTGTCGACGTCGAAGACCGGCCCGTCGCAGCGCGGGCACACGCCCGCGACCGCGTCGGCGCCGCAATCGCCACAGATGATCCGCATGGCCTCCGTCTCCTAGTGCCCACCGCGGCGGGTGAGCTGGGGGTTCAGGTACTCGGTGAGCGCGCGGCGGAAGAGATCCGGGTGATCGTTCGCCTGCAGCGCCGCGCGCCAGCCCGGCATCCGGTCGAGCAGGTCCTGCTTCACCGCGGCCTTCTGGTCCGGCGTGAGGCGGGCGCAGAGCTGCCAGCCGACGCGCACGCCCTGCCAGTACGCCGCGCTCGGGTCGCCCTCGCGGTTGCCCTTCACGGCGCGGTAGCCGGTCGCGCCCTGCCGCAGGTCCTCCGAGCTCGTGCTGCCCGGGTAAAGGATCGCGGTCAGCACGCGCGCGGTGCCCTCGGCGACGGCGTTGCGCAGGTTGCGCCTGTCGCCCTCGACGTGGGCATCGTGCAGCTCCTGGCAGAAGCTGATGAAGAAGAGGCCGGCACCGGCGAGGCCGGCCAGCGGCGCCGCCAGGCCGCCGACTCCGATGACCTCGCCCAGATGGATGCCTTCGGCGACGATCTCCCGAATCTTGAGGGGCCAGTCGTGCGGTACCTCGCCGGGCATCTGCTTCGCCGCGGCGTGGAGGAGGTCGCCGACGAGCGCGCGCGCCGGCGCGCCGGCGGCGGAGTCCGATGCGGTGCGGGCGGCGCCCGCGCGGGCGGGCGTCGCGGTTCGGGGCGCCGTGGGGCTGGCCGTCGTACGGGCAGTGGGCCGCGATGAGGCGGGGGCAGCGCAGCCGCGCGTGCCACTGGGCGGCGCCCCGGCAGGCGGCGGGTTCTGGCGCGAGGTGGCGTTGGCGATCTGGTACTTGCGGAGCTGATCGGTCTCGGTTCCGATCCCCGGGCAACCCATGGCGATCTCCTTGCGAGGTGCGCCGGGGGTATCGGGCGGCCGGGCGTGCGGTTGCGTCCGCTCCGCCCGCCTCGCCCGCAACTTCCCGCCCGCCCGCACTTCTGGTAGCGTCTCCTCGTGCTCGACCGCCTGCGCTCGCGCTGGCTCATGCACGCCGTGGTGGCGGCGGCGATGCTCGGGCTGACGCTCGTGAACTGGGTCGGGGGGCGCCTGGCGTGGTCGCGCCACGGCGAGGCGGACGCGGAGCAGTGCGCGCGGCTGTCCCTCGGGCGGCTGCTCGAGCGCGCGCGGCGGCTGCCGCCGGGCGAGGTGGCCGCGGTCGCGGGCGCGGCGCAGGCGCTCGCGCCGCAGGCCGCGTTCGTGCTGCTCGTGGACCACGCGGGCGCGGTCACCCGCGCGAGCTTCGGCGAGGGGACCGACAGCGCAGAGCGCGTGGCCGAGGCCCGGCGGCTGTGGGCGGGCGAGCGCGGGCGGCGCGCGCCCGCGGGCATGGCCATGGCGTCGGCCGAGGTGGCCGGCGGCCACCTGGTCGTCGCCTGCACGCCGCCGCCGCGCGACGACTGGTTCGGCCTCGCCATGCTGCTCGCGAGCGCGGCCGCGGCGCTCGCGTTCGCGCTCATCGGGGTCGAGGTGGTGCAGCGGCTGACGCTCCGCCGGCTCGAGGCGGTGCGACTGGCCGCCGAGCGCGTCTCGCAGGGCGACCTCGCCGAGCGCATCGCCGACGACGGCAGCGACGCCATCGGCCAGGTCGGCCGCGCCGTCGACATCGCCACGGCGCGCCTCTCGCGCATCGTCAAGCGCATCACCCAGACCGCCGAGGCGCTCGGCCGGGTGGCGAAGAAGATCAGCGACGGCGCCTCGAAGGTGTCGGTGGGCGCCGAGGCGCAGGCCGGCGAGGCCCACCACACGCACGAGGAGACGCGCGCGCTGATCGAGGGCCTGCGCGCCGTCACCGAGCGGGCCCGCGCCGTGTCCCAGGACGCGCGCGAGGGCGCCGAGTCGGCCGCGCGCATCAGCCTGCTGTCGCGCGAGGTCGCCGAGAGCGTCGCCACCGCCGAGACCACCGTGGACGAGACCGCGGTCTCCGTCACCGAGCTGGCGCGCTCCATCAGCGAGGTCGCCCGCCGGGCCGGCGAGCTGGCCTCGTCGGTGCCGCAGACGCTCAGCTCCATCGGGCAGATGGACCGCTCCATCGAGCAGGTCCGGGCCCACGCCGGCGCCGCGGCGCGCACCGCGCAGCAGGTGGCCGCCGACGCCACCCGGGGCGGCGCGGCGCTGCGCGAGACCCTCGCCGGGGTCGAGCGCATCCACGAGACCTCGGCCAAGGTGACCGAGGTGACCCTGTCGCTCGAGTCGCAGATCGCCGAGATCGGCGGCATCCTCGCCGTCATCAACGAGCTCGCCGACCGCACGAACCTCCTCGCCCTCAACGCCTCGATCATCGCGGCGCAGGCCGGTGAGCACGGCCGCGGCTTCGCCGTCGTCGCCAGCGAGATCAAGGACCTGGCGCGGCGCACGACCCAGTCCATCGGCGAGATCGGGCAGCTCATCGAGGCCGTGCAGCAGAAGGCGCAGGCGGCCCGGGACGCGGTCGACGACGGCGCGCGCGCGTCGGACGCGGGCGCGCTCCAGGCCCGGGCGGCGACCGCGCTGCTGAGCGAGATCCTCGAGCGGGTCCGCGCCTCCACGCAGGCGGCCCAGGCCATCGCCGACGCCACGACCGAGCAGGCCCGCAGCTCGGCCGCGGTCACCGCCGCCATGCAGGCCGTGGCCGACAACGTGCGGCAGATCGCCGGCGCCACGCGCGAGCAGGCGAGCGGCGCCGGCCACATCCGCGATCTGAGCGAGAGCCTGCGCGACGTCGTCACCCGCGTCGGCAACGCCAGCCGCGAGCAGAGCGAGGGCGCGGGCCGCCTGGCCGAGATGACCCGCACCGTCACCGACATGGTGGAGGCGCTGTCACGGCTGCAGGCGAGCCAGTCGCAGGGCGGCGAGCGCATCCGCGCGGCGACCGCCGCCATCCGCGCCGTCGCCGACGAGCACCGCGAGTCGGTGGCGGGCGTCGAGCACGCGGTCGAGGAGCTGGGCAAGCACGCCGAGCTGCTCGCGGCGGAGATCGAGCGCTTCCGCATCAACTGATCGAGGCGGCGCCCGCCGCCATGAGCGAGCCCATGCAGACCTCAGCCCCCGTCGACGTCGTGATCCGCAACATCGGGCAGCTCATGACCTGCACCGCCGCGGGCGAGGGCCCGCTCGGGCTGCGCGCGGACGTGGTCGTCGCCGCCGCCGGGGGCCGCATTCGCTACGTCGGGCCCGAGGCGGGGCTGCCCCCCGTCGCCGACAGCGCCGCCGTGATCGACGCCGAGGGCGGCCTCGTGACGCCGGGGCTGGTCGAGCCGCACGCGCACCCGGTCTTCGCGGGGGACCGCGCGGCCGAGTTCGCCATGCGCGTCGAGGGGCGCACCTACCTCGAGATCCAGGCCGCGGGCGGCGGCATCCACTCGACGGTGCGGCACACGCGCGCCGCGTCGGACGCCGAGCTCCTCGCCGGCGCCCGCGGGCGGCTCACGCGCCTGCTCGCCGCGGGCGTCACCACCTGCGAGGCCAAGAGCGGCTATGCCCTCGACGTGGAGGGCGAGCTGCGGCTGCTCGGCATCATCCGGCAGCTCGGCCGCGAGGGGCCGTGGGAGCTCTCCCCTACCCTGC
>DASXVK010000292.1:0-6099 GCA_036504295.1 Polyangia bacterium
CGAGCGCGCCCGCTACCCCTTCCAATCCGGGATTGCCGCCCGCCTTCCTCGCGGATTTGCGAGAGAACCACCGTGCGGATCTATGTGCGAGCCGACAGGAGGGTTCCCAGACGGGGCACCGGACCCACACCTGGCTGCTGCGGGTCACGAAGACCATCTGCAAGAAGGCCCGCGTGCCCGAGGTGACGGTGCACGGGCTACGGGGAACCTGGGCGACGCTCACGACCGACGCCGGCGTCGCCGCTCACATAGTCGCGAGGGAGCTCGGCCACACGACCCCGACGACGACGAAGCTTCACTACACGCAGGCGGGCGCGGCCGATCGTGCTGGCGCGCGTCGCATGCTCACGGTCATCGAGGGTGGTCTCACCTCGAGGCAGTTGGTGAGAATTGACGAGGATTCTCACACCAGGGCCGTTTTCGACCCCCAGACACACGAAAGGGGTCCGGCATCTCTGCAGGACCCCTCGTGTTTTTGTGGAGCTGAAGGGGATCGAACCCTCGGCCTCTAGAGTGCGATTCTAGCGCTCTCCCAGCTGAGCTACAGCCCCAACAGGCTCCTTTCTATACGCGGGCCCGCGCGCGGCGTCAAGAGGAAGTCGCACCGACTTACAGGCGCGGCCGCGGCCGGGCCCGCCCGCACCTGAACCCGCGCCCGCGCGCGAGCCCGAGCGCCACCGCCAGCGCCAGCGCGAGCACCCCGCCCGCCCCCGCCGCCCCGGCCGCGCTGCACCCGCCCCCGCCCCCGCTGCCGCCCGTGCCGCCGTCGCCCGCCGCCGTCCCCCCGTCCGCGTTCGGCCCGGGCCCCCCGCCGCCGTCCGTGGTCACGCCGCCGTCCCCGACCGGCGCTACCCCCGGCTCCTTGCCGCCCTGCGCGTAGAGCGCCTGCTCGAGGTACCACCCGTCGCTCGCCGGCACCTGCCAACCCGCGCGCGGCTGCAGCTCCCCTCCGGCGACGGCCGCGTGCGCCGCCTCCCACGCGCGAACTTCGTCCCACAACCGCCCGGTCGTGTACGGATCGCTGCTGCCGCAGCTCGCCTGGTCCGGGTGCTGGCACCCGTACGCCACGTTCTGCAGCCACGGCTTGCGCCCGCCCGCGTCGTCGCAGAGCGGCGGCCACGTCGAGCTCGGGCTGCGGTAGCCGCCCGACGCGGGGCACAGGTAGTCGTCCGTGAAGTGGTTGACGTGCGGGACGCCCTGCTCCTCGGCGTACTGCCACCACGGCTTGCCGCTCATCACGCCGCTGAGCGCCTGGTTCGCGAGCACGATGTCGGTGTAGTTCTCGTCGGCGAGCCCGATGAGGTCGAAGACGAGCTTGTCGTCGTACAGGCCCGCCGCGAACGCCCCCTCGATGGCGGCACTGCCGGGGCCGTTCTCGCCCATCTCGCTCACGGACTGGCGGCCGCGGTGCAGGGCCGGGGCCGAGCCGAGGACGACGTGCACCTTGTCGGGCGCGAGCTGCGCCAGGCGCAGCGCGACGTAGCCGCCCATGCTCGCGCCGGCGGTGATCACGTAGCTCACGCGGAAGCGTGCCACGAGCTGATCCATGAGCTCGAGCATGTCGGCCTTGGCCGCCGCGTCGTCGGGGGCCGGGGTCGGGCAGTCCTGCCGGCAGAAGTCGCCGAGGAAGTCCTGGATGCCGCGCTGGGAGAGGCCGAGGACGATCATGTCCTTGGCGTCGAGGCCGCGGGAGCCGCCGTTCGCCATCTCCACCATCAGGTTCGCGGCCGAGATGATGCAGTCGTCGTTCGGGCTGGGCGCGTCCGCGGTCTGGCCCATGGCGTGGAACCACAGGAGCAGCGGGTAGGCCTTCGCCGGGTCGTAGCCGTCGGGCAGGCGGTAGTAGTAGTAGTCGCGGACGGCGTCGGCGCGGCTCTCGAAGATGGTGCAGCCGGTGGCCGCGTCGTCGGTGCAGTTGGTGCTGGCCGCGCAGCCGAAGGTGCGCGCCGCCGCCGGCGCCGCGGCGCAGCACAGACCCACCAGCACCACCCCGCAGAGGAGCCTCATGCGCTCATGATATCGGGCGCGCCCGCCGCGGGAAAGGCTATCATCCCACCCGCATGGCGAAGGTGCGCCTCGACCGGCTCCTCTGTGACCGCGCCCTCGCGGGCAGCCGCGAGCGGGCGCGCGCGCTCATCATGGCGGGCCAGGTGCTCGTCGGCGACCACGTCGCGGACAAGGCCGGGCTGATGGTCGCCGAGGACGCGGCGGTGCGGCTGCGCGGCGAGGACATCCCGTGGGTCTCGCGCGGCGGGGTCAAGCTCGCCCACGCCCTCGCCCACTTCGGCCTCGCGGTCGGCGGCAAGGTCGCGCTCGACGCGGGCGCCTCGACCGGCGGCTTCACCGACGTGCTGCTCCAGGGCGGCGCCGCCCGCGTCTACTCCGTCGACGTCGGCTACGGGCAGCTCGCCTGGAGCCTGCGCCAGGACCCGCGCGTCGTCGTCATGGAGCGGCAGAACCTGCGCTACCTCGAGCGCAGCGCCATCCCCGAGCCGCTCGACCTCGGCGTCGCCGACCTCAGCTTCATCTCGCTCACCCTCGTGCTCGAGAAGCTCGGCGAGCTGCTCGGGCCTGGCCGGCCGCTCGTCACGCTCATCAAGCCGCAGTTCGAGGTCGGCAAGGGCGAGGTGGACAAGGGCGGCGTCGTCAAGAGCCCGGAGAAGCGGCAGGCCGCCGTCGACAAGGTGTGCGAGTTCGCGCGCGCCCACGGCTTCACCGTCGTCGGCGTCGTCGAGTCGCCCATCACCGGCCCGGCCGGCAACGTGGAGTACCTGGCGCTCTTCACGACCGGGGCCGCGGCGGGGGAGTCGGGGTAGCTCAGGGCGCCGGCGCGCTCGCGAGGTTGCGGGGGGTGGGTGGGGTCGTGGCCGCGAAGTCTGCGGCGTCGCCTGGCCGGCCGGAATCCGGCCGTGTCCGGCGGCCCGGACAGCGAGACGCGGCGGCAGCGCGTGGTTTCCGGACCTTGGCATTGGCATGCCGCCTGCTTGGCTCCGTGGTCATGCCCAGCCTCCTGCACGAGGCGTTGATCTTGCTCCTCGCCCGCGCGCCGCGGCTCATCCTCGAGTTGCTCGGCCCGGCCCTCGGGCTCACGCCCGACGCCGAGGTGGTCGTCTGCGATCCCGTGACGCACGCGCCCGTGCCGACCGAGCGGCGCGCGGACCTGGTCTTCGAGGTGCGCGCCCGGGCGGGGCTGCGGGCCGTCGTCGTCGAGGTGCAGCTCGCGCCCGATCCGGATAAGGTCGACGTCTGGCCCTATTACGTCATGGGCGAACGGCTGCGCCACCATGGTCCGGCGTCGCTCGCCGTCATCGCACCCGATCCCGCGGTCGCGGCCTGGGCCGCCCGGCCGATCGCGACCGGGCAGCCGGGCTGCACCTTCACGCCGGTGGTCCTCGGCCGGAGCGGCATCCCGTGGGTCACCGCGCCCGACAAGGAGACGCCGGAGCGAGTCGTGCTGTCCGCCATCGCGCACGGCGATGAGCCCGGCGCAGAGCAGGTGATCGCGGCCCTGGCCGCCACGTTGGCGTCGCTCGACGAGGACCTGCGGGCGCAGTACTATTGGATCGCCTACGAGTGCCTGGGCGAGGCGATGCGGCGGAAGCTGGAGGAGCTGATGTTCCCTGAGTGGCTGGAGCAGACCACGAAGGCCCGCGAGCTCATCGCGAAGGGCGAGGCGCGCGGCGAGGCGCGCGGTGAGGCGCGCGGCGAGACCCGCGGCCGGATCGCCGCCAAGCTCGAGGCGCTGCTCGCGATCTGCGAGACCCGCGGGCTGGTGCTCCGCGACGCCGACCGTGACCGGGTGCTCGCGTGCACCGACCTTCCGACCCTCGACTCGTGGATCCGCCGCGCGGCGCGGGCCGCTGCGGTCGCCGAGCTCTTCGATTAGAAGTGGACCCTGGGGCTCAGGGCGCCGGCGCGCTCGCGAGGTTGCGGGGGCTCGACGGGGTCGTGACCGCGAAGTCGGCGCTGTTGTCGCCGGTGTCCTGGCCGTTCCCGGCCGCGCCGCCCGGCTTGCGCTCGAGGCTCACGTCGCTGTTGGTCGCCGGGGTGTTGTTGTGCGGGTTCAGGACCGGCGTGCCCTCGCAGGTGTAGGGCACCGAGCAGCCCGTGAGGGCGCCCTGGGTCGTGGCGTCGAAGTAGAAGCAGAGCGCGTCGACGACCGTCGCGCCGCGCAGCAGCACGAGGCTCGCCGCGTCGGGGATGCCGGTCGTGTACGTGCCGTCCGCGGCCACCGCGCCGTTGTACGGCGGCACCGTGCTGTTCGCGAACAGGATGCGCCCGTGCGCCGGGATCGTCTGCCCCGCGCCCGTGAACCGGGTCACCAGCGTGCTCGTGGCGCACGTGGCGACGCCGCCGATCGCGCTGCGCGCCTTCAGGGTCCAGGTCGCGTCGAAGGTGACCGCGAACGCGTTCGGGTTGTAGAGCTCGACGAACTCGTCGTTGCCGCCGTTGTCGCCGCGCGTCTGCACCTGGCTGATGAGCAGCGTCGGCGCGGGCGGCGGCGCGTCGTCCGGCGGCGGCGCGTCGTCCGGCGGCGCCGCGTCGTCCGGCGGCGGCGCGTCGTCCGGCGGGGCCGCGTCCGCGGGCGGCGCCGCGTCCGCCGGCGGCAGCGCGTCCGCCGGCGGCAGCGCATCCGCCGGCGGCGGCGCGTCCGACTGCGCCGCCGCGTCGACCGGCACCGGCCCGTCGACCCCGGCGTCGCCCGCCGCCGCATCGCGCGCCGCATCCGGCGCCGCGTCGACCCCGGCCGCGTCGGACCCGGCCGGGCCGTCGAGGCTCACCGCCCCGCGATCGGCGACGGCCGCGTCACGCGTATCATTCGGCACCTCGGTGCCGCCGCGGCAAGCCGCGAACCAGACCGCGAGCGCGGCCACTCCGAGTCGCATCATCATGTCGCCGCGCCATCGTACCACGCCGCCCGTTGCCGCCGCCCGCCCGCCGCACTACAGTCCCGAGCATGCGTCTGCTCCTCACCGGCGCGGCCGGCTTCATCGGCTCGCACCTCGCGGCGCGGCTGCTCGCGCGCGGCCACGAGGTGGTCGGGCTCGACAGCTTCGACCCGTTCTACGAGCCGGCGCTCAAGGAGCGCAACGTCGCGGCGCTCCTCGGGCACCCGGGGTTCCGGCTCGTCCGCGGCGACATCCTCGATGAGGCGCTCGTCGAGGCGCTGGTGGCGGGCCCGCCCCGGGTGGAGCTGATCTGCCACCTGGCCGCGCTCGCCGGCGTGCGCCCCTCGCTGGCCGCGCCCGGGCGCTACGAGCGGGTCAACGTCGGCGGCACCCTGAACCTGCTCGAGGCCGGCCGCCGCCACGACGTCGGGCGCTTCGTCTTCGCCTCCTCCTCCTCGGTCTACGGCGCCCACTCGGCCGTGCCCTTCAGCGAGAGCGATCCCGCCGTGCGGCCGGCCTCGCCCTACGCCGCCACCAAGCGCGCGGGCGAGCTCATGTGCGCGACCTACGCCGACCTCTACGGCCTCGCCGCCACCTGCCTGCGCTTCTTCACGGTCTACGGCCCGCGCCAGCGCCCCGAGATGGCCATCCACAAGTTCACGCGGCTCATCGCGGACGGCGCGCCCGTGCCCTTCTTCGGCGACGGCCAGAGCGCCCGCGACTACACCTACATCGACGACATCATCGACGGCACCGCGGCCGCCGTCGAGCGCGAGGCGACCGGCGTCGGCATCTACAACCTGGGCGGCTCGCAGACCACCACCCTCGCCCGCCTCGTCGCGCTCATCGGCGCCGCGCTCGGCCAGACGCCGCGGCTCACGCCCCTGCCCGACCAGCCGGGCGACGTCCCCATCACCTACGCCGACGTCGCCCGCGCCGGCCGCGACCTCGGCTACGCGCCGGCGGTGCCGATCGAGGAGGGCATCGCGCGCTTCGTGGCGTGGTTCCGCGCCCAGCCGCGCTGAGCGCGGCTCCGGCGCGGCCAAAGTCAACGTCAGCGTTGACGTTGACGTTGACGTGGACTTTGACTTTGACTTTGACTTTGACGTGGTCGTGAACTTTGACGGCGACGTGGACCTGAACGTGGTCGTCCCACGTTGACGCCTGCGGCACCGTCGTCAACGGTGGCGACCCCGTTCACGTCCACGTC
>DASXVK010000293.1:0-34118 GCA_036504295.1 Polyangia bacterium
GCAGGAGCAGAACCAGGCTGCCGCCGGCACCGAGACCCGCGTCGTGGTGGGCAAGAACAACAGCGACCGCATCTACGTCGGCTACGTCCACGTCTTCGGCGCGGCCGAGGACCAGAACCAGAACGAGGCGCACGTGCGGTACCAGATCAACCCGAACTGGGTGCTGGAGACCCTCTTCGGCGACGCCGGCGTGGGCGCGCTCGACGTGCTGTGGACCAAGCGCTACTGAGGAGGATCTGCCGCATGTCCAGCCGCAAGCCCCCGCCACGCCCCGTGGACCAGCTCCCGCCGTCGCGCGCCCGCAAGGCGGGCGGCGTGGGGGCGCCGGCGCCCGTTTGGCGCGCCCGCGCGACGCGCGCTACAATCGACGACTCGCCGAGGGACACCCGAGTGAAGAGCAGCGCCCGCATCATCGACCGCTCCGACGCGCCCCTGCTGACGCCGCGCGAGATCTACGACTACCTCGACCGGTTCGTCGTCGGCCAGGAGCGCGCGAAGCGCGTCATCGCCATCGCGGCCTACAACCACCTCAAGCGGGTGGGGCAGCGGGCGGCGCGGGGGCGGAAGAGCGCGCTCAAGAAGGCCAACATCCTCATGATCGGGCCCACCGGCTGCGGCAAGACGCACCTCGCGCGCAACCTCGCCGACTGCCTCAAGGTGCCCTTCTCGGTCGTCGATGCCACCGAGTACACCGAGGCCGGCTACTACGGCAAGGACGTCGAGGTGATGGCGGCCGAGTTGCTCTTCAAGGCCAACCAGGACCTCGAGGCGGCCCAGCGCGGCATCATCTTCGTCGACGAGGTCGACAAGATCGCGCGGCGCTCGCACGGCGCCCGCACCGGGGCCGGGTCGCGCGACATCGGCGGCGAGGGCGTGCAGCAGGCGCTGCTGAAGATGCTCGAGGGACGCGAGGTCTTCGTCCCGCTCAACGTGACGCAGCACTGGAACAAGCACGACTTCGTGCTGATGGACACGCAGGACATCCTCTTCATCTGCGCCGGCACCTTCTCGGACATCCACATGTACGGCGCCGAGAAGGCGATCGGCTTCGGCACCGACGGCCGCAGCGGCGAGCGCCGCCACGTGACCACGAAGGAGCTGCTCGAGTACGGCATGATCGCGGAGTTCCTCGGACGCTTGCCGGTGGTGGTCGAGCTCGACGCGCTCGGCGAGGACGACCTGCTCAAGATCCTGACCGTGCCGCCGGACTCGCTCGTGCGCGAGTACCAGGAGCTGCTCGCGGTGGACGAGGTGCGGCTGCGCTTCACCGACGGCGCGCTGCGCGAGATCGTGCGCTACTCGATCAGGCGCCGGGCCGGCGCGCGCGGCCTGCGCGGCATCCTCGAGGAGGTGTGCCACGACCTCATGTTCGAAGCCCCCGAGCGGCGCGGCGACAGCCTCGCCGTGGACGCGGACTACGTGGCGGCGCGGCTCGGGCGGCTCGACGGGCTGGTGCTCGGCGAGGCGGAGTAGGGCGCGCTACGCCGCGCGCCGCCAGACGGAGAGTGAACGTGCAGTGTATCCACTGCGGCAGCGAGCATGACCCGGCGCAGGGTGGCTTCTGCGCCGCCTGTGGGATGTGGGTGGGGAAGCCGCGCGGGGCGGCCGCGCCGGCGGCGGCGATCAGGCCCGCCGCGGCCGACCCCACGGAGGCGAAGTGCGACGAGTGCGGCGTGCCGACGGGCGGGCGGCTGCGCTGCGTGGCGTGCGGCGCGCGCCTGAAGCGCGCCGAGGACCAGCTCGACGTGGACGAGCAGCGCGAGCTCGACCAGCGCCGGCGCATCCGCGCGCGCCTCGCGCGGGGCGCGGTCGCGGCCGTGGACGCGGCCCCGGCCGCGGCGGACATCGACCTCCTGGCCGCGCCGCCGCCCGCGCCGGAGGTCGCGGCGCCCGCGGCCGCGCCGGCGGTGGCGGCACCCGCGGCCGCGCCGGCGGCGGCGGCACCGCTCGCCGCGGCGCCCGCGCCGGTGCGGATCGTGCCGGCGGCGCCGCCGAACGAGGACCTGGAGGAGATGATCTTCGAGGCGGTCCAGTTCGACGATCCGCCGCCGGCCGGTTCCCAGCGGCCGCGATGAGCCGCCGCTTCCCGCCGCGGCCGATCGTAGCCGTCGGGGTCATCCTGCTGGAGCGGGAGGCCGGCGGCGCCGACCGGGTGCTGCTCGTGCGCCGCGGCCACCCGCCGGCCGAGGGCGCCTGGACCATCCCCGGCGGCGCGGTCGAGGTGGGCGAGAGCCTCGAGGCGGCCGCCGCGCGCGAGCTGCGCGAGGAGACCGGCCTCGCCGCCACCCTCGGCCCGATCGTCGAGGTGCTCGACCGCGTCCTCACCGCGGCCGACGGCCGGGTCGCCTACCACTACGTGATCGTCGACTTCCTCGGCACCTGTCCCGTGGGCCCGCTCGCCGCGGGCACCGACGCGGCGGCCGCGCGCTTCGTGCCGGTCGCGGAGCTGGGCGCCTACGCGACCACGACCGGCCTCGCGGCCGTCATCGCGCGGGCGCAAGCCCTGCGGGACGGCCGCGGCGCCCCGGCCCACCGCTCGACCGACCGCGGGCCGGAGGGAGCGGCGGGGACGGGGGCGGACGACGGCAATTTTGCATAGCGCCGAGTCGGCTCGGCTCTATGCAAAAACGGGCCTCAGAAAGTTACGAACCTCGTCATTTTGGATAGTCTTCTCATTCTTCGCTCTTGACGAACAAAGCAGGGGGGGGCCTCGTTCTCGGTCGGGCACGCGACCAGCGCAGTGGGGGCGAGTGGGGGCATTCGCGTTGGCCCGCCAGAGAGAGAGCACCATGCGGGGAATGTCGTTGCTCATCCCAGTTCTACTCGTGTGCGCAGCCTGCGAGCGCGGCGCAGAGTCCGCCGGAGAGGTCGCCACCCAGAAGGCGGCAATCTCCGCCCAGCCGCCAGTCGGCGCCTGGAAGCAGTGGGTGCCGGAGGGCGTGGCGGTGCCCACGAGCGCCGAGGGCCCGGCCTTGACGCCGCAGCCGCCAGACGAGGAGCACATGGCGCGCTTGAACCACTACCGCGCCATCATTACTGCCCAGGAGGCCCAGTGGCGGGCGAACGGGCACTCCGAGGACGACGTGACCAGGCTGCGGGGCGAGCTCATGCGCTCCACCCTGGGAGAGTGAGGAGGCGATGATGACCAACCGCGTGCGCCTTCTTGGCTTCCTTCTGCTCATGGCCATCACCGGCGGCGCCAGGCCCGCTACGGCCGCCCCCTGCACGAGCAGCACGTGCTGCACCGCCGGCACCTACTGCTGGCTCGAGGATGTGACGACCGCGACCCAGGTGTACATCGGAACCACCACCCTCACCCCGAACGTCACCTATACTTTCAAGGTGGCCAACTACACCCCGGTCGGCACCATGGCCGTGATGCACCTCACCTATGGAACGCTGTTCAACGAGGTGCCTAATGGATATAACGACAACTGTCCCGGCTCGGGCGGGACCGCCGCTTGCATCACGTACAAGGTGCCGGCCGGGTACACGCAGCCCTTCTATCTCATTGTGTACGCCTATGGCCCGAACTATGGCGGCCGCTACGGCATGAACTTCAACCTGTTCTGGAACGGCGCCAACGTGGGGCAGTACCGCACGGGCGGCTACTCGATCACCACGAATCAGGGCTCGCAGGAGTCGTTCGAGACGGTGCTGGTGAACGACGGCGCGGGCGCGACCGGCATCGCGCGACTCGACTGGAACGGCAGTCACTACGTCCCCCGGGATCTCCAGTATGCAAACGGCGTCGGACTTGGTACACGAATGATGGGCGGGACGGCGACGTCGACGAAATGGCTCATCGCGACTGCGACCCCGCCCCCGGGGACACGCGAAGGCCCGGTGCGGGCTCTCAGGAACGACCGGCAGCTACGGGATCTCGACGGAGACGGCCTCGGAGACTTCCTCGAGGACCAGCTGTGCATCTGCAAGCAGAAGGCCGGCGTCGTCTGCGGATTCGACTGCTCCACGGTGACCGACCCGCGCGACACGGACGGCGACGGGCTCCCTGACTTCTGGGAAGCGACGGGGTGCTCCACCGACACCAGGAAGGGCCTTCCGGCCCAGCAGATGTGTCCGAACGCCAGTGCGTCGGCGGATAACGCGCAGTACCTGCCGCTCTGGGGCGCCAGCCCGCGCCACAAGGACTTCTTCGTCGAGATCGATCGTCTCTCGAGCTGCGGGACGACCATGGGGAGGACCAACGCGGAGTTCGTCGCCGCACGGTTCAGCTCGATCACGGGCATGAACAACCCGGATGGCGTCGCCGGCATCGCGGCGCACTTCGATCTGCCGCCGGCGGATCTCGCTGCGGATCCCTGCAACAACGAATCCGGCGACGCCGATGGCATCAGCAAGGTGTGCGGCAACTTCGGCGGCGCCTCGGTCGTCAGCACGACCTGTAGTCTATCTAGCCCGACCATAAGCAACATAAGGCAGACTATCTTCCACTGGGCCGAGGAGGACTGCTCCGCAGGCACATCCATTGTCGGCAGCCGTGTCTCCTGCTTCGGGTCGCGCACGGCACTCACCCACGAACTCGGACACCAACTCGGCCTACAGCACTGGGGGGCGTCCTCGGCTGGAGACGTCAATCGGAAGCCGAATTATCCGAGCCTCATGAACTACGCCTATCAGGACCAGCGGAATGGTCTGGAGTCAGGCACGGCCTTCTCGGACGGAACCCGCGCTGCCGTCAACCCCGCCAGTCTCGACGAGGCTTCCGGATTCAGTCCAGGGGCCGACATTTCCTTCATGCTCAGTACACCCTACAATTTCACCGAATTCAGCCCAGGGTCGCACTGGATCGACTGGAATCGCGACGGGTACATGGATAGTGCCCCCGTGCGCGCAGCTGTAGCCGAGCAAGCGTGGCACGAGGACACCTGGGACGGCAACACGGGCTACGACCATCCGGTGATGCAGGAGATCGAGGACATGCCCGACAGCAACTCCACCCTCGCTCCGGCCGGCGCACGGTACACGATCAGCAGCACTTCCTGGACCTTCGTTGTCGTAGCTGACCAGACGACGCATCGCTTCAAGTACACGCAGACGGCGCAGCGCGCCGGCAGTTGGGTCACTCCCTATCTCGACATCGGCACGGACGCCCACCGATCGGATTCGCAACCGGCGCTGGTGAACTTCCTGACCTCGGCCGGGCCACGCCTGGTGCTGTTTGGCGCGACGACCGGGGGTCAGATCCACTACGCGACCATGGACGCCTATGGCTGGTATCCCTGGTCGACCCCGCTCAGCAACCCGGCCGGAACCACCTTCCGCGAGGTCTCAGCCGCGGTGCTGGGAGGAAACCTCTACATCGTCGCGCGCGATGACGCCACCAACAACGTGTACTACGGCTCCTTCGACTGGTACCTGAACTTCTCGGGGTGGACGGCAGCCATGGTTGGGGGCTCGCCGATCCGGTCCGCCGATTACACGCCCGGGGTCGCCGCGGGGCCGGACGGGAGGCTGTACCTGGGGGTCAAGGCCGCGACCGGAAAGCCTCGGGTGAACCTGCTGGATCTCTACATCTTCAGTGGGGGTGTCTGGACCTACGGCACCGCGACCTGGCAAGACAACGACGTAGTCGCGGGGCGTCCAGCCATGCTCTGGCGCGCGTACGTGTATGCCAACAGTAATCCCCTCAACACGGGGAACGGCGCGCTGTACTTCTGGTACCCTGGCGGGTCCATCACGGCGCCGAGTGTCCATTATCGCTGGACCTGGGGGACGTTCAGCGCCACCGAGCAGAGCTACAACATGGGTAAGTGGCACTCGCCCAACCTCTACAACGCCAGCGTCTGCGGCGATACGACCATGAACGCCAACAGCGGCATTGGCCTCGTGAACCGCAACGATGTCTGGGACAAGAACATTGAGGCGTTCGTGCCGCACGGCTCCATCACTGATTGCGACCATCACACGATCGACACGGTGCACGTGCCGCATGCGGATGGCGAAATCGCCCCGTCGCGCGGGGTCGCCGTCGCGGACCTCAACGACTACCCGGTGCTCTCGTCCCACCTCTGCACCACGCTGAGCAATCCCAGCGTGACCTGCGGCGGCGGGCTTCGCGCTGAGGAGCCCCACGAAGTGGTGATCTGCAACGGAATCCGCTGAGCTGGGGAGTCTGAGCGATGACCCGGGGTGCGCTGATGCGCGTACTGTTCGCGTTTCTCTTTGCCGCCTTGGGATGCGGCGGCAACAACCTCGCCGGCGCCGATGGCGGCGCACCAGAAGACGGCGCGCCCGAAGACGGGGCAGCCGAGGACGCGCTGGTGTGCAGCACGCCCCGGGTCACCGCCGCTCCTCCGCCGACGCATCGCGCGCTCGTCGCGTACGATGAGCTCGTCGCGGGGCCAGATCCGACGCTTCTCGCGGGTGGCTTCAACGAACCCGTCGCGCTGTTCCTCGATGACCAGGGTGTGGCCTTCTTCGGTACCAACGAGCTGCTGCGGCTCGATCTCGAGGGCCGCCTCACCACGAGCTCGCGCAATCCGCGCCGGCCCTATGACGACGCGCCCGTCGGTGTCGGTAATGTGGTCCGCGCCTCGACGGGCTACGGGGCCATCATCACCTATGTCGCTCAGGACGGCCTTTCTTACGATACCCGGTTCTGTCTCGTCACCGATGACACCTGGCCCGCTCTCGGCGCCTGCCCGCAAGTCCCGATGGTCGGAGGTAATCTTCCGGTCGTTGCCTGGGACGGCCGCGCGTTCCAGGTGTTCGGGACGTCAGGCGTCTCGACCTTTGACGACCACGGGGCGTGGGTGGCAGACCACCCCTTCCCCGCCGCAGTTGGCAACGCGCCAGTACTGGCGGCCGAGTTCGTCGGCGACAAGGTGATGCTCGAGTGGTTCGAGCGTGACAGCAAGGCCTGCTTTTCGGACACCGTGTGGGTGCTGCCGCGCTCGCTCGATCTAGGTGCCGTGCAGAAGTTCGACCTGACGCCGAGCGACTTCGTTGTGAGCAACAGTCAGCGCACGACCGCCGCCGGTTCCTCGGCCGCTGTTCTGGTCTATGGTGTCTGCTTCACCCGCTGGCCGACCCCGGAGGTGTGCTACAGCCAGCCGCAGTGGCCGGCGAGCTTTCTCACGGTCGTGGGACCCGACGGGGAGCCATCGCTCTTGCGCCAGCCGGTGCCGATCAGGCCCGCCAACCAGGGGTTGGCCGACCAGTTGACGTGGGACGGCGAGCACCTCGTGGCCGTCCGCGCGACCGAGCTGTTCTTGGAGGTCTACGTGTTGGACCTGCAGGGCAGCATGGTCCGGGTGGCGCTGGTCGGGCCCGAGCTGGGTCTCTCGGCACCGCGCAAGCACCTCGGGAGCGCCCGGCTCGTGGCGGTGGCGCCGAACGACTATATCGTCGGGTACGGCGTCATGGACTCGATGGAGACCTGGATCGCGAGATTCCAGCTCATCCCCCTATAGCTGCTCGCTGCCCGCCCCTGCGGGGCGTGTGACACGCTTCCACCTGACGCGCTTACTTCCACCTCGCACTGCCGCCGGGTCTTTCCGCGCGGGCGTCATCGTGTGCCCCCGCTGACGTCGGGCAGGCTTTCGTGTCTGAAATCAAGCGCTTGTCCCCGGGGTTGCCGGCCCGGCGCCAGCCGCCGGTGGCTCGGCGGCGCTCGCTCTGTTATGTTCGCATCGTATGGACGCGACCGCCGTGGCCCGCGACTTCGCCGCGATCCTGGGCGCCGCGCTCGGCGAGCGCTGCCGTGGCATCGCGCTCTTCGGCTCCCAGGCGCGCGGCACGGCCCGGCCGGACTCCGACATCGACCTGCTCGTGATCGCGGACGGCCTGGCGCCGGACCCGCTGGCGCGCGCCGCCGAGCTGCGCCGCCCGGTGCTCGAGCGCACCGAGCCGGTCGCGGTGCTCGCGCGCACGTCCGCCGAGTTCGAGGCGGACGTGACCCCGCTGCACCTCGACCTCGCGCTCGACGCCATCGTCCTCGCCGAGCGCGACGCCTATCTCACGACGCGGCTCGCCCAGCTGCGGTGCCGGCTCGACGAGGCCGGGCTCTGGCGGGATGCGGACCTCACGTGGCGCTGGCGGCGGCTGCCGACCGTGGCCAACTGGGCCATCGGCTGGGACGGGGTGCGCGTGTGACGGCCGAGCAGGACGCGCGCTTCCGCCTGGGGCTCGCGCGCAAGCTCCTCGAGCGGGCCCGCGACGAGGTCACGCGGGGGAGCTGGCGCGAGGCGGCCCTCTTCGGGCGCGGCGCGATCGAGAACGCCGCCAAGGCGATCGTGGCCTGCTTCGCGGCCGTGCCCCGATCCCACGAGCCCAGCGCGCTGCTCGCGGGCGCGCTCGCGGACCCACGCTTCCCGGCGGCGCACCGGGCCGCGGCGGCCACGCTGCTGCCCCGACTCGCCGGCCACGGCATGGCCGAGCACGTGCTGCTCTCCTACGGCGACGAGCGCAACCGCATCGACCCGTGGTCGCTCGTGACCGCGCAGCACGCCGGCGAGACCATCGCCGCGGCCGCGGAGACGGCCGCGCTCGCCGACGCGGTGCTCGCGGACGTGCTGGGCGCGTAGGCACGGTCGTCGCCAGCCGCCGACCCGCCGTCCCGGGCGGCTTGCGCGGAGGGCGGCGCCGCGGCAAGATGCAGACATGGCTCGCCGGCGGACCTACGGTCGCCCCGTCGGGACCGGTCCCTTCCGCGCGGACCAGCTCCGCGAGGGCGATCGCTACGAGCTGACCCATGGGCACCCGATCTACTGCGAGCCGTCGGGCGGCCGCGGGGCGGGCACCAACGGGGTGGGGTTCGAGGTCCTCGACACCGACCCGGACGTCGACTCGGCGGGGGTGGATGCGGGCTTCGCGCCCGCGCCTGACACCCTGCGTGCGCCCGATGTGGCCGTGGGCAACGTGCCGGACGCGCCGGGGTGGATCAAAGGCGCACCCCTGCTCGCCGTCGAGTACGCGGACACGGGGCAGGACGAGGGGACGCTGCAGCAGAAGATCCGCGACCTCCTGGAGGCGGGCACCCGGCAGGTGTGGGTGGCGCGCCTCACCGGGGCGCGGCGGGTCGAGGTGTACGAGGCGGCACGGGAGCCGCGCGTCGCCGTCGCGGGCGAGGAGCTCACGGCCCCCGGGATCCTGCGCAACCCGGTGCCGGTGGACGCGCTCTTCGACCGCACGCTGGCGCATGAGCTGACGCTGCGGAACCTGTTGCAGCGGCGGGGGTACGAGAGCCTGGAGCAACTGCGGGCCGAGGGTGAGGTGCGGGGCCGGGCCGAGGGTGAGGTGCGGGGCCGGGCCGAGGGTGAGGTGCGGGGCCGGGCCGAGGCGCTGCTGGCCATCTTCGCCGCCCGCGGCCTGCCGGTCACGGCGGCGGAGCGGGCGCGCGTCCTCGGGTGCACGGACCTCGACCGGCTCGCCCGCTGGATCGGGCGCGCGGTGACCGCGCCGTCGGTAGCGGCCGCGCTCGAGTAGGCGCCGGGCGCGCCTGGCCGCGCCGCGCCTGATCCCGCCCTCGACAGCCCCGCTCCGTGTTGCTATGCTGTAAGGTAGCGGTACGGGTCGGGAGGGCTACTCCGGAGGTCGCCAATGCGTATGCTGCGGCTGGCTGTTCTCGTGGTGCTCGTCGGGAGCGGGGGCTTCGCTTCGGCCCAATCGGTGTACGGCGACGGCGATCTCGACGACGGTCCGTACGCCGACTCGCCGGTGTTCCGCGAGCCGGCGGCGCCGCCGCCGCCAGCGCAGGCGCGGGCGCAGCAGCGGCCCGCGAGCCCCTACGAGCTCCTCGACGAGCCGGCGGGGGCCCCGCCCGCGGCCGGCGCGCCCGCGGAGCCCGGGCAGCAGTGGCGCTACAACGGCCCGCACGCGGTCAACGCCGAGTACGGCCAGGGCTGGTGCAACGTCACCGGGGCCCACGTCCACGAGTACCCGCCGTTCGATGACCGCCTCTTCCAGGAGAACACCGGCGGTTACGATTTCCTCGGCGATCCCACGGACTTCGGCTACTCAGGCGACGCGTACTGGTACAACGGCGCCCACCCGATCGCGACCGGCTGGGGCACCGGCTGGTGCTTCTACGCCAGCCCGCATCGCCATCTCTATCGTCCCTGGGGCTCGTACTTCTCGAGCTGCGGCCCGTACTCCTGTTATTACGGGCCGTTCGACGCCTACTACTGGTACTACCGCCCGTACTGGACCGCGTACTGGGGCGCCTACTACCCGCGCTACTATCACCACGGCGCGTACTACCGGACCCACACCCCCGCCTCGCCCGGCCGGTGGGGCAACGTCCGGCCGGGCAGCGGCCACTACGGCACGCCCGGCAGTCGGACCGGCACGCCCGGCGGTCGCGTCGGCACGCCGGCGGGCCGGCCCGGCGGCTACGCCCGGCCGGTCCAGGCGCTGCCGAAGCTGACCCGCCCGACCACGCTGCAGGGCCGCCTCAGCGGGTCGCCGTACCACCGGATGGCGCCGACCCCGATGCCGCGTTACACCGGCCCGCGCACCTATCCCGGGGCGCGCACCTACACGGTGCCGCGCGGGGCGTCCCCCTATCAGCGCTTCGGCGGCGGCGCCCCGGCCCCGCGCTTCGGCGGCGGCTTCGGCGGCGGCACCCCGCACTACTCCGCGCCGCGGCCCGCAGCGCCCAGTTACTCCGCCCCGCGTCCCAGCGCGCCCTCGGGCGGCGGCCTCCGCGGCGGCTTCCACGGCGGCGGCCGGCGCCGCTAGTCCCGCCCTCGTCCGCAGTCCCCCCCGAAGACGAAATCAACAGGGAGACGGGGAGATAGGGAGACTGATCTGGGTTGGGTTGCGCTGAGCGCGCGAGAACCGCGCTCGAGCATGCCGCCGCGCGCTACCGCAACCAAAACCCAATCCGACTCCCCGACTCCCCGTCTCCCTGTTCAATTCCCGCGGCGCCAGCGCGCTAGAACTGCGCGACCTTGATGCTCTTGCCGGCGACCACGTCCAGCTCGACCAGCTTCTCCTGGCCGTTCTGACGCAGGGTCACGGAGCGCTTGCCGACCGGGAGCGCGAAGCTCGCGACGCCGGCGGTCGGGGCGCCGGGCGGCAGGGCGACCACGCCCGGGGCGGTCACGTCGACGGTGCCGAACGCGAGGTTCTTCTCGATCTTCTGGCCGACGCGGACCTCGACCGTGACCTCGTGCGACAGGTACGGCCGCTGCGAGCGCAGCCCGAGCGTGTGCCGGCCCTCGCTCAGGACCAGCGTCTGCGGCGTCGGGCCAACCGCCCTGCCGTCGACGAAGAGGGTGGCGCCGAGGTTCGACTTGACCGCCACCTCGCCGCCCGGCACGAGCTTGGCGGCCACGAGCGCGCGCTGGCCGGGGGTGACCGTGATCGTCTTCTGGAAGGGCACGTGGCCCGCGAGCTTGGCGCCGATCTCGTGCGTGCCGGCGCGCAGCACCAGCCCGGCGGGCGGGACCGCCACCGGCTTGCCGTCCACGCTCACCTCGGCGCCGGGCGGGTTGCTCTCGAAGAGCAGGCTGCCGAACCCGGGCGCGACGGCGAGCGTCACGGAGTGGGTGATCGATTCGCCGCGCTGCGGCGCGACGACGTTCGAGGTGGTGTCCTGGTAGCCGTCGAGCTTCAGGGTGATGAGCTTCGCCTCGCCCGTCGGCAGGCCGGTCAGCGTGGCGGGCGTCACCTTGCCGGTGTCGTCGGCGCCGAGGAAGACGCGCGCGCCCGGCGGCTGCGACACGACGGTCACGGAGCCCGTCTCGAGCCGGAGCTGGAACGGCACCACCGTCTCCTCGTTCGCGCCGACGGTGACGAGATCCTCCTGCGGCTGGTAGCCCGGGAGCAGCGCGCGCACGCGGTAGGCGCGGCCCGCCTCGAGGTCGGTGAGGCGCAGCGGCGCGACGCCGCGGCTGCGGCCGTCGATCGTGATGGTCGCGCCCTTGGGCTTGCTGTCGATGACGAGGGTGCCCTGACGCGGGCCGACGAGCCGCGGGTAGACGAGCAGGCCGGCCGCCGCGAGCACCAGCGCGACCGCGATCGCGAGCGCCGCCTTGACCAGGCCCGGCGTGCCGCCGGCCGCGGCGCGGCCGCCGCCGCCCGCCGCCACCCGCTGCCGCGGGCCCGCGGTGGCGAGGCGCCCGGCCACGTCGATGCGCTCCTCGTAGAAGCCGAGGTTCTTGCACTGCACCTTCGCGGCGTTGAGGTCGAAGGTGACCACGCACTCGGTCGCGACGCCGGGGTAGGAGTTGATCGCGAACTGCGAGGCCGCGTTGGCGATGATGTAGAAGCCGAGGCCCGCGCCGCCGATCTTCCGGTCGATCTGGTCCTTCTGCGTCAGGCACTTCTCGAGGAACTTGACCACCGTCTCCTTGGTCAGCGTGCCATACGGGTCGCGGACCGAGACGGCGAAGGTGTCGCCGTCGCAGGCGTACTGGACCAGGGCCTTCTGCTCGAGCCGCAGGCTGAGGCGCGTCTTCGTCGGCACCTCGGTGAACATGGGCTTGCCGCCCTGATCCACCGGCGCGTCGTAGAGCGCGTTCATGAGCAGCTCGTCCATCGCCTGCTCGATGCTCTCGCGGTACTTGCGCCGCACGCCCATGGCGCCGGCGAAGTCCGAGATCGCGGCGATGGCGACCGACTTCTCCTGGTAGTCGCCGACCAGCATCGAGTAGATCCGCACGCCCCAGGGCATCATCTTCTCGACGCCGAAGACGTCGCCGTGGAGCACGCGGGTGGCGATGCCGCTGAGCGTGGCGGCCTGGAGATCGTCGCCGACGAGGACGTTGTTGACCCGCGGATCCTTGACGATGCGGACCATGTGCGGGAGGTCGGCGGCGGGGATGACGACGACGAGCTTGGTGTTCTCCTTGAGGCGGTCGAGCAGCAGCTTGAGCTGGACGTCGTCCGGGCCCGGGGTGGTGTAGACGACGAGATCGGCGTCGATCTTGCCCGCGGCGAGGTCGGTCACGGCCGCGACGCTCTCGACGACGGCTCCGGCCGCCATCAGCCCGGCGGCGAGCTTCTTCTGCATTGGCCGCTCGGCAGCGATGGCTACGACGCGCTTGCTCAGCATGGATCCCCTTCTCGGGCCCGGCAGTCCACTTACGACGCGATTTTACTCAGAATTGAGGCGTCTGTCAAAAACGCGGCGGCGCTTCCTCCGACGGCAGCCAGGCGCTGCGGCCCGCGCGGCGCGGCGCGATGTGTGCGGCATCTCACGCCAGCAACACTGCATCTAACCACCGCTGGCGCCGGACGGCACCCGGGGGATCACGGCAGGGCGTGGAGGTGGTGATGCACAAGCGCGGTCTCATCCTGCTCGCGGGGGCGGGTGCGTTCGTCGCGGCGTGCGGCGGCAGCTCGGTCGCCTCGAACGACGGGAGCCCGCTCACGATCGACGACGGCGGTAAGCCGTACGTCCCGCCGGATCCACCCCCCGGCTGCACCCCCGCCACGCAGGTCACCCAGAGCTGCGCCAACGGCTTCTGCCAGATCCCGCCCGGCTGCTTCCTCGTGGGCAGCCCGCCGAGCGACCCCTGCCGCGACGCCGACGAGACGCAGCACTGGGTGACGCTGACCCGCGCCTTCGAGCTCGCGCAGACCGAGGTGACGCAGCTCGAGTACCACGCGCAGATGGGCCAGAACCCCGCGAAGTTCACCGCCTGCGGCGGCACCTGCCCGGTCGAGACCGTCACGTGGCACATGGCGGCGGCGTACGCGAACAACGTCTCGACCAGCGCGGGCCTCGCCGCCTGCTACGACTGCACCGGCACCGGCGCGACCGTGAGCTGCGCGCCCGCCGCCGCGTACACGGGCGGCGGCCACAGCATCTACGACTGCCCCGGCTACCGCCTGCCCACCGAGGCGGAGTTCGAGTACGCGGCGCGCGCCGGCACCACCACCCAGCTCTACGACGGCGTGATCACGAAGTGCTTCGAGGCGGATCCCAACGCCGACGTGATCGGCTGGTACATCTTCAATACCACCACCAACCCTGGCCCGCGCGCGGTCGGGCTCAAGCAGCCCAACGCGTGGGGGCTCTATGACATGGGCGGCAACGTGGAGGAGTGGATCGAGGACGGCTACGACGCCTACCCCACGGGGCCGGTCATCGACCCGGTCGCGCCGCTGACGATCGACACGAGCTACGCCGCGCGCGGCGGCTCCTGGGTCACCTACCCCAAGGACATGCGCGGCTGCGACCGCAACCAGTTCGTCGGCTCGGAGCCCCTCAGCTACCGCGGCTTCCGCCTGGCGCGCACGCGGCCGTGACGCGCGGCGGGGGGAAATTGAACAGGGAGTCGGGGAGACGGAAAGCCGATCAGGGTTTCGTCCTGCCAGCTCCGAGCGGCCACGGCCAGTCGCATGGGCGCGACCTCAACAGAAGGTACTCCTCCGAGCTCCCCGCCTCCTCGCCTCCCTGTTGTCCTGCTCCCCCCGCCGCCACGCGTGGGCGCTACTCCGCCGGGAAGAAGCCGTCGTAGTAGAAGTGGGGCATCCGGCCGAAGCTGATCGCGCCGAAGAGGTTCACCGCGATCCCGATCAGGATCAGCGTCCGCATCGTCCAGCCGACCTTCCGGCCGCCGAGCGCCAGCAGCAGCATCAGGAAGACCACGAAGTCCAGGCTGAAGCGGTAGCCGAACTGCACCCAGCCGTCGTTCTGATACAGCGCCTGGACGGCGAAGATCGGCAGGATCGTCAGCCACAGCGGCCAGTGCAGGCGCGAGCGGAGCTTCGGCCACAGCAGCAGGATGAAGGCCGGGGTGGTCAGGAAGATGCTCATGCCGTGCCAGCTCACCTGGAGGTACGGCGCCTTGCTGAGGATGCGCGGGGTGAGCACGAACCACGCGGCCAGGTTGCGCGACAGGAAGTGGTAGTTGAAGAGGCCCCAGCGCTGGATGCGGCCGGTCCACCGCACGTTGAGGTACGTGTGGCCGAACTCCGTCAGCGCGTCGAAGCGGGCGTAGTTGAACGCGGCCGCGGCCGCGCCGAGGAGCGCGACCGGGACGGTGAAGCGCACGAGCTTGCCGGCCGCCTGCTGCCAGTCGACGCTCGCGAGGACCGCGCGCACGCTGTCGCCCTGCGCGACGGCGCGCGGCGAGGTGCGCACCGCCTCCCACAGGAAGAGCGGGAACATGAAGAGCGGCGTCGGGCCGCGCGCGAGGAAGGCGAGACCGAGGAAGAGGCCGGCGCCCCACGGTGAGCGCGCGTCGAGGGCGCACCAGGTGTAGCCGAGCGCGCACAGCACCGTGACGACGTGCGCCGTGTACCAGACCTGGCCGATCACGGAGCAGTAGTAGAACACCGTGCCGAGGCCGAAGAGCGCGGTGAGCCACAGGTCGTCGACCGCCGTGCGCGCCGAGAGGCCCGACTCGCGCAGGCGCCGCAGCAGCACGAAGAGCAGCGCGGGCGCGAGCGCGGCCAGCAGGATCGTGAAGAGCACGTCGTTGAAGGCCATGCCGAAGATGGCGACGAACGGCATCATCAGCACCGCCGGCAGCGGCGGGAACGAGACGTAGGTGCGGTGCTGGCGCGCCGCGATCGCGCTCGCCGGCAGCGTGAGCACCTGGCCGCGGGTGGTGCGGAAGCGGTCCTGCGCCCCGCCGACGCGCAGGAACGCGCCGCGCACCTTGCGGCCGTCGCGCAGCGTGAGCTCGTCGACGCGCGCCCAGTCGTTGTCGTGCGGCGGGTTGACCCGCATGTCGAGCCGGCCGTGCAGCAGCGAGTCGGCGAGGTAGACGAAGTGGTTGTCGCTCGAGTGGCGGGCGAGGCGGCCGCCCGACGCGCCGAGGTAGGCGCCGAGGACGCAGAGGTAGATGATGGCGGGGACGCGCAGGCGGCGCAGCGTCATGGGCTCTCCCGTTCCGCGGCGGGCGCGGGCGCCGGCCGGCCGCCGGGGGCGGGCGGCGTTCGGTGGTACACGGTCACGAGCGGCACGCCCTCGACGTCGAGGACCTGGGCCGGCGCGAGCGTGCCGTAGATCTCCCACAGCGCGGGGTCGTAGCGGCTGAAGTGCTTCTCGTGGATGACGAGCGCCCAGCTCGACTGGCGCATGCCCGGCTCCTCGAGCTGCCACACGTCGGCGATGTCGGCGCGCAGCAGCTGGTCGCGTTTGTAGTAACCGATCGTGTCCGAGTTCATGTCGTGCGGGTAGAGGCGCGCGCCGCGCTCGAGGGTGCGGTTCATCCAGGGCAGCAGGCCGCGCGGCGAGTAGCCCCAGAACTGCCGGTTCATGCCGAGCGAGGCCCCGCCGGCGAAGCCGCCGGCGAGCAGGTTGTAGTGCGACAGGCCGTACGGGTGCGAGCGGCCCGTCTCGACCACGGCCGGCACGCAGACGAGGACGGCGAGGGCGGCCGGGGCGAGGCGCGCGAGGCCGGGGCGCCACGCGCCGGCGGCGCGGCCGAGGGCGCGGGCGGCGAGCTCGAGGCCGAGGCCGGCCCACAGCGCGAGCAGCGGCATCGCGGCGATGAAGTGCTTCATGCCGCCGAAGATCGGCGTGCGGCCGGTCATGAAGAGCGCCAGCGGGAAGAGCGTGAGCAGCGCGAGGAAGAGGCCCGGGGCGCAGAGCGGCGCGCGGTCGGCCGGCGGCGGGGCGGCGCGGCGCGACCCGAGCGCGCGCAGGCGCTCGCGGGCGACCGCGACCATGCCGCCGACGGCGAGGGCGAGCGTGGTCACCGGCACCGTCAGGAGCGTGACGACGTACGGGTAGTGCCACGGGAACGGCGGCGCGTTCCAGTTCGTGCCCAGGTACTCGATGTTGTAGTAGACGTGGTGCAGGTGGAACCGGACGTACTCGAGGTAGCGCGGCCACGTCTGGTGCCACAGCCACGGCCAGTGCAGCCAGAAGATGAGCGGCCCGAGCACCGCCATGGCCGGGATCCACCAGGCCTTCGGCAGCCGGCGGCCGGCGCGCCAGGAGAGCACGACCGCGCCCAGCCAGTGCAGGCCGAGGAGCGGCGGCAGGAACCAGGCGTTGTGCTTGGTCGCGAGCGCCAGGCCGAGCGCGACCCCGGCGACGACCGCCCAGCGCGTGGACGTGAGCGAGCGCCAGTAGGCGTACGCGGTCAGGATCCACATCACCGCGATCGGCGTGTCGAAGGTCGCGATCTGGGCGTGGAAGAAGGGGTGCGGCATGGCCGCCGTGAGCACCGCCGCGACCGCGCCCGCGCGCCGCGACACGAGGCGCACGCCGAGCAGGTAGACGAGGCCGACGAGCAGGCCGGTGAGCGCGCAGGTCGGCAGGCGGGAGGCGCCGATCGTGCTCATCAGGCCGAGCGTCGCGTGGCGCTGCGGGCAGGTGCACTTGTGCAGCACCCGCCACGACAGGCCGAAGAGCTCCTTCGCGAGCGCGGGGTGCTCGTGGTTGTAGCCGAAGTAGCGGGCGATGTCGGCCTGGGTGAACGAGCGCCGGAGGCGAGCCCCGCGAGCCTCGTTGTTGCCGAGGCGGCCCGCGCGCAGGTTGTCCGCGAGGCCGCCGAACCAGCCGACGTAGCTCTCGCCGGCCTTGATGTAGTAGGCCTCGTCGCGCGAGACGCCCTCGGTGCGCTGGGCCGTGACGAGCACGGCGCAGACGGCCAGGCCGAGGCCGAGGGCGATGAGGCGGTCGCGCCCGGTCACCCGGCCCTCGCCGCTCACGCGCAGGAGCTCGCTCATCGGCGCGCCTCCGCGGCGAAGCAGAAGTGGCGGCCGTAGGGCCGGGGCGACGACACCTCGAAGGTGACCTCGTGCGGGCCGCCCGCGAGGGCGGCGGTGTCGAGGCGGAAAAGCTTCCAGCCGTCCTTCGAGCCCTGGGTCGTGCGCAGCCGCTCCGTGCCGTCGATCAGCACGCGCAGCAGCACCTGGCCGTCGGCGGTCTTGCGCTGGTGGTAGTCGTGCAGGCCGGTCGCGCCGGCGAGCACGGTGCCGAGCGTCGCGGTGAACGAGAGCCGCACCTCGGCGCGGTCGACGGGCTGGACGTAGAGGCAGCGCTTGGCGGTGTAGTCGGGCTCGAGCACGCGCAGCGCGACGTGGTTGAAGCCGACGCCGGGGCACTGGATCGTCTCGCCCTGGGGGACGCAGGCGATCTCCTCGCGGCCCTGGCGCCAGCGGCTGACGTGCGCCTCGCGCCAGCGCTCGAGGAAGTCGAAGACGACCTCGGCGCGGGGCTGCTCGTAGGTGGTCACGGTCACGCCGCCGAAGCGCGCGCGGGCGATCTGCCGCACGCCCGGGGCGCGGGTCTCGGGCGCGCGGCCGCCGCGGACGGAGAGCTCGACGAGCCGGCCGTAGCGCGCCGCGTCCATGCGGCCCGCCTCGGCCATGGTGATCTGGTCGCCGAGGTAGAGGCGCAGCAGCGGATCGGCCCACGCCGGCGCGACGACGATGAGGTCGCCCGGCCGCTTGAGCCCGCGCACGTGCGCGGCGGCGCGGCGCCAGTCGGCGGGCGACGGGGTGCGCAGCGGCGCCGTGAGCGCGACGCCGGCCTCGACGAGGGCGAGGAGCGCGACGGCCGCGACGCCGGCGAGGGCGAGGCGCCCGGGGCGCGCGGCGGGCGCGGGCGCGGGCGCGGGCGCAGGCGCCGCGTCGATGGCAGGCGCAGCGTCGGGCGCGGGGGCGTCGGTGGGGGCGGCCTCGGGGGCGCCCTCGCGGGGCTCCTCGTCGGGGGTCATGAGCGGCGTATCTTTAGCACGATTCCGCGGAGATGGGCACGGGGGCCGGCGCGCGCGTCTTTGACATGCCTCCGCACGACCTGCTACACGGGAACCCTCATCCGTGGGAGCCGACCAATGAGACTTGCCCTGGCATTAGCGGTGGCACTCGGCGTGTTGAGCGGTTGTGCGTTCTTCATGCCGGTGGACACCCTGCGGCCGCGCGCCGCCTTCGACTTGAAGTGCCCCGAAGGCCAGCTGCAATTCACCGAGCTGTCTGGTGATTGCGGCAAGAAGCTGGGCAACGAGTACCGGTGCACCATCGGCGTGCAGGGCTGCGGTCAACAGGCGACCTACGTCCACGTGCCGAAGAGTGACTGGATCATGAACTCGACCGGCAACTCCGCGACGCCGCGATAATCACACCCGCAGCCGCGCCGGCCTCGGTGTCCCGGCGGAGGCGCCAGGCGCGGCGCGCCGTCGCCGTCATGTCTCGCCCAGCTCGTGGAGGTCCCGCGGGGGAGGTGATGGCCCGGCCGCTTGACGGCCACCACGCGGCTCGAAACTTTATAGCGGTTTCAAATGTGACGGTGCCGCACCCCCGTGAGCGCCGGCGCGCAGGGGTCGTCGTCGCGCCGGCCGCAGGTACCTGAGCAGATTCACTTCCGCCAGGAGAAGTGGCCAGCGCTCGCGCTCCTGCCATCGGCCCAGGGCGGACGCGCTCACGGTCCGGGCAGGAGCCCGGTTGCGCGGACGGCCGGCGTCGGGCCGATTGCATCACGACAGCTTTATAGCGGTTTCAAGTGAGGCGGCGTCGCGGCCGGCAACCCCGCCCGGGTGCGGCGCAGGCCCCGGTTCGGCCACGATTGCGGGTGTCGGGATTCGGCCTCCCGGAGTGGCTCTGCGCCGCGCCGCCGCGGTACACTGAGGAGGTGAGCCGCGCGCTGGCCGTGCTGCTGATCGTCTCCTTCGCGGCGCGCGCGCTGGCTCAGTCGCCACCGCGCGCGGCGCCGGCCTTCACGCCGCAGCTCGGGAGCCCGGGCTATCGCCACCTCGCGTGGTCGCCCGACGGCACGGTGCTCGCGGCCTATGGCAGCGACGAGCGGGTGCGGATCTGGCGTCCCGAGGCGGGCGCGATCATCGCCACCCTGGCGCTCGCGACCGGCCGGGACACCTGCTCGGATGACCATTGGCTCCAGTGGGCTGCGGACGCCTCGCGCCTGGTCGTGGGCGGGGGCTGCGGGAGCGTCGAGGTCTGGGACGCCGCCCTGTGGACGCGACGCGCGAGCCTGCCGATGGGAGCGTCGCCGAAGGTGGCGAGCCCCGACGGGGCGTTCGTCGCGTTCCCCCGGACGGTGCCAGCCCCCGCGGACTCGCCGTGCCCCTTCAGCCCCCGCCCGTCCGAGCTCGCGATCTGGGACACGCGGACCGGGCGGGTAGTGCGAACGCTGCCGCCGTTCCTGCACTCCATCTCGGCGCTGGCCTGGAGCCCGGACGCGAGCCGACTGGTCTCGGGGCAGGGTGACTCGCTGCGCATCTGGGACGTTCAGGCGGCCACGGTCAAGGACCTCGGCGAGACCCACGACATGTGGGTCGTCGGGTGGAGCCCCGATGGCGGCCGGATCGCATCGATGGGCTACGACCACTCGTTGACGCTCTGGGATGCCGCCTCCGGCCGGGTCCAGGCCCGGCTCCGGCGCGACGACCGCCAGCCGCGCGGCCTGGCCTGGAGCCCGCGCGGTGATCTGCTCGCGATCTGGGGCGAGTCGCGTTCGGTGGAGGTGTGGGACGCGCAGCGAGCACGGCGTCTGGCCACGCCCCCCGATCGCGCAGAGCGCCCGGCCTGGAGCCCCGACGGCAGAACGCTCGCAGCGATGACGCCAGACGGCCAGCTACTGTGGGACGCGCGCAGCGGCCGCCTGGCGCACCGCCTGCCCGGGTCGGCCCACTGGCTCCAGGCGCTCGCCTGGCGCCCCGACGGCCGCGCCATCGCGGTGGCGGACTCGGGCCCGGCGATCTCGATCTGGGATGCGCGCACGGGAGCGGAGCGGCGCCGGCTGCAGGGGTGGGAGAGCGACACGACGATCGCCGCGTGGCGACCGGATGGTCAGGGGTTCGCCGTGGGCGGCAAGGACGATGTGACCGCGTGGCGCCTCGCCGGGCCCTCGCTTCAGACGAAGCTCGGGACCGGCCGCGTCGACGAGCTGCGCTGGCGTCCGGACGGCGCGGTGCTCGCGTCCCTCCAGTCCGGCACGCCGGTGCGCCTGTGGCACCAGGTGACCGGCGCCGCCGTGCCCACGCCGCCGGACACCTTCGCCCTCGCGTGGAGCCCCGACGGCCGGTGGGCACCGGCGCGGGCGCGGCCGGCGTCGCCGCCACCGGCTCCATGAAGTACTGCGGGAACAGCAGCGGCCGCACCTTCTCCGACGCGGCGCCGGCGCCCGAGAAGACGTGCGGCATGTCGCGCTCGCTCGCGGTGGCGGTGATGCGGTAGCGCTCGCGCAGGCCCGGCCACTGGTGCCACTGGGTGCGGCTGTCCATGACGACGAGGGCCCAGCGCTGCTGCGCGATGCTCTCGGCGAGGCCGCGGGGGAGGCCGAGGCCGGCGCGGCGCACGTCCCAGAGGCCCATGCGGTGGAAGTGGGCCGGCTTGCCCGCGAGGACGGCGTAGAACGGGTGGTCGGGGATGAAGACCGGGCCGGGCGCCGCCTTGAGCCGCGCGATGAGGCGCGCGCCGTTCGCCCGCGAGGCCGCGGTCGGCAGGTAGGGCCGCGGGTCGTAGAAGCCGAGGGCGAGCTGGGCGGTGACGGCGAGGGCGAGGGCGGCCGCGGCGAGGGCGCGGGCGGGGCCCTCGGGCTGCGCCGCGCCGGTCAGGCGGCCGGCGAGCACGCCGAGGGCGAGCGCGGGGAAGACGACCCCGGGAATGAAGGCGTTGGCGAAGGCCCACTGGGTGCCGAACCCGACGCACGCGATGGCGAGGCCGGCGCCCGCCGCGAGCAGCCAGACGAACGCGCTGCGCCCGAGGCGCCGGCGCGCGAGCAGCAGGGCGAAGAGCGCGACCAGCACCGGCAGCACGACCGGCGCCTGCTTGAGCAGGATGACGGGCGTCTCGAGGTAGGCGCGGCGGGCGTAGAAGTCGTGGTTCTGGTGCAGGCGGTAGATCGTGGTCCAGAACCAGCCGCCGGTGCCGCGGCTGCACAGCCAGATGCCGCCGGCGAGCACCGCCCCGGCCGACAGGACGTAGGCGGGCAGCGCGCGCCAGCGCACGATCAGGAGGCCGACCCCGCCCGCCACGAGGAACGCGATCGCGGTCTGCTTGGCGAAGAACGCGAGGCCGAGCAGGGCGCCGCCGAGCAGCACCGCCCCGACGCGCCGGGGGTAGTAGGCGAGCAGGTACAGCCCGCCGGCGACCAGCGCGAGGTACAGCTCGTCGTTGCGCACGACGTCGTACCACGCGCCGCAGAAGGGGAACGCGGCCGCGACGAGCGCGGCGGGCGCGAGCGCGAAGACGCGCGACGCGCCCTCGCGGCGCGCGGCGCGGTAGCCGAGCACGAGCACGACGCCGAGCGAGGCCACCGACACGGCGCGGCCGAGCGCGTACGAGAGGCCGGCGAGCTTGCCGAGCAGCGCGACGACCGCCGGGTAGAGCGGCGTATAGAGGTAGGGGACGAAGTCGACCGACGGCGGCCCGTAGAGCGGCTCGCCGCGCATGAGCCGCAGCGAGTGGACGAGCATCCCGCCCTCCATCCACTCGAGGTCGTAGGGGTAGAGGAGGCGGCGCGCGAGCACGTAGAGGAGCAGCGCCAGGTGGGCGGCGACGACGAGCCCGAGCGCCCGCCGCAGCCACACGAGCGCGAGGCCCGCGGCGCGGGCGCCGCCGCTCATCCCTTCTCCCGCAGCCCGAGCTCCTTCATCTTGATCTGCAGGCTCTTGCGGCTGATCTGGAGGCTGCGGGCGGCGCGCGTCACGTTGCCGCCGGTCTCCTCGAGGGCGCGGACGATCATCTCGCGCTCGACGCGCTCGGTCTGGGCCTTGACCGCCTCGCGCAGCGACGCGCCCCCGCTCGCGAGCAGCGGGCGGCCGGGCTCGGCGGCCGCGGGCGGCGCCCCGCCGCCGATCTCCGGCGGCAGGTCGGCGAGGCGGATGACGGGTCCGTCGCAGAAGATGACCGTGCGCTCGAGCACGTTCTCGAGCTCGCGCACGTTGCCGGGCCAGTCGTGGGCGGCGAGCCGGGCGAGGGCGTCGGGCTCGCAGCCCTGGATCCGCTTCTTCAGGCGTTCGTTGCACCGCCCGACGAAGTGGGTGACCAGCAGCGGCAGGTCGTCGCGCCGCTCGCGCAGCGGCGGCAGCACCACCGGCACGACGTTGAGCCGATAGAAGAGGTCGTCGCGAAAGGCGCCCGCCTTGACCTCCTGGGCCAGGTCGCGCTTGGTCGCGGCCACGAGCCGGACGTCGACCTTCACGCTCTTCACGCCGCCGAGCCGCTCGACCTGGCCGTCCTGCAGCACGCGCAGCAGCTTCGCCTGCATCTCGTGCGGCAGCTCGCCGATCTCGTCGAGGAACAGGGTGCCCTGGTGCGCGAGCTCGAAGCGGCCCGGCTTGGAGCCGACCGCGCCGGTGAAGGCGCCCTTGTCGTAGCCGAAGAGCTCGCTCTCCATCAGCGTCTTCGGGATCGCGGCGCAGTTGATCTTGATGAAGGGGCCCTTCGCCCGCGGCGAGTTCTCGTGCAGCGCCTTGGCGATGAGCTCCTTGCCGGTGCCCGACTCACCCATCAGCAGCACCGTCGAGGGCGTGGCCGCCACCTTGTCGATGATGGCGAAGATCTGCTGGATCGCGGGGCTCTGGCCGACGAGGTGGTAGCGGCCGCAGCCGGGCTTCGGCTCGGCCGGGCGGACGTCGTGCTGCGCCAGCTCGTGGCTCTTGAGCGCCTTCGCGACGACCTGGCAGATCTGCTCCTGCTCGAACGGCTTCTCGATGTAGTCGAACGCGCCGAGCTTGACCGCCTCGACGGCGTTCTCGACCGTGCCGTGGGCGGTGATCATGATGACCGGCACGTCCTCGAAGTCGCGGGCGATCTGGCGCAGGAGGCCCATGCCGTCGAGGCGCGGCATGCGCAGGTCGGTGACGACGGTGTGGACGCGGTGCTTCGCGAGCAGGTCGAGCGCCTCGACGCCGTCGCCGGCCTGCAGCACCTCGTAGCCCTCGCGGGTGAGGATGGCGCCGAGCACCCACCGCAGGTTCTGCTCGTCCTCGGCGACGAGGACGCGCCGCGTCTCTTGGCTCACGCCGCGAACGCTAACAGGCGCGCCGGCCGGGCGCAACGCGCTTCGGCGTCACTGCTGCCGGCAGCTCACGAGGAGCTCGTCCCAGGTCGAGCTCTGCACCCACGTGGCGCCGGGCGCGGCGTACGCGGCGTCGAGCGCGCGATCGGCGCTGGCCGTCGCTGCCGGCAGGACGAGCGGCGGCAGGTAGATCGAGAGGCCGCTCGCGGTGGCCGGCGCGGCGTAGACGGCGGTCGGGATGGCGGCGGCGAGGGCGACGGCCGCGTCGCGGACCGTCTGGGGCACGGTCGTCGTGGCGGCGAGCGCCGCGGCGAAGGCGCCGAGATCGGCCTCGCCCTCGACGTACTTCCACGTGGACGGGCGCAGCGCGTCGCACACCGCGCACAGCTCGGGGTGCGCGCGCAGCTCCGCCGCGAGGGCGTTCAGGGCCGCGGTCACCGCCGCGAGCGCCGGGAGGTCGATGAAGGACTGGGCGTTGCTGGTGATGCTGTCGACGGCTGCGTGCCCGAGGTCCGCGAGCGAGCGGTGGGGGTCCGCCGCGAGCAGGCGGGCGACCCGCGACCCATCCATGCTGTAGGACAGCTCCGGCGAGCCGAGCAGCGCGAGCGCGTAGGGACGGGTCGCTTCGGCCACCTCCCAGTTGGCCATCAGGCAGGTCTCGAAGTCGACGAGCGCGAGGGGCTGCCCGAGCGCGCGCACCAGGGCGGCGAGGACGCGCGCGTAGCCGCCGTCCAGCACCGAGATGGAGGTGTTGCCCGAGCCCGTGTCCCAGCCGAACTCGAAGCCGCCGCCGTGATCCTGGACGACGAGCGCGTAGTGGTGCGCCGGGTAGAGCTGCGCCGCCAGCGTCGCGAACGCGCGGAGGGTGCGCCAGTCGCCCAGGTCGGGGTGCGCCCAGCGCTGGACCACCTCGAGCTCGCTCCCGTGGCCGGCGTGGTAGAGCGTCGCGTCCTCGGCCGGCGTGGCGGTGAGCCACACCACGTGGACCGGGTCCGTGGCCCCGACGGCGGCGGTGGGGCCACCGGCGAAGACCCCGAGGTTGTTGTCGAGGCTCTGATAGACCAGCACGGTCCACTCGGCGACGGCGGGATCGGGGACGCAGCCGCCGGCGCCGTCGCTCAGCGCGCCGAGCGGGCACTCGCAGCGGGAGCCCGCCGGATCGGGCACGCAGCGACGCGGCGCGCCGGTGCAGGGATTGGGCGTGCAGGGATCCGGGACGCACCCCGCCGCGGCGGCGACCTGGCCGTCGGGGCAGGCGCAGGCGCAGCTCGTCCAGTCGACGGCGGGCTCCGGTTGTTGCCCGCCGTCGCAGGGGGCCAGCGCGGCGCAGGGGTCCGGGCGGACATCGTACGCGAGCTGAACCTCGTCGCCGGGCGGGATGCCGTCGATGATCAGGGTGTAGACCCCGGCGGGCAGCACGCCGCCCATGAGGGCGGGACCGTCGCCCAGACTGAAGTACCCGCCGTCGCGTTCGCACATCACCTCGCTGGCGCTCCGCGCGCAGTCGCGCCGCGCGGAGATCGAGATCGCGTGCCCCGGCGCGGTGGCGTAGAAGCGCACGCGGCTGCGCAGCGGCAGGTAGAACCCGAGGTACGCGACGCTGCCGCCGGCGGCGTTGCTGCTGCAGGCCGATACCGGCGCGCGCAGCGCGGCGGGCACCGAGACGGTGAGCTCGGTCGGACCGCTGCCGAGGGGGAGGACGAGCGCCTCCCCGCAGTGGGCGCCGGCCGCCCCCACGAGGGCGGTGCACGGGCCCGCGGCGCCGCCCGCCGCCGCGAACCCGGGGTCGCACTCGCAGCGGCTGGTCCCGTCGGGGTTCACGCGGCAGAGGTGCTGGTTCGCGTCCGCGCAGGGACTGGGCGTGCACGGATCCGGCGTGCATCCCAGGAGGCCCGCGGCGAACACCTGGCCGGCGGGGCAGAGCAGCTCCACGGCGACCTCGAAGTCGCCCGGAAACGGCTGCCAGCTCTGCACGAACACGAAGTAGTCGCCGGCTTCGACGTCGAGGTCGAGCGGGGTGTCGAGGGACGCATAGGGGACGCAGGCGAGCTCCGGCGCGGCCGCGGCGCAGTCCCGCTTCACCGCCAGCCAGAACGAGGTATTACCCGCCACGCGAAACCTGGCGCGCCCCGCGGTCGGGATGGTCACGCGCAGGACCCGCCCGACCGCCTCGGTCGCGATCCCGCAGGTGCTCGGGAGGCTCGCGCTGCCGCCGATCGTCGTCGCGGCGGCGGAGCCGGTCGCGAAGTCGAGCAGCAGGGGATCCGCGCAGCTCAGGCCGGCGGCGGGAATGCAGCGCCCGGTGGGGTAGGGAGTGTAGCCCGCGTCGCACTGGCAGGTGGGGCCGCCCGCCGTGTCGGTGCACGTCCCGTGGTCGTCGCAGACGTAGTGTCCCGCCGCGCACCCCGGGACACAGGCGCCGTCGGTCGCGCTCGTGAAGTACCCCTCCGCGCAGAGCTCGCAGTGGGTCCCGGCGTAGCCCGCCGGGCAGGTGCAGGTGGGCGTGCTCCAGTCGCACTGGCCGAGGCCACAGCCCCCGCAGGGGTCACCGGTGTCGATGACGACGCACGTCCCGGCGGTCGCGCCCGGCTTGTAGCCGGACGCGCAGCTGCCGCAGCGGGGTCCGGTGTAGCCCTCGGCGCAGCGACACGCCGGCCCCTGCGTGCCGGCGACACAGGTGCCGTGGCCGCAGTAGGTGCGGGTGGGATCGTCCGCGCAGGTCGCGATGACCCGCGTGCAGGTGCCGGACATCGTGCGATCGCTGTACCCGGGCGCGCAGCTCGCGCACGCGTCGCCGGCATACGCCGGCAGACACGCGCAGTGACCCCCGGTCTGGTCGGGGACGAGGGACGCGTGCTGGTTGCAGGACCGGGGGGGGCCCGCATCGGCCGCGACCGGAGCGGCAGGAGACGAGCAGGCCGCGACGCAGCAGGAGACCGCCAGCACCCATGCACGGAAATGCAACACGGAGGCACGGGGACACGGAGTAAGATCTTGAGTATCCAGAATCATCCTCCGCGCCTCCGCGTCTCCGTGTTGCATTTCCCCGCGCGCCCCTAGAGGGTCGCCAGCTCGCCGAGGACCGCCGCGGGCGGCAGCACGTCGCCGCGCGCGTTGACCTGCTCGAAGTAGCGGTGCCAGCCGAACTGTTCGACCGCCTCCTCGAGGGTCCGCGCGAGGCTCGCGTCGGGCATGCTCCAGACCGCGAGGTAGCGGTACGCCGCGCGGTGGGGCACGTCGGCGTCGCAGCGGGCGAAGCCGACGAGCTGGATGCCGGTCTGCACCAGCGCCGGCACGGCGGCCCCGAGCTTGGTCATGAGCTCGCCGCGCTTGTCGGCGGGCAGGGCGAGCCACTCCGGCCTGGCGTTCCACAGCTCGACGTAGAGGTGCATCAGGCCCTCCCTGGGGCGCGGCGCGGGCTCAGGGCTGCCGGGGGTCGGCGTCCTCGTCGCTCGCGCGGAAGAAGAGGTACACGACGCCGGGGTCGCCGCTCGTGGCGGCGCTGGCGCTGGCGAGCAGCAGGTCGACGGTGGGGCCGGTCGCGGACACGAACGGCAACACGCCGACGCGGCTGCCGAAGTTGCGCACGGTGGTGCTCGGCGGGTCGAGGCGCACCCACGGCGGGCTGCCGGCGGCGCGGTAGAGCCACACGCTGCCGCCGGCGCTCGTCGCGCCCGGGTCGCCGACGACGAGCGTCGGCGCGCCGCCGATGCGGCCGAAGGCGAGGGTCTGCCCGAGATCGCCCGTCGCGTCGGTCACGTCGTCGGTCGGGATGGCGTCGACCCAGACCGGCGTCTGGCCGGTGATGCGAAACCGGTGGAGCGCGTGATCCCCCGGCGCGCTGGCGATCACCGTCGCGCCGCTGCCGTCGAGGTCGCCGTAGGCGAGGGCGGTGCCGAGGCCGCTCGTCCCGCTCGCCGGCTGGACCGGGCTCGGGGCGGCGACGCAGGCGCCGGCGGCGAACGGCACGCGCAGGTCGTTTACGCTGCTGCCCACGGCCACCCACTGCTCGCCGATGACGAGCGCGATCCCGGTCGCGCCCACGTCGCAGTCGAAGCTGACCGCCGCGTCGTCGGTGGACCGGACGTAGAGGTGCGAGCCGGCGAGGATCGCGACGTCGCGGGCGCCCGGCGCGGTCGCCGGCCCGGCGGCCATGGCGATGGCCCCGAGCGTCAGCCGCTGGCCGATCGGCACGACCGCGAAGGGCGCCGTCGCCGTCGGCAGCGTCACGAGCACGGGCTGGTGGTCAGCGACGCCGACGAACTGCGCGCCGGTCGCGCTCGACGGGGCCGGCGCCGCGACCTCGAAGCTCGCGAGCTGCACGCCGGTCGTCGTGCCCGGCTCGGGCGGCAGTACGAACTGGCCGCGCGGCGTCGTCTGCGAGAAGACCTGACCCTTCTCGTCGAAGGTGTAGTCGGCGAGGCTGAGGTCGCCCTGGCCGAGGATGAGCAGCTCGCCGTGGCCCTTGGGGTGATCGACCGGGAGGATGGGGGTGCCGGCGAGCGCCGGGCTGGTGGCGATGCGCGGGTCGTTGCCGGCGGGGAAGTCGGCCGCGGACATGTCCGACGGCCGGCTGATGGCGCGCACCGGGGCGCGTTGCTGGATCTCGTCGAACTCCTGCCACGAGCAGGAGCCTACGGCGGCGACGAGCGCGAGCGGCGCGAGCGCGGCGAGGCGGCGGCGGGGCATGGTCAGAACCTCCCCACGACGCCGACCCCGCCGGGGCCCGCGGCCGGCTGCACGACGAAGCTCTTCGTCGTCGTCTCGACCAGGCTGTCGGGGCCCGGGTTGCGCAGCGCGTAGTAGACGCCGAGCAGCGCCGTGATGCCGCCGAGCGCGAAGAGGGCGTCCGCCGCGATCGCGTGCGTCCAGCCCGACTTGATGCGCGGGTCGTCGCTCGACAGCAGCGGCCGGCCGGCCGCGAGCTGGCTCTCGAGGTCGCTCTTCTCCGCCCGCGACTTGAGGCCGAAGTACATGCCGGCCCCGAGCAGCGCGGCGCCGAACGTGAACGAGACGTAGGCGGAGACCCGCGAGGGCGCCGGCGTGAGGTTCGCGCCGAGCTGCGCCTCGGTGGCCTGGGCGATGGTGACGGTGCCGCGGTAGCGCTTGAAGCCGCTCTTCTCGAGCACGATGCGGTGCGGCCCCGGGCTCACCTCGACGCGGCAGGGCGCCCGGCAGGTCTCGACCCCGTCGAGGACCACGCGCGCGCCGGCGGCGGCCTTGTTGACGTTCACGCTGAGCCAGCCGTGGGGCACGAGGTCGAGCTTGAGGTCGACCCGGTGCGGCTGGCCGCGCTTCACCTCGATCTCGCGCGACTGCGGCAGGTAGCCTTCGCGCTCGAGGTAGATCGTGTGCTTCCCGGGCATGAGGAAGCCGCTGTAGGGCGTGCGGCCGATCGGGCCGGCGTCGCGCTTGTCGACGAAGACCCTGGCGTCGGGGATGTTGGCCTCGATCTCGATCCAGCCGAGGTAATGCTCCTCGGAGAGGGCGAAGTACAGCACGAGGAGGCGGTCGGCCCCGGGCCGCACGGTGCGGACCTCGGGCTTGAAGCCCTTCGACTCGACGATGACGCGGTGGTCGCCGGGGGTGAGCGTGCCCGACCACGGCGTCTTGCCGATGGGGCCGTTGAGCTTGCTGTCGAGGTAGAGCAGCGCGCCGGCGGGCTTCGACTCGACCACCACCAGGCCCTTGGTGTCGAGCGGGGGCAGGCTGGGCGGCGGCGCGGCCGCGGGCGCCGAGGCGGGCGGCGACGCCGGCTGCGACGCCGGCCGCACCGGCGACGGCCGCACCCCCGGCGGGGGCACGAGCTTCGCGAGCTGGGTCACGCGCATCGTCACCGCGGCGCGGTCCGGGGCGCTGGGGCTGTCTGCGAGGTAGCGGCGGAAGAGGTCGACGGCGCGCTCGTAGAGCCGCGCCTTCTCGTACGAGACCGCGGCGTTGAAGAGGAACGCGGGGTACGGCTTGGCCTCGTAGGCGCTGAGGAACTCGAGCGCGGCCTCGTCGTACATGCCGCGCAGGTAGAGGCTCTGGCCCTTGTCGAAGTGATCCTTGGCGGAGGCGACCGGGCCGCCCGCCCCTCCCTGCCCTTGCGCCGGCGCCGCGAGGCCGAGCAGGAGCGCGACCGCGAACGCCACGACGTGCACCCGCCGCATCAACCCGTGGTATCGCAACAGCGACTGGGTGTCAAACCAGTGGTCCGTGCCCGTGCCCGCGGGCCCTAACCCCCCTGTGGCGCGCGGGCGCGCGATGCTATAAAGACCCCAACCAGGGAGGTACGCGATGGGTTGCGGCTGCGGCGGTCACGAATCCGGGCACGGGCATGGGCACGGGCACGGCCACGAGGGCGAGCACGAAGGCGGGCACGAGCACTGGCACAGCCATGGCGGCGAGCCCCACGCGCACTGGCACGAGTTCGGCCACCACGGCGCCGAGGAGGGGCACGGCCACCACGAGCACGGCGGCGGGGGCTGCGGCTGCGGCGGGCACGGCCACCACGAGCACCGCGGTGAGGGCGGGTGCGGCTGCGGCGGGCACGGGCGCGAGGAGCGCGGCCACGGCGAGCGCGGCCACGACGAGGGCGGCCACGAGGAGGGCTTCAACTGGGGCGAGCACTACCCGTTCGGCTTCCGCCGGCACTTCCACAGCGTCGCCGACGAGGTCGCCCTGCTCGAGCAGTACCTCGAGGGGCTCGAGGCCGAGGCGGCCGCGGTGCGCGTGAAGATCGAGCACCTGCAGCGCCGCGCCGAGGGCCGCCACCATCACCACCACCACGAGCCGGCGCCCGCGCCCCAAGAGGGCGGCGCGCCGACGGCCGGCGAGGGCGAGGGCGAAGGCGGCGGCGGCAGCCCGCCGATCCCGCGCGGGCTGTGACGAGGCTTCGCCTCACGCCTCGAGCCGCAGCCCCTCCTCCGCGGCGTCTGCCTCGACCGGCAGCACCACGCTGAAGCGCGCGCCCGCGCCCGGCTGGCTGCGCACCTCGATCGTGCCACCGTGGTTCTCCACGATGCGCTGGCAGATCGGCAGGCCGAGGCCGGTGCCCTTGCTCTTGGTGGTGTAGAACGGGATGAAGAGCCGGTCGAGCTCCCCCTCGGGGATGCCCGGGCCGGTGTCGCCGAAGCTCACCTCGACGAAGGCGGCGGCGTGGCCGCGCACCTCGCCCTCGCGCACACGGCTCGCGACCGTGAGCGTCCCGCCGGCCGCGCCCATCGCCTGCACCGCGTTGAGCCCCAGGTTGAGGAACACCTGGCGGAGCTGGTCGGCGTCGGCGCGCACGTGCGGCAGCCCGCGCGCGAGCTCGAGCACGACCGCGACGGGCGCGGCGCCGGGCGGGTGCGGCAGCAGGGCGGTCGTGCGCCGCACCACCTCGTTCACGTCGAGGAGCTGCTGATCGCCGCGGTAGGGGCGCGCGTAGTCGAGGAACTGCGAGACGACGTTGTTGAGCCGGTTCGTCTCCTCGACGATCACGCGCAGCATCTCCGTCTCGGGCGGGCCGTCGGGCGGGCCCGCCGCGGGCGGCGGCGCGGCCGCCTTCGGCGCCCCGGTGGTCTCGAGGAACTGGGCCGCCGCCTTGATCGCGCCGAGCGGGTTGCGGATCTCGTGGGCGAGGCCGGCCGCCATCTCACCGACGGCGGCGAGCCGGTCGCGCTCCTTCATGCGCTCGTACAGCTTCGAGTTCTGCAGCGTGATCGCCGCCTGGGCCGCGACCCCGCGCAGCAGCTTGATCTCCTCCGACGAGTAGGCCTCGCGCAGCCGCTCGTCGCGCAGGCAGACGAGGCCCGTCAGCACCTCGCCGCCCATGATCGCGATGCACACCCCGGCGTGCAGCTCGTCGAGCGTCTGGGCGACCTGGCTCAGGGCCTCGTCCTCGTCGCCGCCGTCGGCGTGGTCGCGGTCGCGCGCCACGCCCTCGGCCGAGACCACGCCCTCGCGGCGCAGCCGGTCGAGGAAGGGCCGCCGCAGCACGGCGTCGAGCCGCGGCGCCGGCCGCGGGCCGTAGGAGCCGGCCAGGGCGAAGCCGGAGCCGTCGGCGTCGAGGAGGTAGATCGACGCGTTCGTCACCCGGCGCGTCTCCTCGAGGTGGAAGAGCACGCGCCGGACCGTCTCGCGGATGTCGATGATGCTGGCGAGTTCGCGGCGGAGCTGCTCCAGGCGCTGGCCCAGCTCGTAGCGCTGGCGGAAGAGCCAGCGGTTGATCGCCCGCTCGACCACGTGGCGCACCGGGTCGAAGAGCAGGAGGACGACGAGCGACGCGACGAGCGTGTTGAAGAAGAAGACGCCGCGCTGGTCGGACGGCACCCACGCGAGCAGCACGAGGTAGATGCCGGCGAGGAGCAGCATCTGCAGCGACAGCACCACGATCTTGCCCAGCACCTCGTTGAGGTCGAGGAGCCGGTAGCGCGACAGCGTCTGCGAGAGGAAGTAGATGTAGAGCACGACGAGGACGTTGCCGGCGACGCTCGCGCCGCGCGACAGCACCGGGATGAAGACGATGAACGACAGCGCGACCGAGGCCGCGGCGCCGACGAGCACGTAGAGCAGGCGCGTCTGGTCGACGCGCGAGGCGATCGTGCGCCGGCGGCGCTCGATGAGCCACAGCATGAAGCCGAGGCCGCCGAAGACGTGCACCAGCACGACCCAGCCGAACCAGTCGAGGACCGCGGCGGGCCGGACGAAGAGCAGCACCACGTGCGCGACGACGAGCACCGCGGCGCTCGCGACGAGCGGACGGGGGCTGCGCCGCACCACGTGCGGGTCGTCGGCGAGGAAGCTGCGGAAGAAGCGCACGCCGAGCAGCGGGATGCCCACGGCGAAGAGCGAGGCGGCCCACTGCAGGAGCGGCACCTGCCACGTGTGATAGAGGAAGCTCGCGATCTGCCAGGAGCCGAGGTTGAAGCAGAGCGCCGCGAAGCGCGCCTGCGGCCGCGTGCGCGACTCGCGCAGCACGACCGAGACGCCGATGGCCAGGGTCACGACGGCCGCCAGCAGGGCGGAGAGTGACTGGACGACCATGCGGCGCGGAGTCTAGCAGATCGGGGACACGCAGCCCCCAGGTAAGGTCCCGCCGTGCCTGGGCTCCTGGACCATAGCGCGCATTTCGTCGCGTCTCCGACGGGAGGCGCGGCCGCTTGCGCGCGGCGCCGCGCTGCGGCACGCTCGGGCCATGCGCCAGTTTGGACCGGGACTGCGATCCGCCGTGACTCTCGGGTTGGCCCTCGCCCTCGCCGCCTGCGGCAGCGCGAGCGCGGTGCGCCCGCGGCCGGGCGACGCGAGCGGCCCGCGCGAGGCCGCCGGGCCGGGGCCCGAGACGACCGCGCAGCTGCCGACCACCGCGCCGGAGACGGCACCGCCGGCCGCCGGGCCGCCCGCCGCCGCGCCTGCGCCGCCGGTCGCGGCGACGGACGCCGGCGCGGTCCCGCCCGACGCCGCGCGCACCGCGAGCGGCCTCGCGACCAAGGTCATGCGCCGGGGCACCGGCGCGGTCCACCCCGGGCCGACGAGCCGCGTCACGGTGCACTACATGGGCTGGCACCCCGACGGCACGATCTTCGACAGCTCCTACAAGCGCGGCCGCCCGGCGACGTTCCCGCTGAACGCCGTGATCGCCGGCTGGACCGAGGGCGTGCAGCTCATGGTGACGGGCGAGAAGCGCCGGCTCTGGATCCCGGAGGAGCTCGCGTACAAGGGCGTGCCGGGCCGGCCGGCGGGGCTGCTGATCTTCGACGTGGAGCTGCTCGCGATCGAGGAGTGACCAACGTCGACGTCGACGTTGACCTTGACGTGGACTTTGACGGCGACCTGGACGTGAACGGGGTCGCCCAACGTTGACGCCCCGCGGCGCTCGTCAACGTACGTCGCCTACGTTCAGGTCCACGTCGCCGTCAAGGTCCACGACCACGACCACGTCAACGTCCACGTCCACGTTCCGGGGGCCCCGAGTGCCGCGTCGTCGACGGAGTGGTAAACTTCGTATAGGCCCGCGGAGGGAGAGACAAACGCCCGCCTCCGGCGCCTCCCGGCCGTCGATGAGGTGCTCCGCTCCGAGCTCGGGGCGGGGCTGTGCGCGCGGCATCCGCGGTGGGCGGTCAAGGCCGCCGTGCGGGCGGCCGTCGACGGCCTGCGGGCGCGGCTGCGCGCCGGGGAGGACGTCGCGCCGGAGCTCGACGCGGCCGCCCTCGAGGCCGCCGTGGCCGCGCTGCGCCAGCCGTCGCTGCGGCGCGTGATCAACGCGACCGGGGTCGTGCTGCACACGAACCTCGGCCGC
>DASXVK010000294.1:0-12543 GCA_036504295.1 Polyangia bacterium
CTGCGGCCGCCGCCTCCGCCCGCAACGCCTCCCCGAGCGCCGCCGCCGACTCGTCCTCGGCCTGCCGCCGCACCGTCTGCAGCGCCGCGAGCGGATCGGACCGCTGCTCCGCCATCCCCCGATCTTCGTCGTCGCGCGCGCCGCGGTCAAGCCGCGCCGTGACGCCGTCGTTGCGTCGGCGGCCGTCATCGCGTTATAGTCGCGCGCACCCGAGATGTCGCCCTTCGAGCGCGAGACGAGCGTCACCAGTCTGCTCGAGATGCCCCCGACGTTCACGCGCCAGAAGGGCGGGGGCGTCTTCATCGTCATCCGCGGCCCGGACCGCGGGGAGCAGGCGACGCTCGGCAGCCAGCCCATCGTCTTCGGCTCGAGCCCGGCGTGCAACCTCGTGCTCACCGACAAGACGGTGTCGCGCAAGCACCTCGAGGCGCAGCGCGCGGGCGACGAGGTGATCCTGCGCGACCTCGGGTCGACCAACGGCTCGTTCATCGCCGGGTCGCGCTTCCGCGAGATCACCATCGGCTTCGGCGCCGAGGTGAAGGTCGGGCGCACCGTCGTCAAGTACGTGCCCGAGGAGGAGATCGTCGAGCCCGAGGTCGCCGAGAGCGACAGCTTCGGGCAGCTCGTCGGCCGCGACGTGCGCATGCGCCGCATGTTCGGCCTGCTCCAGGACATCGGGCCGACCAACGCGACCGTCATCATCGAGGGCGAGACCGGCACCGGCAAGGAGCTCATCGCCGAGGAGATCCACAACCACTCGCTGCGGGCGAAGGGGCCGTTCGTGGTCTTCGACTGCGGCGCGGTGCCGCGCGATCTCATCGAGAGCGCCCTCTTCGGCCACGTGAAGGGCTCGTTCACGGGCGCCATCGCGAACCGCAAGGGCGCCTTCGCCGAGGCTCACGGCGGCACCATCTTCCTCGACGAGATCGGCGAGCTCGCCCCGGAGCTGCAGCCGACGCTGCTGCGGGCGCTCGACAAGAAGGCCGTGCGCCGCGTCGGCGCGAACGCCTACGAGACCGTCGACGTGCGCGTCGTGGCGGCGACCAACCGCGACCTGCGCGCCGAGATCGCCAAGAAGAACTTCCGCGAGGACCTCTACTACCGCCTCGCGGTCATCCGCATGACCGTGCCGCCGCTGCGCGAGCGCGGCGAGGACATCCCGCTCCTCATCGAGCACTTCATCCGCTCGTTCGCCGGCGGCCGCACGCTCAAGATCGCGCCGATGGACCTCATGCGACTCAAGCGGCACTCGTGGCCGGGGAACGTCCGCGAGCTGCGCAACGTGATCGAGCGGGCGTGCGTGCTGGCGAAGGGCGAGCTCGTCAACATCGACGACGCGCTCAGCGAGGACACCGCCCCGGCCATCGGCATCCGCACCGACCTGCCGTTCAAGGAGGCGAAGGGGCAGCTCGTGCGCCTCTTCGAGCGCGAGTACATCAGCGATCTCCTCAAGCGCCACCGCATGAACCTCTCCGCGGCGGCCCGCGAGGCGCAGATCGACCGGAAGCATTTGCGGGAGCTCATTCGCAAGTACGAGCTGGACCCGCGCGGGGACTCGGGCGGCGACGGGGAGGAGTAGGGCTACTTCGCCTTCACGCGCACGTAGGTCGAGTGCGCCTGGACCAGGACGTTCACGCGCTCGGTGTGCGTGTGGTCGCCGGCCGCGAAGAAGACGTCCACCTTGTGCTCGCCCGGGGCGAGGTAGATCCGCGGCGTGTTGCAGCCGAGGCCGATGTCGGTGTCGTCGATGCTGACGCGAGCGCGGCCCTCGCACTGCACGCGCAGCGAGGCGCGGCCGCGGGAGGGCAGGTCGGCCGGGGAGGCCGGTGGCAGCTCCTGGTCGAGCTTGGCGCCGCCCGCGGGGACCTCGACGTCGCCCCGCCACAGGCGGGAGCCGTCGCGCAGCAGCAGGACCTTGTGCGCGCCGGGGCTGACCGGGACCGTCGCCGGGGTGCGGCCGTGCTCGTGACCGTCGATGAAGATGATGGCGCCCGCGGGGCGCGAGGCGACGGCGAGCGGCGCGGAGCCGCCGGCCGGGGCCGGCGCGGGCGCCGGCGCGGCCGGCGCGGCGGGGACCGCCGGGGCGGCGGGCGCGGGCGCGGCGGCCGGCGGCGGTTGATCCGGCGCGGGGGCGGGGGCGGGCACGGGCGGGGGGGCGGCCGCCGGTGCCGGCACGGGCGCGGGGGCGGCCGCCGGTGCCGGCGCGGGCGCGGGGGCGGCCGCCGGTGCCGCCGCGGGGGCGACCGCGGGATCGCGCGCGGGGTCGGGCACGGCCACGGCTACGGGACCCGGGACCGCGACCGGGGCGGGGCGGCGGCTGAAGTACCACCACCCGCCCGCGCCGAGGCTGCCGGCCGCGAGGACGACGATGGCGGCGATGACGAGCGAGATGCCGGCCGCGGAGCCGCGGCGGGGCAGCGCGACGTCCGGCGGCACGTCCGGGCGGTGGCCGTGGGGCGCCATCCCGGGCGGGGGCGCGGGCGCCACGGCCGGCGGCGGCGCCGGCGGCGCAGAGCCCGGGAGCGGCGGCGCGAGCGGCGCCCCCGCCACGCTGCCGAAGTCGCGGCGCACCGTCAGCGCACCGGAGGAATCGGCCGACGGGGCGAGCGTGCCGGGCGAGGGCACCACGCCCTCGAGCCCGTCGGGCAGGGTGTTCTCGGCGAAGAGCGGCGGCGCCGGCGGCGCGGGGTGCGCGGCGCTCGGCGGTGCGGGCGGCGCGGGGTGCGCGGCGCTCGGCGGCGCGGGCGGCGCGGGGTGCGCGGCGCTCGGCGGCGCGGGGTGCGCGCTGCCGGCCGGGGGCGGCGGCGTGGTCGGCACGCCGATGAGCGTCGAGCTGACGCCGGCCCGCGGCTTGCCCACCACCGTCTCGGCCTCGTTCGACCCGGCCGTCCGGGCGATCCCCGGCGGCAGCGGCGGCGGGGTGCGGCCCACCGTACCGAGCGGCTTCGTCCGGCGCGGCGCCGGGGCCAGCGACGGCGGCCCCTCCTTCTCGAACTGCAGCGTGTCCTCCTTGGCGAAGGGCACGGTGTCGGACTCGAACGGGGTGTGGCGCTTGGCCGCCTCGAGCGACGGCGCCGGCCGCTCGGGCGCCGCGTCGGCCAGCCGGCGGACGAAGCTCGTCACCGCGGCCCGGTCGGGGAGCTGCCCGGCCATGCGGATGGCCTCGGTCAGGAGCTGGGCCGCGGCCGCGGCGGCGGGCCGCGCCTGCGGGTCCTTCTCCAGCAGCCGCCCCACGACGCGGGCGAGCGGCGCGGGGAGCGGCGGCACCGCCGGGGTCGCCTCGAGCACCGCGCGCACCGTCGCGTCGGCGGTGGCGCCCTCGAACGGCGGCTGGCCCGCGGCGACGGCGTAGAGCAGCGCGCCGATGCCGAAGACGTCGGCGCGGCCGTCGGCGCGGATGTCGCCCGGGGCCCCGTGCAGCAGCTCCGGCGCGAGGTAGCCGAGGCGGTCGCGCAGCCGCTCGTCGCGGGTCCAGTCGCCGCGGCGGTGCGCGGCGAAGAGCCCGTAGTCGCCGATCTTGACGCGCCCTTCGGGCGTCACCCAGACGTTCGACGGCGAGAGGCCGTGGTGCCACAGCGGCCGCGGGCCCTCGGGGCCCTGGTGCTCGTGCGCCGCGGCGAGCGCGCGCAGCGCCTCGGCGGCGATGTGGCAGACGAGCACCGGCGGCAGGCCGTGGGCGCGCGCCGCGGCCTCGGCGAGGTCGGCGAAGCTCACGCCCCGCATGAGCTCGATGACGAGGTAGATCTGCGCGCCCTGGACGCTCACCTCGAAGACCCGCGCGAGGCCTTCGTGCTCGAGCGCGGCGGCGGCCTTGCTGGCCTCGACGAAGCGGGCGACGAACGGCGCGTCCTCGAGCAGCTCGGCGCGGATGCGCTTGACCGCGAACTCCTTCTCGAACCCCGCGACGCCGTAGATCTTCGCGCGGAAGACCTCGGCCGCGGGCCCTCCGCCGAGCGGCTCGATGCAGTTGTAGCGGCCGAGGTAGAAGCTCGAGGCCGGCATGGCGGCGCATGTTACCACGCGCCCGCGGGCCGAGCACCAGCGGGGCGTGCGGAGATCCATGTGCTATAGTTTCACGGCCATGGGTCTGCCCCTTCGCCGTCGCGTGGAGAACCTGGTCCATATGCCGCGCGACCTCATCAAAGCGCTGGCCTCCCCCGAGGTGCGCGAGGACCTGCTCGGCGGCCGCCACGCGCTGGCCTACTTCCGGCACCTGGCGCGCGGCAACCGCATCCGCCGCAAGCGCTTCTTCGACAACGTCGACGCGAACCACCCGCCGGTGCTGATGCTGCACGGCTACTTCGGCACCCGCGGCTCGATGTTCCTGCTCGAGCGGTGGCTGACCGACGAGGGCCTGTGCACCTTCTCGTTCAACCTCGGCATGCTCAACACCCGCGACATCCGCGCCTCGGCGTTCCTCGTCCATCGCAAGGTCGAGGCCATCCTCGAGCAGGCGCCGCACGTCAAGCGCATCGACATCGTCGGCCACTCGATGGGCGGCCTCATCGGCCTGTACTACGTCAAGAAGCTCGGCGGCGCCGACAAGGTCCGCAAGCTCATCATGGTCGGCACCCCCCACCGCGGCACCTGGGCCGCGCTCGGCGGGATCATGGCGCTCGGGCTGCTCTCCGAGAGCTCGTGGCAGCTCCTGCCCCACTCGAGCTTCCTCACGGAGCTCGAGCGCGGCCCGCTGCCCGAGGGGGTCGAGTACTTCTCGATCGCCGCCGAGCGCGACTGGATCTGCCCGCTGTCGGCGACCTACCTGCGCGGCGCCCACCTGCTCACGGTCCCCTTCGGCCACGCCGGCCTGGTCGTCTCCGACGTGACCTACGGCAAGATCGTCTGGGCCCTCAAGCGGGGCGTCGTGCCGCTCGACTACGCCCCCGACAACTACCCGACCCCCTGGGCCCCGGAACGCTAGTCATCACCGCCTGTTGCGTCGCCTCTTGGCACGCCGCGTCAGAGGGCGTTGACCCCTCGTCGCCTGCTTGCTAGGGTGCTGCGTGTGAACCTCCTCTTCCTCGCACCGCGGGTGCCGTGGCCGCTCGACACGGGCGCGAAGATCCGGACGTTCCACCTCCTCCGCGGGCTCGCCCGCGCCCACCGGGTCACGCTGCTGGCCTTCTACGACAGCGAGACCGAGCGGCAGGCCGCCGGCGCCCTCACCGACGTCGGCGCGGAGATCGAGATCGTCCCGCGGGCGCTCGACGTCCGCGCGCGGGCGCTCGACGCGGCCCTCGGCCTCGTCGGGCCGCTGCCGTACAACATCCGCAAGTACGAGCGGGCCGTCATGCGCGCCCGCATCCGGCAGGTGCAGCTGCGGCAGCGCATCGACCTGGTCCACTGCGACCACCTGCACATGTCGCAGTACGGGCCGATGTTCGACGTGCCCTTCGTCATCGACGAGCACAACATCGAGTGCCTCATCCTCAAGCGCTACGCGCAGGACGCGCGCGAGCGCCTGCCGCTGCGCGCGGGCTATGCCCAGCAGTACCTGCTCCTGCGCCGCTACGAGGCCGGCCAGGCCGAGCGGTCGTGGGCGTGCCTGGTCTGCTCCGAGGAGGATCGCCGGGAGCTCTCCGACATCTCGAAGCAGCGGAACCTGCGGGTCGTGCCCAACGGCGTCGATCTCGAGTTCTTCGGCGACCCGAACGTGCGGCTCCTCGCCGAGGGGCACCTCGTCTTCACCGGCTCGATGGACTGGCAGCCCAACGAGGACGCGGTGCTGTGGTTCTACAGCGAGGTGCTGCCCGAGATCCGCTACGTCTTCCCGCGGCTGCCCTTCTACGTCGTCGGCCGCAACCCGACCAGCCACCTGACGGCGATCGGGGCCAAGGACCCGGCGACGGTGGTCACGGGCACCGTCACCGACGTGCGGCCGTACCTGCGCGGCGCGCTCGGCCTCGTGGTGCCCATCCGCGTGGGCGGTGGCACGCGGCTCAAGATCCTCGAGGCCTTCGCGGCGCGCGTGCCGGTGCTCTCGACGCGCGTCGGGGCCGAGGGCATCGCCGCCGAGCCCGAGGAGCACTACCTCCGGGCCGAGACCCCGCGCGAGTTCGCGGTGCAGGTGCGCCGCCTGGCGACGGACCAGGCGCTCCGCCAGAAGCTCACCGACAACGCCGCGGATCTCGTCAACCGGCGCTACGGCTGGGACGTGATCTCGAGCGAGGTGGCCAGCTTCTACGAAGGCGCCCCGCCCCGCACCGTGCACCCGTAGTCCACCCGGAGGCGGCGCGGCCGGCTACGGCTCGCCCGCCTCCCCGTCCGTGGGCGCCGCGCCGGCGCCGGGCTCGGTCTGCAGGGCGGCGATCAGCTCCCGCGCCTCGGCGGCCCGCGACGCGGGCACCTCGATGCGCAGCGGGGCAGCCAGCTGCGCGGCGCCGAACATCTCCGCGTGGCTGCTGCCGATGATGCGGGCGTCGATGCCGTTGCGGACCAGCACCTCGGCCAGCATCTGGACCTCGATCGTGGCGGTGCTCGCGAAGACGCTCTCGAAGCTCTCGGCCATGATGCTAGCGTAGCGGACGCGGGGCCCCAGGTCCAAGCCCGAGCGGCCCTACTCGCGGCCGAGCAGGGCGAGGGCGCGGCTGCGGGCCTGCTCGTAGCGGCGGTTGCCGAGGAGCCGCTTGCCGAGCTCGAGGGCGCGCGCCGCGGCCAGCTCGCGCGTGATCGCCCGTAGCTCGCCGCGGGCGAGCCGCAGCACCCGGGCGGCGTCGTCGCCGGCACGGATGGCGAAGCGCTCGAGCCCGTCGGGGTCGACGCGCCGGTTGAGCCCCGGCCGCGAGGTCGCGACCGAGACGTAGCCGGCGGCGCGGGCGGCGGCGGTCACGCGGGCGTCGCCGCGGCCGCCGGGCAGCGACACGTGGAGCACCGGGGCGCCGAGCTGGTCCTCGAGCGCCGCGCGGGCGCCGTCGAGCTCGTCCGTGAGGTCGGCCGGGTCGAGGTCGGGCAGGTAGCGGTGGGTGCGGCCGTGGGCGCCGATGGTCCACCCCGCGTCGCGCAGCTCGCGCAGCGCCCCCGCGGTGAGGTAGCCCGGGGTGCCGACGAAGCCGGCGGTGACGTAGACCGTCGCCGGAAAGCGGTGCCGCGCGACGAGCGGCGCCGCCTCGCGCGCGACCGTCGCCTCGCCGTCGTCGAAGGTGAGGCACACGCCGCGGTCCCCGCCGAGCAGCGCCGGCAGCGAGACCACCGGCACGCCCGCGGTCTGGAGCGCGTCGAGGTGGCCGCCGAGCGCCGTGCGGCTCACGGTGTAGCGCGGCTCGCCGTGGGCCGCGGGCGTCCCGACCCCATGGTACATGAGGATCGGGGAGCCGACCTTCAGCGTGTCGAGAGCGTCAGCGAGCCAGTTGCGCATGTCCCAGGGCCGCCGGCCGTCCAGGGCCGTCCGATCCGCTCACCGTCAACGTGATGCCGCGGCGGGCGTCGGGGTTGCTCGCCAGAGAGGCGGTCAGAACTTTCCGGTCACCGCCAGGAACGTCATCTTGTCGTTCGTCTCGCGCAGCCGGGCGGTGAGCGTGCGCACGAAGTTCCACAGCAGCTCGTAGGCGAGGTCGCGGTCCACGAAGAGCAGGTCCTCGAGGTCCTCCTTGCGCAGCACGAAGAGGCGGCAGTTCTCGTGCACGAAGGCGTGGGCCGAGCGCGGTGAGTCGTCGATGAGCGACATCTCGCCGAAGTAGTCGCCCTGCCGCAGGATCGCGAGCGCCTCCTCGCCCATGCCGGGGACGATGCGGCTGATGCGCACCGCCCCCTCGAGGATCAGGTAGAACTTGTCGCCCTTGTCGCCCTCGGCGAAGATCGCGTCGTTGTACTGGTGCGCCTCCTGCGAGCCGATGCGGGAGATGCGGCCGAGGTAGGCGGGCGGGAGGCCGCTGAAGATCTGGGTCTTGGCGAGCGCAGCGACGATCTCCGACATGCGTTAACTCCGCCGCGGAACCGGCCGCGCGCCCGGCGCGCGGCTCATCCGTGCTGCAGGTGACGCTCGGCGTCGATCGCGGCCATGCACCCGGTGCCGGCGGCCGTCACGGCCTGCCGGTACACGTGGTCCGCGACGTCGCCGGCGGCGAACACGCCGGGCACGCTGGTGTGCGTCGTCCCCGGCTGGACCCTGATGTAGCCGAGCTCGTTCATGTCGAGCTGGCCCTTGAAGACGTCGGTGTTGGGCCGGTGGCCGATGGCGATGAAGACGCCCTCGACGGGCAGGGTCGTCAGCGCGCCGGTGCGCACATCCTTGAGGCGCACGCCCTTGACCCCGCCCTCGCCCGGGGCGCCCAGGATCTCGTCGACGACCACGTTGAGCGCGAGCTTGATCTTGGGGTTGTGGCGCGCGCGCTCCTGCATGATCTTCGAGGCGCGCAGCTCGCCGCGGCGGTGGATGATCGTGACCTCCTTCGCGATGTTGGCGAGGTAGGTCGCCTCCTCCATGGCGGTGTCGCCGCCGCCGACCACGGCGAGGCGCTGGTCGCGGAAGAAGAAGCCGTCGCAGGTGGCGCACGCGCTCACGCCGTAGCCCATGAGCTTCTGCTCCGACGGCAGGCCGAGCATCTGCGCCGAGGCGCCCGAGGCGATGATGAGCGTGTCGCCGGTGACCGTCTCGCCGCTGTCGAGCTCGAGGCGGATCGGCTGCTCGCGGAGGAAGGCCTGCTCGACGTGTCCCTGCACGAAGCGCGTGTTGAAGCGCTCGGCCTGCTTGCGCGTGCGCTCCATCAGGTCCGGCCCGGTGATCCCCTCCGGGAAGCCGGGGTAGTTCTCGACCTCGGTCGTGATGGTGAGCTGGCCGCCGGGCTGGATGCCCTCGATGACGACGGGGGCGAGGTTGGCGCGGGCGGCGTAGATGGCGGCCGTGAGCCCGGCGGGGCCGGAGCCGACGATGACGACCTTGGCGTGGGTGCGGGACATGAGCGGTCACCTCGGGCCGTGGGGGCCCGACCCGATGTGAGCCACGATCATAACGAAGGGTTCCGGGGGGAGCAAGCGCGGCGTCGCGACGGTGCCCCGGCCGCGCGGCGGCGCGGTGCGCGTCGGTCAGCGGCGCCGCCGCGCGCGCTTGCTGCTCGAGCCGTGCCGCCTGACTGGCCGGCGCCCCTCGCGCGCCCCGCCGCGTGCGCGTGAGGGCGGCGGAGGTCAGCGTGAGAGGCGCACGACGCGCGGGTGGACGGTGCGCTCGAAGTCGCTGAGCAGCACGCGGACGGCGTCCTCGTGGGTGCCGGCGTTGAACGTGATCTCGCAGTCCTGCTCGAGCTCCGCGCTCATGTAGACGGGCAGCCCGTAGAGGTTGCCGAAGGGCGGCTCGGCCCCGACCTCGCAGTCCGGGTAGAGCCGCGCGATCTCGGCCTCGGACGCGAGGCGCACGAGGCGGGCGTCCGCCGCCTGGCGGAGCGCCTCGAGGTCGAGCTTGGCCTGGGCCGGCAGCACCGCCAGCGCGTAGCCGTCGTCGACGGCGACGACCACGGTCTTGGCGAACTCCCGCCCGGGCGTGCGCGTGTCCGCGGCCGTCTCCTGGGCCGTGTAGTCACGCCGATGGAGGATGATCTGATAGGGGATGTGTTCCCGATTGAAGAACTCGGTCAGTCGATCCGGCATGTTGTTCATGACTGCACCTCCTCCCCGCGACGCCCTTGGTCCCGGCGGCGGACGGTCCGCGGGCCTCCTAGATCCAGTAAGGCGGCGGCGCGGCGGCGTCGACTCCGGCGCGGCCGGCGGGGCCCGCCGCGGGGGCGATTGACTCGCGGGCGCACCTGGCGTCTGATCGGTGGTCGTCGCATGCCGGTCACCCCCCTCGAGCCGCAGTCCCCGGTCGCGCCCGCCGGGCCCAGGCCCCCGGAGGCCTCCCCGGAGGCGCCGCGGTCGCGCCGGCCGTCGCTGTACGGGCCAGCGCCCGATCGCACGCCCCACCCGGGCGCGATGCTCGAGCGCTGGGGGTCCGTGGGGCGGCTGCTCAGCAGCCTCTTCTTCGCCGCGGTCTTCCTGCCGCGCGAGGCCGTCGAGACGATCCGCGGCGCCGCCCGGACCGGCACGGTCGTCTACGTGATGCGCATGCGCGGCACGCTGGACTTCCTCTACCTGAACTACGCGTGCCTCGCCCACGGCCTGCCGCTGGCGCGCTTCGCGAACGGGATCCGGCTGCACCTCTGGCTCCCGCTGCGGCTGCTCGTGCGGCGCTGGCTCGGCCGCGTGCCGCACCGCGATCCTCAGGAGGTGCTCGGGCGGTTGTGCCGGGCCCGGCGCAGCGCGGTGGTGTTCCTGCGCCGCCCGCCGCAGCTCCTGCCGCCGCCCGAGTTCGACGGCCCCTACCTGCGCACCCTGTGCGAGCTGCAGGGCGAGCTCGACCGGCCGCTCATGCTGGTGCCGGTGACGGTGATCTGGGGGCGTACGCCGGTGCGCAAGGTGGCCGGGTCGTCGCGGCTGCTCGACCCGCTGCTCGGCGACATGGACGAGCCGCGGCTGCTGCGGCGGATCTGGCAGGTGGTGCGCCACGCCCGCCGCTCGCTCGCGGTCGTGTGCGAGCCGCTCAACCTGAAGGACTTCCTCGCCGCCGGGCGGCCCGCCGCCGACGCCGCGGCCGCCCTCGACGCGGAGCTGCTCGCCCGCATCGAGGGCGAGCGCCGCGTGCGCATCGGCCCGCGCCGCACCCACGCGCTCGAGCTGATGTGGCGCATCCTCGAGGCCCCGGCGGTGAAGGCCGCCATGCAGGCGCAGGCGGCGCGGCTACGTCGCTCGCTGTGGCGGGTCCGGCTGCGGGCGGCCCGCGACCTGCGGCGCCTGCACGCGGCGATGACGCCGCGGGGGCTGCGGCGCCTGTCGTGGATCGTGCGGCAGTTCTGGAAGCGCATCTTCGCCGGCTTCGAGGTCGACGAGGCGGGGGCCGCGCGGCTGCGGCGCGCCGGCACCGAGGGGCCGCTGCTCTTCCTGCCGACCCACCGCAGCCACGTCGACTACCTCATCCTGAGCGACCTCTGCATCGCCCGGGACGTGGCGCCGCCGCACATCGCCGCCGGCAACAACCTCGCGTTCTGGCCGCTGAGCTGGCTCTTCCGCACCGCCGGCGCGTTCTTCATCGGCCGCGAGTCGCGCGCCGACGACCTCTCGCGCGCGCTCGAGCGGGAGTACCTGCGGCTGCTCCTGAAGGAGGGCCACAACGTCGAGATCTTCATCGAGGGCACCCGCACGCGCGCCGGCCGCGTGCTGCCGCCGAAGCTCGGCTTCCTCGCCGTGGTCGCCGACCTCGTCGCGGCCGGCGAGGTGCCGCCGGTCCAGGTGGTGCCGACCTCCATCGGCTACGAGCGCGTGGTCGAGCTGGCGTCGCTGACGCACGAGCTGAGCGGCGGGCAGAAGCGCCCCGAGAGCGTCGGCGGCGTCATCCGCGCCTCGCGCGCCCTCAGGTCCAACTACGGCTACGTGAACGTCCAGTTCGGCGAGCCCATCGACGTGCGCGCGTTCCTCGGCGCGCGCGGGTACGCGGCCGCCGACACCCCCGCCGACACGCGCCGCCGCGCCATCAGCGCGCTCGGCTTCCACAGCCTCGCGGCGGCGGGGCGGGCGACGGCGGTGACGCCGACGAGCCTGTGCGCGGCGGCGCTGCTCGCCCCCGGGACCCCCGGCGTGCCGCGGGCCCAGCTCGTGGCGGCCCTCGCCCTGCTCGGGGCCGCGGCCCGCGGCGCCGGCGCGCGCTTCGTCAGCGGCGTGGGGCCGGACGACCAGCCGCTCGACGACGACGGCCTCGAGCGCGCCCTCGGGCTGCTCGAGCGCGACGGCGCGGTGGGGCGGCGCGCCGGGGACGCGACGCCCTTCTTCGTCGCCGAGGGGCCGGCGCGCGTGCGGCTCGAGTACTACAAGAACCAGCTGCTCCCGCACGTCCTCGACGCCGCGCTGGCGGCGCTGGTCGTGCACGGCGCCGCGGGGGAGCCGGACCTGGAGATCCCCTCCGAGACCCTGGCGGAGCGGGCGCGGACCGCGGCCGCGCTGGCCCGGCGGCACTTCGTCCACCACGCCGGCGACACGCTCGCGGCCGTCCTGCCGGGCGCCGTGGCGCAGCTCGCCGCCCTCGGCCTCGTCGCGCCGGCCGCGGGCGGCGTCCGCCGCCAGGCCGCGGCCCGCGAGCGCCTGGCGCTCCTCGCCGGCGTCGTCGACGGCGTGGTCGCGGCCGACGCCGCCGCGACCGAGGCCGCGGCGGAGCTGCTCGCCGGCGGGCCGCTCCCGCGCCGGCAGCTCGAGCGGGCGGTGGTCGAGCAGCTCCACCGCGCGCACCTGACCGGCCAGCTCGCCCGGGCCGAGTCGTGCCACGTGGTCTACGTCCAGGCCGCGCTCGCCGGGCTCGTGCGCGACGGCCTGCTCGCGGAGGACGGCGGCACGCGGGAGGTGCGGCTGGGCGCCGCCGGCGCGGACGCGCTCACGGCGCGGGCGCACGAGGTCCGGGCCCTGCGCGGCGATCGCGCGGCGTGAGACCGGCGGCGGGGCGGCGGCGGGCGGCCGCGGGCGCGGCGGTTCCCGTAAGTCGGGCGACGCGAGGCAGGAAAACAGGGAGACGGTGAGACGGGGAGTAGGTCA
>DASXVK010000295.1:0-13325 GCA_036504295.1 Polyangia bacterium
CGCGAGCGCCTCGGCCGGCGCGGCCGGGTTGGCCGCGACGAGGGCGCGGACGCGCGCGTACTCGCTCCCGGCGAGCGCGGCGAGGCGCGCGGGGGCGGCGGCCGGGGCGGCCGCGTCGCGCAGCGCGGCCTCGAGGTCGTCGGCCGCGGCGGCGCGCTCGGCCTGGGCGACGCGCGCCGCCCAGGCGGCGAACCGGTCCCGCGTCGCGGCCCACGCCGCGGCGACCTGCGCCACCGCCGCGGCGCGCGCCCGCGCCACCGCCCGCGGCGGGTCGTCCTCGTCCGCCGTGAGCACGAGCGGCGCGGTCGCCGGGTCCGGCGCGGCGGGCGGCGCGTCCGGGGCGGCGGCGAGGGCCCGGGCGACGAGGAACGCGACCGAGCGGCCGGTCGCGGCGGCGGTGGCGGCGATGGCGGCGGCGATCGGGGCCGGCAGCTCGAGGGCCGGGGGCGTGGGGCGGCGCGGCACTGGGGTCAACCTACCACGGCGCGAGGACGGGGACCGCGACGATCGCTCACCCCGAGTGGCGCGCGGGGGTTGACGGCGGCCCGGACCGCGGCTGACACTGCGCGCTCCAGTGGCGCCGCCGACCACCACGAGAGGGGAGGGACTTTCATGCGCAGGACCGCCGCAGTGCTCGGATCGTTGATCGTGGCCTCGGCCGCGTGGGCCGGCTGGCCGCCGCCGCCCACCGCCACGCCCGCGGAGCTCGCGGACCCGGTGAACTGGCCGAACGACCCGGACTACGGCTACGGCGCGACCAGCCCCGGCCAGTGGCCGCTGTACTGCTTCGTGCCCTTGGTCGCGACCCTGGTCACGAGCGAGGCGGCGGCCGGCATGTGCGTGGACCGCGCGTGGGGGCGCACCGTCGGGAGCCCGGACGCGGTCATCGCGGTCATCGGGAGCGGCATCGACTGGGGCGACGACGACGTCATCCGCCAGGTCCGGCTCAACCACCGCGAGCTCGTGAACCACAGGCCGCTCCACGCCGACGGCACCGCGTGCGGCGGCACGGGCGCGCTCGCGGGCTTCGACTGCGACGGCGACGGCGTGCTCACCGTCGCCGACTACCGCGACACCCCGTCCCTCGCGCCGGCGGCGAGCCCCGGCCATCCGCTCGGGGACGCCAACGGCAACGGCCGGCTCGACCCCGAGGACCTGATCCTCAACTTCGCGGACGGCGTCGACGACGACGGGAACGGCTACACCGACGACATCGCGGGGTGGGACCTGCTCAAGGACGACCGCGACGCCGCCGACGACCTCCACGACGGCGGCGGCACGGTCGCGGCGCGGGTCGCGGCGGCCGGCACCAACGACATGATCGGCGGGGCGGGGGTCTGCCCGCTGTGCCGCGTCCTCCCGGTGCGCGCCGCCGGGCCGCTGGGCGACGCCGCGACCGTCGCGAAGGCGCTCGCGTACGCCGTCGACAGCGGCGCGCGCGTGGCGCTCATCGCCGTCGAGATCGACGAGCTCTCGGCGTTCCTGTCGGCGGCCATGGACTACGCCGAGGCGAACGGGGTGGTGGTGGTCACGCCGGTCGGCAGCGCCGGGTCGCGCGGCCACGCGCCGCCGGCGATCACCAACGCGGCCTTGACCGTGGGCGCGGTGACGGCCGACGCCGTCACGCTGGCCGCGACGACGACCTTCCTCGCGGAGCACCCGCGCAGCGGCTTCGGCGGCCAGCTCGCGCTCGTCGGTGCGGGCCCGGGCGGGGCCCTCGAGGCCGCCGCGGCCGTCGCCGGCATCGCCGGGCTGCTCGTGTCGGCGCCGACGCCCGTGACCGCCGCCGAGGTGCGGGCCCTCCTGACCGCCACCGCCGACGAGGTCGACGGCGCGGGGTTCGACCAGCGCTCCGGCCACGGCCGGGCCAACGCCGGGGCCGCGGTCGAGCTGCTCCTCGCCGGGCAGGTCCCGGCCGCCGTGGACATCACCGCGCCCGCGTGGTTCACCCCGATCGCGGCGACGGGCCCGGCCATCGAGATCCGCGGGACGGTGCGCGCCCCGCGGGCCGACGCGTACGACTGGGCCGTCGAGTGGGCACCGGGCGTCCAGCCACTCGAGGCGGACTTCCGCGCGCTGCCGGGCGGCGCCGCCGCCGTGGCCCCGGGCGTCGTGGCCGGCGCGAGCGGCCCGCTCACGACCATCACCCCGGCCGACATCGATCCGGCGCACCCGCGCGACCCGGACAGCCCGCTCGGCGAGAACGACGCGACCTTCACCGTGCGCGTGCGCGCCGCCGCTCATTACGGCGCGACGGCGGTCGCGAGCGAGGCGCGGCGGGTCTTCTCGCGCGTCGTCGATCCGGCCCTCGCCGCCGGCTTCCCGCTCCGCCTCGGCGAGAGCGGCGGCCGCCCGAAGCTCGCCGATCTCGACGGCGACGGCGTGCGCGAGCTGATCTATCCGGCCGGGGGCAGCCTGCACGTCCTCAAGCTCACGCCCGCCGGTCCCGTCGAGGTCGACGGCTTCCCGTTCCTCACCAATCGCGTCGATGGGCTGGCGGCGCCGGCCCCCACGACCGAAACCCCGGTGTACCTGGCCGCCCCCGCGTACCAGGGGGGCGTCGATCCGGCGCTCGGCCGCGAGCCCATCACGGGCGCGCCGGCCATCGCGGACCTCGACGGCGACGGCGCGCCCGAGATCGTCTTCGCGACGGCGGCGGGGACGGTGTACGTGATCGGGCGCGACGGCCACGTCAAGGCGGGCTGGCCGTGGCGCCTGCCGCGGGTGCCGTCCTGTGCGCCGGTCGGGCCGATCGCCGCCGGCTGCAGCGACCCGGGCCACCGCACCATGCGCGGCGTCCGGGCCTCGCCCGTCCTCGCGGACATGGATCACGACGGCCAGCTCGACGTCGTCGTGGCCGCGCTCGACGGGTCGATCAACGTGTGGCACCACGACGGCACGCCGGTGAGCGGGTGGCCCGTGACCGTGCACTACACGGGCGCGCTCGCCGCCGAGCCGCCGCGCGGCGCGCTCCTGGCGACGCCGGTGGTGGCCGACTTCAACGGCGACGGCTATCCCGACCTGCTGGTGGGCTCGGCCGAGCAGCTCGGCCAGGCGGCGGCGGTCCACCTCGTCGACGGCCGCGGCCAGGCCGCGCCGCAGCTGGAGCTCGCCGGGTGGCCCGTCACGCTCCCCTCGCTCGCGCTCCCCGATCCGCGCTCCGCCGGCATCGCGGCCGCCGGCGCCATCGCGCGCTTCGACGGCGTGCTCGCCGGGGTCGTGCACGGCCAGGGCGCCGTCCCCGCCATCCTGCCCGGCCTCCCCGGCGCGCAGGCCACGCTCGGCGCGCTGCCCCCGGGCGCGCTGCCGCAACCCGCGGGCCTGGCAGACCCCACGGCCCTCGGGCCGCTCACCGCCGCGACCGCCGCGGACATGGTGCCGCTGCTCGCCGCGCCCGTCCTCGGCGACCTCGATCAGGACGGCGTGCCCGACGTGATCACCGCCGGCGCCTCGAGCCTCCTCGCCGCGCAGCTCGCGGCCCCCGGTGGCGCGGCGGCCCGCGGGGAGCGGCTGCTCGGCATGTGGAGCGGGCGCACCGGCGCGATGCTGCCCGCGTCGCCGGTGGTCATCAGCGACGACGTGTTCGGCGGCGGCGCGGCGGTGGCCGACCTCGACGGCGACGGCTACCCCGAGGCGATCCTCGGCACCGCGGGGCACCTCGTGCACGCGGTCGACGCGTGCGGCCGCGCGCCGGCGGGGTTCCCCAAGGCGACCGGCCACTCGGTGACAACCAGCGTGGCCGTGGGCGACCTCGACGGCGATCACACCCTCGAGCTGGTGGCGGGGACCGCCGACGGCTGGCTCTGGGTCTGGCACACGACCGGGCGCGACGACGGCGTCGTGCAGTGGGAGGCCGCGCACCACGACAACCGCAACAGCGGCAACCTCGAGGAGCCCCTCGGCCAGGGCGGCGCCCCGCTGGCGCCCGTGCCGCTGACGGCCGCCGTGTGCCGCCCGCAGACCGACGGCGGGGTGGCCGACGCCGGGGGCCCGGACGATGCGGCCGGCGGCCGCGACGCAGGGGGCCCGGACGACGCGGCCGGCGGCCCCGACGCGGGGCACGGCGCGAGCGAGAGCGGAGGTGGCGGGTGCGGGTGCCGCAGCGCGCCGGCGGGGTCCGGCACGGCGCTGCTCGGGCTGGTCCTCGCGCTCGCGCTGAGCGCGCGGCGGCGGCGCGGGCGCGCGAGGTCGTCGACGGCGGCGTGATCGAGGCTCGACCAGCGTCGCGCGCGGGCGGTGACGGCGGCCGGCGCCGCCCACGAGCGCCGGACCGCGCGCCGGCGATCCCTACTCCTCGAACGCGCGCCACATTGCGGTCGGCACGTCGATCTCGAGCACGACCGTGCGCTCCTCGAGGCGCAGGTGCGCGCGCTCGAGCTGGAACTCGTTCTTCCCCTCGATGAAGCGGTTGCGCCAGGCGACGCCGAAGAAGTCGCACAGGTCGCGGGCGAGGTTCTTGAAGATCGCGCGGGCCTCGGACGGGGTCTTGCCGAGCACCTGGCGCCACACGCGGCCGTCGATGAGCTCGGTCTTGCCGTCGGGCGCGCCGAGGAGGAGCATGTCGAGCAGGCCGATCCGCGGCTTCGCGGGCGCGGGCGCGGGCGCAGCCGGGACGGGCCTGAGCTCGTACTCGGGCTCGATGTCCAGGCCCCGCAGCCACAGCTCCGCCTCGCCGACGAGCCACTCCTGGCGCATCGCGTGCCAGCGCGCCTTGAGGTCGGGGTAGCGGAAGACCACGTCCCGGAACCGAGCGAACGCGCCCTTGCCGGCGAGCGCGAGGCCGAGCTTCTCGGCGATGTCGTCCTCATCCACCGACTCGGCGAAGCGACCCATCAGGGCGTACTCGTCGCGGGCCTCAGTCTTCGGGATCTCGCGGTACCGCTTCGGGTCGAGGGCGACCGCGTCCTCCGCGTCGTCCTCGTCGCGGTCCTGGAAGTCCTCGTTCACCTGGATCTCGACCCGCCCCTCCGTGAGATCCAGGTAGAACCGTGCCGGGTCCTCCGGCGGCGCGGTCATGGCGTCGATGATCTCGTCCATGGCGACGTGGAGCTTGCGCGGCATGAGCTCAAAGGTAGGAGCGGTCCGCAGGCGCGTCAACGGCCGCGCCGTCAGCGGATCTCGACCACCAGCGCCTGGCTCACGATCGCGACCGCCCGGCCGCGGCCGTCGGGCCGCGCGAGCCGGCCCTCGAGCACGACCTCGTAGCGGCCGGGCGCGAGCACGACCGGCAGCGAGAAGCGCGCGGCGCCGCCGCGCGCGCTGGCCCAGAGCGTCCCGGTCGCGAGGCTGCGCACCGGCGGGCCGCCGGGGACGTTCACCCGCGCCTGCAGCGTCAGCACGGCGCGCGGGTCGCGGCCGGGCGCGAGCAGCGCGTAGCCGACGTCGATCTGGCCGCGCGTGACGCTCGCGGCCGGGCCGGGCTGGGCGAAGAGCACCGGGCGGCGGCGCGCGGGTGGCAGCGCCGCGAAGAGGCGGCGCCCCTCCTCGTCACTGCTCCAGCGGCTGCGGCCCCGTGCCGCCAGCTCATCCATCGCGTGCGAGAGGCCGATGAGCACGCCCGGATTCGTGGCGCGTGGTCCACGCCCTCGTGCCGCCGGCCGAAGACGTGCGGTATCGCGAGGGCGTAGGCGTCGTGGGCGACGAAGATCACCGCCCCGGGCCGCAGCGTGCCCTTGAAGCTCCGCGTCACGCGGTGCAGGGCCGCCGGCGGGGCGGCCATGGCCCGGCCGGAAGGCCACGGCAGCGCCACGGCCAGCACGACCTCGTCGGCCGCGAAGCACAGCGACGCGAGGTCGTAGTGCTCCATGTAGGCGCCGCGCGCGGGCGCCGCCGCGGCGAGCGCCGCGAGCAGGGGGAGTAGCCAGAGCAGGCGCATGGCGCTGAGACGCACGCCGCCGTGCGGCGGTCTATCCTACTCGCCTCAGGTCAGCCCGCAGGTGAGGCCGCGGGCCGCGAAGATGCGCGCGGCCGCCGCCGGGTCGGACGCCGCCGCGGTCGCGAAGGCGCACGTCATGCCGAGCGCGGCGTACTTGTCGCGGCCGAGCGGGTGGTAGGGCTGCAGGTGGACCTCGCGCAGCCCGAGCGCGGCGACCAGGTCGGCCGCGGCGGCGAGGTCCGCGGCGCCGTCGGTGAGCCCGGGCACGAGCGGGACGCGCACGACGACCCGCGCCGGGGCGCGCGCGGCCAGGAGCCGCAGGTTCGCGAGGATGCGCTCGTTGCCGGCGCCGGTGAGCTCGCGGTGGCGCCGGGCGTCCACGAGCTTCAGGTCGAAGAGGAAGAGGTCGACCAGCGGCTCGGCCGCGAGCACGTCGTCGGGCGCCGCCTGGCCGCAGGTCTCGACCGCCGTGTGGATGCCGCGCCCGCGCGCGTCGCGCAGGAGCTCGCGCAGGTACGCCGGCTGGGCGAAGGGCTCGCCGCCCGAGACCGTGAGCCCGCCGCCCGAGTTGCGGTAGAACGGGAGGTCGGCGGCGACCCGGGCGATCACGCTCGCGGCCGCGGCGCGCTCGCCGACGACGCCGAGCGCGCTCTCGACGCAGGCGTCGACGCAGGGCGCGCCGCAGTCGGCCGGGCAGCGCGCGCGGTCGAGCCGCACCCGCTCGCCTGCGCGCGTGATCGCGCCCGCGGGGCAGGCGCCGGCGCACCGCCGGCACCCCCGGCACAGGGTCGCGCGGTGGCGGAGCTGCGGGGCGGCGCTGTGCGACTCCGGGTTGCAGCACCACACGCACCGCAGCGGGCAGCCCTTGAGGAAGACGAGCGTGCGGATGCCCGGCCCGTCGTGGACCGCGTAGTGCTGCACGTCGAAGAGGACGCCGCCCGTCATCGCGGCTACATGCGGTGCTCGGTGCGCCAGATGACCTGGTCCTGCAGCGCGCGGCTCATCTCCACCCAGTAGGCGGAGAAGCCGGCGACGCGCACGACGAGGTCGCGGTAGCGCTCGGGGTGCTCCTGGGCGTCGCGCAGCATGTTCGAGTCCACGACGTTGAACTGCACCTGGAAGCCGGGGCGGTCGAAGTAGGTCTTCGTGAGCGCGAGCAGGTTGCGCGAGCCGCTCGCCCCGGCGAGCGCCGACGGGTGGAACTTGAGGTTGAGGAGCCCGCCGCGGATCTGCGTGTGGTCGACCTTGGCCGAGGAGCGCACGACGGCGGTCGGGCCGTTGCGGTCGGTGCCCGGGAACGGCGAGGTGACCCCGTCGGCGAGCGGCTCGCCGGCCTGGCGGCCGTCGGGGAACGCGCCGCACGCCTTGCCGAACGGCACCGGCGTGGAGATGGCGAGCATCGACGGATCGTAGGGCTCGCCGAGGTAGTTGTCCTGCGTCCGCACGGCGGCGCAGTAGTCGGCGAGGAGGCGGCCGAAGAGGCCGTCGACCGCGTCGTCGTCGTTGCCGAACTTGGGCGCCGCGAGCGCCTGCTTGCGCAGCGCCTCGTGCCCGCGCCAGTCGGCGCGCAGCGCGGCCTGCAGGTCGCCGAAGCTGCACGCGGGCTCGTCGAAGCACAGGCGCCGGATCGCGGCCAGCGAGTTCGCCACGTTGACGAGGCCCGACGAGAGCGTCGTCGGCGTCCCGTTCACGAGCGCGCCGCCGTCGTCCATGCACCGCCCGCGCCCGATGCAGTCGCGCACGAAGGCCGAGCAGAAGACCAGCGGCACCGTCTGGCGGTGCGCGACCATCACGTAGTTCCAGTACTGCTGCCAGTGGCGGATCGCCGCCGCCATCTTCTCGACGTACGCCGCGTAGAGCTCGTCGAACGTCGCCGGCGCGGCGCCGCGCGGCGGGAAGAGCCGCACCCCGGTGACGGGATCGACGCCGTCGAAGGTCGTCAGCTCGAGCAGCTTGCCGTGGTTGATGAAGCCGGCCTGCACCACGCCGTACGAGTGGCCGGCGACGACCGGCTCGGTGCAGCCGCCGATGGCCGCGAAGCGCCGGATGGTCTCGAGGGGCAGCCGGCTGCGGGCGAGCTCGTGCTGCACGTACACCTTCTGGTTGAAGAAGGCGGGGTAGCCGACGCCGGTCTTGACGCACGCGAGCGCGCGGCTGAGGAACGGCTCGCTGAGCGCGTCGTCGTACCACACCGACAGCGTCGGCTGCGTGAGCTGCATGTTGATCTGCGCCTGCACGATCGCGAGCGACAGCTCGTTGTCGGCGGCGCGGCCGTGCTCGTCGACGCCGCCGAGGATCAGGTTCTGGTACAGGTTGCCGTGGCCCAGACCCTGCCAGCTCATGCTGGCGATGTACTCGATCTGGGTCATCTTGACGAAGAGCTCCTCGAAGAGCTCGACGGCCTCGGCCATGCTCGTCGTCGGGTCGGCGGCGTAGTACGGGTACAGCGTCTGATCGAGCCGCCCCGGCGAGTAGCCGAGGTGCGCGCCCTCGAGGTGGCCGAGGAGGTAGGTGAACCAGAAGGACTGGACCGCCTCGCGGAAGGTGCGCGGCGGCTGCGCCGGCACCCGGCGGCACGTCTCGGCGATCGCGCGCAGCTCCTGCCGCCGCGCCTCGTCCGGCTCGCCCTCCGCCATTTGCTCCGCGAGCGCCGCGTAGCGCTCGGCGAAGCGCAGCGCGCCCCTGAGCGCGACCCGCACCGCGCGCCAGAAGTGCAGCGCGGCGCCGCCGCCGCCGGCCGGCCGGAACGCGGCGATGCGCGCCTCGACGTCGTCGAGCACCGCCTGGTACCCGCGCGCGAGCGCCGTGTCGAAGTCGAGCACCAGGCGCCCCTCGGGGCACGGGTCGTGCGGCGCCGTGAAGAGCCCGATCTCCCAGCCGTCGGTGATGAAGCGCGCCGCCGGGAAGTCCTCCTGCCACAGGCGGTCGCCGGCGTCCATCAGGCAACGCCCGCGCCACTCCTCGCACAGCGCCGCGAAGCTCGTGAGGTCCGCGGGCGAGATGAGGAACTTGCCCGAGATGACCACCATCCCGCGCTGTGCCGCCTCGCGGTGCGCGCGCTCGATCCCGCCGCCGTGGCCCTGCTCGACGTGCTTCTGCTGCGCGTCCTGCTCCTGCTTCGCCAGCTCGCGCAGGAACGGGCCGGCCGCGTAGTTCGCGTACGGGATGGCGCCGCGGATGAACCGCGTCTTGTTCGCGACGATGCGGTCGTGCGGGTGGATGACCGGCGTCAGGTGCTCGAGCGCGAAGGCGTGGTCGGTCGCCCGCCGCTCCAGCACCTCCATCCCGTCGGTGCGCCGGTGCGACTCCGTCAGCAGCCGCAGGTACTCGATGTCGACCATGAGCGGCGCCTCGAGGTAGCGCCGCTTGAGCCCGGCGGTCCGCTCCGTCGACGGCCGGCCTTGAACCTCGCGCGGCGTGAAGGGTGCGGCGGGGCTCGCGTCGGGACCGGCGTGCGTGTCGGGCATGCGGCCGTCGTACCAGACCCGTCGCGTGCGCGTCAATGCGGCGCCGAGGGCGCGCCGAGGGACGCCGTTGTGCCAGGGGTGTGGCGGCGTCATTCGGTCACGCCTGGGGCGCCGTCGCAGTCCGCGTGGTGCTCCAGCGCGTGTTCCGCCGACGCGCGGACGCGGCTCGCTGGTCTGCCGCCTGCCCCGTCGGAACGTGCCCGAGAGGGTCGTGTTGTCGGCGGTCCTACACGGCGACGAACCGGGAGGGGAGGCGATCCTCGCCGCGACCGCGGCGACCACGGCGGAGGCGTTCGGCTGAGCCCGGCGAGCGCGGAGCTCGCCCTCATCGCGCTCGGCCACGAACTCCTGGGCGCTCGAGGGGCGCTGCGACCCGGCAGCCCAGCCCCGGTACCCGTGCAGTTCCACCAGTGGCTCGGCAGCAACGATCAGTGGAAGGCCACCATCCCGGCGCAGCCCGCCGGCACCACGGTGTACTGGTACATCCGCTTCGACCACTACGACGGCAGCGCCGATTACTGGTCGAACAACGGCAACAACTTCTCCTACTACACGAACTGACGCCCGCGCGTCACTTCACCGGCGCGACGTCGTCCGCCCACCAGGCGCGCACGGCGAGCGCGATCTCCTCGCCGCCGTCCTCCTGGATGTAGTGGCCGGCCCCGTGCAGGACGTGCGTCCGGTGGCGCGGGAAGGTCGCCTCGAACCGCCGCCGCTCGGCCTCGCGAAACGCGATGTCGGCGTCGCCCCAGACGATGAGGCACGGCCGGTCGCGCAGCGCGGCGAGGCCGCGCTCGACCGCGCCGAGGTACTCGTGGCTCGCGAGGATCTCCTTCGGGAAGATCGCCACGGGCGCGCGATCCTCGGGGCGCAAGAAGGGCCCGCGGTAGGCGGTCATCACCTCCTGCGGGAGCTTGCCGCGCTTGACGCCGCCCGGGATGAGCACGTTGACGAAGAAGTTGAGCCGGGTGATGGCGAGCTGCCCGACGAGGCTCCCCATGACCTTCGCGAACCGGACCGTGGTGGGCGCGTCGGCCGGCCAGGCCCAGGTGTTGCCGATGACGAGCGCCCGCACCCGCTCGGATCGCCGCCCGGCCAGGCCGAGCCCGATGGGCCCGCCCCAGTCCTGCACCATCACGGTGAGGCCGTCGAGGCCGAGCGCGTCGACGAAGCCCTCGACGATCCGGGAGTGCGTGGCGGGCCGGAAGTCGTAGCCCGCCCGCGCCGTCGACAGCCCGAAGCCCGGGTAGTCGAGCGCGATGCAGCGGAACCGGTCGCGCAGCCCCGCGATGACCTTGCGGTACAGGAACGAGAAGGTCGGGTTGCCGTGCAGCATGAGGAGCGGCGGCCCCTGGCCCTCGTCGACGTAGTGCACGCGGCAGCCGTCGACCTCCTGAAAGCGGCTCTCGTACGGGAAGAGGCTCTGGGGCAGCCAGCCGGGTCGTGCGGGCGCGGTCGTCATGCCCCAATCCTCCTCCTGCCGGGCCGATCGCGCAATCCGGGATCAACGCCCCGCGCTCGGGGGCGCGTGCGCCCTACCCGGCTCAGATCCCCGCGTAGCGCGCCCGCAGCCCCTCGCACCACGCGCCGTGCCACGCGCCGCCCCCGGTCTCCGCGATCGCCCCGATGACCTCATCGAGTGGCATGAGCACGACCGTCGCCGGGTCCGTCACGAGCGCGGCGAACGAGCCCAGCACGGTGCCGCCCCGCAGCAGCGCGTCGTTCGCCGCCGGTGCGCACACGGCGTAGACGGCGCGCGCGGCGCCGCGGCCGGCGGCCTCGGCGTGCGCGAGCGTGTGGTTGACCCAGAGCTGCCAGCCCGGGCCGGCGAAGGGGCACCCGGCGGCCGGCAACGCGCCGAGGTTCAGGGTGCCGCGGGCGACGGTCTCCGCCCAGTAGCGGTACCGCTTGCGGGACGTGTAGAGGCACCGCGCGTAGTCGCCGCCGAGCGCCACGTCGTCGGGGCAGGTGACGCGGCCCTCGTCGGCCCGGCGGCTCCGCCGGAAGCCGTACGTGCTGAAGTCGGGCTCGACGAATTTCGTCTCGATCACGGCGACGATCCCGCGGCCTTTCGCGTCGGCCCCCTCGACGAGCACGTCGCAGTCGACGCCCCCGCGGCCGCTCTGGTCGTAGAAGATGGTGTTCGGCGGCGTGTGCTCGATGGCGACCTCGCGCACCGTCGCGAGCGCCGGCACGAAGCGGCCGCGGCCTACCTGCCGGTGCTGTTCGGGGAGATCGTGACGTTCCTGCGCGCCGTCGGGTGAGCCGGACCCGGACGCCGTGATGACGGTGGCCGGCATCTCACGAGGGGCTCTCTGCGAAGACGAGGGTTCCACCAATGCCCGAAGGCCCGGAGATCGAAACGGAGAAGCTGCGCGAGGACATCAAGGAGGAGCTCGAGCGCGGCGGCGGCGGCTTCCTCAGGCGTATCGCGCTGACGACCGCCATCCTCGCCGTCCTCGCCGCCATCGCGTCCCTCCGCGCGGGCGCGACCGTCAATGAGGCGCTCGTCCTGAAGAGCGAAGCCACGCGGCTTCAGGGCGAGGCCTCGGATCAGTGGGCCTTCTATCAGGCGAAGGGTCTCAAGGCCGCCGTGGACGAGGCCGCGAGCACCTCGTGGACCGCGCTGGGCAAGGAGCCCCCCGCGAAGTACGCCGAGGACCAGAAGCGCTACCGGGACGAGCAGGCCGAGCTCAAGCGCAAGGCCGCAGAAAAGGAACGGGACCGCGACGCGAGATCCAGAGAAGCGGACCACCTGCTCCATCGTCACCATGGCTTCGCGGACACCGTGGCCCTCTTTCAGGTCTCGATCGCGCTCGGCGCGGTCGCGGCGCTGACCCGGATTCGCCTCGTGTGGCTCGGTTCGATGGGCGTCGGGCTCGTCGGGCTCGTCCTCTTCGCGCTCACGCTCGCCCGGTAAGGTCTCGCGCCGCGCCGCGCCGGGATCCCGCCAGGGTGGGCAGCACGCGCGACCCGGCTCCGCACCCTCGTCGCCGTGCCGTCACGCGCTCGTCACGCTACCGCCTGGCCCTGCATCGAAGCGTGGTTGGTCGCCACGGTCGCACCTGCGGTTCTCGTCGGAAGCTTGCTGCCGCGCGGCACCCGGGCGGTGCGATGCGCAGAGCGGGCGGGGCGCGTGCGGCTGAGCGTGCCGGGGTTGCTCGGCAACCCGGACGAGGGGCGCCGGCTGGCGGCGGCGCTGGGGCGCCGCCCCGGGGTCCTCGAGGCGCGCGCCGACCCGCGCACCGGGCGGGTCCTCGTCCGCTACGTCCCCGGCGCGTCCGTCGGGCGCGAGCTGGCCGCCCTCGGGGCGCCCGCCCCGTCGCCGGGACGCCCGGACCCGCGCGGACGGGCGCGGCCCAGCCCGGGCGCGGCCGGCCGGGCGGTGCTCACGGCGGTCGAGCGCACCCGCGCGGGGGGCGCGCGCGGCCCGGAGCTCGCGCCCCCCGCCGCCGGCGAGGCCGGGTGGCACGCGCTGCCGGCCGCCGCGGCGCTCGCCCGCCTCGGGAGCAGGGCGACGGGGCTCGCGCCCGACGAGGTCGCCGCCCGCCAGCGCCGCTTCGGGCTCAACGTGCGATCGAGCCGCGCCCCGCGCTCGACGGCCGCCATGGTCCTGTCACAGGTCGCGAACCTGCCCTCGGCCCTCCTCGTCGGCGCCGCCGGCGTGGCGGCGCTGCTCGGCGACGTGCTCGAAGCCAGCGCCGTGCTCGGGGTGCTCGGGCTGAACGCCGTCGCCGGCTACGTCATCGAGCGCAAGAACGAGCAGATCCTGGCGGCGTGGCGCCGCATGGAGGCCAGCACGGTCGAGGTCGTGCGCGCCGGCCGCATCGAGAGCGTCTCGGCCGCCGAGCTCGTGCCCGGCGACATCCTGCTCGTGAGCGCGGGCGACGTGGTCCCCGCCGACGCCCGCGTCCTCGCGGCGGAGCGGCTGGCCTGCGACGAGGCGCCGCTCACGGGCGAGAGCGAGGCGCGGCGCAAGCGGC
>DASXVK010000296.1:0-3124 GCA_036504295.1 Polyangia bacterium
GGCGGCCAGATGAACGCCCAGGCCGCCGGCTATGGGGCCTTCGCCGGCGGCGACTTCCTGTACGCGATCGGCGGACAGGGGGACATCCCCAACGTGCAGACCATGAGCGCCGAGCTCACCACCACCCCCCCGACGCTCGGCAACATTCAAGCCTTCACGCCGGGCTTGAACACGCCGCGGATCGACGTGGGGGCGACGGTCCAGAGTGGCTACTTCTACGTCGTCGGCGGCACGACCACCGGCAACGTCGTGCTCAACACCTTCGAGTACGTCCTCTACTAGGAGCCGGACCATGAGACGAACGCTCGCTACCATCACCCTCGCCCTGCTGCTCGCGCCGGCCATCCGCGTTCGCGCCCAAGGGGGCGACGCCGCCGCCCCGGCGGCACCGGCCCCCACCGTCGAGCCGCGGGTGGAACGCGCCGCCGGTGACCGGACGATGGAGCCGTGGCTCCTCGCCGGGGCCCGCATCGGCGTGGTCACGCCGCAGGCGTTCAACAAGCTGACCACCAGCTTCCTCGTCGAGGCCGAGGCGGCCTACCAGCTGCCGTTCCTGCACCGGCGCCTCGGCCTGTTCCTCGACCTCGGCTACACGCAGCCGACGGCGCGCGGCTCGAGGACCGACCCGCGCGTCCTGACCAACGGCGGCACCGTCGGCTACACCACCACCGTGCGCGATTTCGGGATCGCGTTCGGTGCCCAGTACCGCCACGCCTTCGGCGAGTGGCTGGTCCCCTACGGCGGGCTGGCCATCAAGATGCACCTGACCGATACGCTCGTCGAGCAGACGGCCGGCACCACCGATCTCGGCTCCAACACCGAGCAGTCGACCCGGTTCGGCGTCCTCGGCCGGATCGGCCTCGGCGTCCACCTGGGCCCGGGGGACCTGGTCGGCGAGCTCCAGCTCGAGTACACTCCCGTCGACCACCTGATCACCGGCGACAGCAACACGGCGCACATCGCCATCCAGGTCGGCTACGTGCTGAGGATGTGAGGCGGGCGCCTCGGGAGGACGAGATGGCGAGGACGCGGTTTCTCGCGTGCTGGGCGACCGCGGGCGTCGTCGCCGCGCTGGTCGCGGCGGGCTGCGGCCGGACCGGCTTGCCGGATCTCTTCTCGGGTGGCGGGGCGTGCGACGCGAGCCTGGGCCAGGATGCGAGCGGCGGCGACGCATCGCCGCGCGACGGCGGCGCGTGCCAGCCGGCGACCTGCGCCGCCCTCGGTGCGAGCTGCGGGGCGGCGCTCGACGGCTGCGGCGGCGCGCTCGACTGCGGCACCTGCCCGCCGCCGGCCACGTGCGGCGGCGGGGGACCCAACCGGTGCGGCGGCGGGTCGTGCACGCCGAGGACGTGCGCCCAGCTGGGCGCGAGCTGCGGCCAGGTCTCCGACGGCTGCAGCAAGCTGCTGGACTGCGGCAGCTGCCAACCGCCGGCCACGTGCGGCGGGGGCGGCACGCCCTACCGCTGTGGCTGCGTGGCGACGACCTGCGCCGTCCGCGGGGCCGAGTGCGGCAGCGTCACCGACGGCTGCGGCGGGATCCTGAGCTGCGGCGGCTGTCCGGCGAACCAGGTGTGCGGCGGCGGCGCCCCGAATCGGTGCGGACCGGCGTCGTGTTCCCCCAAGACGTGCCCCGACCTCGGCGCCGCGTGCGGCGTCGTCCCCGACGGCTGCGCCGGCACGCTGGACTGTGGCCCGTGCACCTCGCCGAACACCTGCGGTGGCCTGGGCGTGCCCAACCAGTGCGGGTGCACCGCCACGACGTGCCCGGCGCTCGGCGCGAGCTGCGGCGCGCTCCCCGACGGCTGCGGCCGGACGCTTGACTGCGGAACCTGCACACCGCCCGCGAGCTGCGGCGGCGGCGGTGTGCCCTTCCGCTGCGACTGCGCCGTGACGTCGTGCGCCGCGCGCGGCGCCGATTGCGGCGCCATCCCCGACGGCTGCGGCGGGACGCTGAGCTGCGGCGCGTGCACGCTGCCGGCCACCTGCGGCGGCGGCGGCACGCCCAACCGGTGCGGCTGTCCCGTCACGACCTGCGCGGCCGTCGGCGCCACCTGCGGCACCATCCTGGACGGCTGCAACGGCACGCTCGAGTGCGGCGTCTGCCCGCCCGGGCAGCTCTGCGGCGGCGGCGGACCCAACGGCTGCGGGACGAACCTCTGTACGCCGAAGACCTGCGCCCAGCTCGGCAGCGAGTGCGGCACGATCTCGGACGGGTGCAGCCGCGTGCTCGACTGCGGGAGCTGCCAAGCGCACGAGACGTGCGCGGGAGGCCAGTGCCAGGGGGAAAATTGATGCGCCGAGGAAGCGGGCCGCGGCCGGCCGCGGCCGGCGCCCGCCGCGACCCGGCTGCGCCAGTACCAGCCGCAAGCTGCCACGGAGATACGGAGGTAATGTCATGCGTCACGGTTGCTGGTTGAACATCTGCGTTGCGGTGTTCGTCGCGGGACTCGGGGCCGCGTGCGGCGACAGCAGCGCCGTGTCCGGCGGGCACGATGGTCCGCTCGACAGCCCGTCAGCCGGCGACGCGGGCCCGGCGGAGGCCGGCGCGGGCGTCGAGGCCGGCGCGGGCGTCGAGGCCGGCGCGGAGGCCGGGCCCGGCGTCGAGGCGGGCGCCCAGGAGGACGGCCCGCGCGATGCGCCCCCCGCCACTGACACCGGCGGCGCCATCGTGGGCGTGGCCGTGATGCCGGCGACGGCCACCGCGGCGGCCGGGCAGACCCAGCAGTTCACGGCCTGGTACACCCACGCGGACGGGTCGCAGACGCCGGCGTCGATCGGCGTCTCGTGGAGCGCGTCACCGGCGGCGATCGCCACCGTGGACGCGGCCGGGCTCGCCACGGGCCGCGCCACGGGCGACGCCACCATCACCGCCACCTCCGGAGGGCTGAGCGGCAGCGCCACGCTCCAGGTGACCGCGGCCACGCTCACCGGCAGTCTCTCGGTCGCCCCCCTCGACGCGACGATCAATCAGGGCGATAGCGAGACCTACGTCGCCTACGGCGACTACTCCGATGGGGTCCGCCGCCAGGTCACGAACATCACGTGGACGTCGTCGAACGCCCTCGTGGCCACGATCGACCCGGTGACCGGAATCGCCGGCGGGCAGGCGCCCGGAACGGTGACC
>DASXVK010000297.1:0-1620 GCA_036504295.1 Polyangia bacterium
GCCGCGGGCGCGGCGGCCGGGGGCTCCGCCCGGCTCGGGCGCGCCGGCTCGGGCGCGGCCCCCGGCGCGGCCTCGGGCGCGGCGGCCCGGCGCATCGTGAGCGCGAAGATGCCGCCGAAGGCGCAGCCCGCGACCAGCGCCACGACCGCCAGCGTCCCCACGCGCTGCCGGCCGAGGCGGGTCCAGAAGCTCACGGCGGCACCGCCGGCGCGCCGCACGCGGGCCTCGACGGCGTCGGCCGCGGCGATGGCGTGCGGCTGGCCCAGCCGGGGCACCTTGGCCGTCGCCTCCCGGGCGTCGCCGAACGACTTGCCCTCACGGTCACGGCGCGCGGCGGCGCGCCGCTGCATCTCGGTGATCGAGTACGTGAAGGGCTCGTCCTCGTCGTCGACCGGCGGCCGCGGCATGCGGTGCCAGTATACCCGCGCTTGCCCGGCCTCGCGAGACCTGCTACCGCAGAGCGCATGGCCACCCAGCCCTCCAAGGAGATGAAGACCTTCCCCAACCCGAACCCGGCGCGCGAGTACAGCGTGCGGTTCGAGACGGAGGAGTTCACCTGCCTCTGCCCCATGACCGGCCAGCCGGACTTCGCCACGATCACGATCGAGTACGTCCCGGCGGAGCTGTGCGTCGAGCTGAAGTCGCTCAAGCTGTACCTGTGGTCGTACCGCAACGAGGGCGCGTTCCACGAGGCGGTCACGAACCACATCCTCGACGACCTCGTGGCGCTGCTGCAGCCCCGCCGCCTCCTGGTGCAGGGCGACTTCAACATCCGCGGCGGCATCCACACGCGGGTGTCCTGCGACTACGTGCGGCCGTAGCGTCGCACTAGCAAGCTGCCGCGAAATGCAACACGGAGACGCGGAGGCACGGAGTATTGCTCCTGACTATTCAGAACCTTACTCCGTGTCACCGTGCCTCCGTGTTGCATTTCCCCGCACGCTCTTAGCGGAGGTCGCGATGCGCGCGCTGATTCTCGGGGTCGTGCTCCTCGCCGCCGGCGGCAGCCGCGCCGCCGAGCCCGCGCCGCCGCCCGCGCTCACGGCCGCGCTCGCGGCGGCGGCGATGGCGGGCAAGCCGCTCGTCATCGAGCTCTGGGGCCCGGCCTGCGGGCCGTGCGTGCGGCTGGACCGCGAGGTGTTCCCCGACGCACGCGTGCAGGCGGCGCTCCGGCGGGTGCACCTCGTGCGCCTCGACGGATCGCAGGGGCCGGGGGAGCTGGTCCACGACTACGTCCTCGCCCGCGGCTGGCCGACCTTCGTGCGCTTCGACGGGGCCGGTCGCGTCGTCCACACGCTCTACGGCTTCGTGCCCGCGGACCGGCTCGCGCTGTGGCTCGACGCCGTGGCGGCGCAGCGGCCCTACGCCGACGCCGTGCGCGACGAGCTGCGCCGGTCGCCGCGCCGCGCCGCGCTGCACCTGACGCTCGCCCGGCTGCTGCGCGACGAGGGCCGGATCCCCGAGGCGCTCGCGGCCTACCGCGCCGCCGAGCGGCTCGACCCCGCGGATCGGGACGCCGTCGGCGCGGAGGCCGCCCTCGAGCGCAGCCTCATCGACCTCAGCGTGAAGCACAAGCCGGAGCGGCTGCGGGCCGTGGACGAGTGGCTGGCACGCTTCCCC
>DASXVK010000298.1:0-3828 GCA_036504295.1 Polyangia bacterium
ACGACAACGAGAGGGGCGCTCCACCGCAAGGGCCACCGCGCGATCCTGTCTTCGTCGAGCCCGACGAGGACGAGGACGAGGGCGCGCAGCCACCCGTCGAGGAGGGCGCGCCGCGCGAGCAGCTCGAGCTGATCTCGACGCGCAGCGCCCGCTACGCCCGCCGGCTCGTCGCCTTCGCCTCGGGCAAGGGCGGCGTCGGCAAGAGCTTCCTGTGCGCGAACCTGGGCATCTTCCTCGCGCAGATCGGCAAGCGCGTCGTCCTGCTCGACGCGAACCTCGGCTGCGCGAACCTGCACAGCATCGTCGGGCCGGACCGCTCGCACCGCACGCTCGCCGACTTCATCGACCGGCGCGTCGGCCGGCTCGAGGACGTGATGGTCGAGACGCCCATCGCGAACCTCGGCCTCATCGCCGGCGACCGCGACCCGCCGGCCGCGGCGAACCCGAAGCCGGCGCAGAAGATGCGCCTCCTGCAGCAGGCGCGCGAGCTGCCCGCCGACTACGTCCTGATCGACCTCGCGCCGGGCACCGGCTACAACGTCCTCGACCTCTTCCTCGGCGCCGACGTCGGCGTCATCGTCGTGGTGCCCGAGCCGGGCTCGGTCGAGTCGGCCTACCGCTTCACGAAGTGCGCGTTCATGCGGCGCCTGCGCGGGCTGCCGCAGAGCGAGCGGCTGCTGCCGCTCGCGCGCGGCGAGGGCGGCATCCCCTCGCCGCTCGACCTCGACGAGCTGGCGGGCGCGCTCGACCCGCACCTCGGCCAGGCGCTGCGGGCCGAGATGACGGCGTTCCGGCCGCGGCTCATCGTCAACCAGACCCGCACCCGCGAGGACACCGAGCTCGGGCCGGCCATGCGCTCGGCCGGCCGCCGGCGCCTCGGCCTCGGCTACGACGTCCTCGGCTCGGTCGAGTTCGACGAGGCCGCGCGGGTGGCGCTCCGGCGCTGCCGGCCGGTCGTGATGGAGGTCGCCGACTCCAAGGTCGTCAAGAACCTCGAGCGCATCGCGCGCCGGCTGCTCTCGCTCGAGAGCTCCGAGTCGATCCGCATCGCGGCCCAGGCCGACGAGCCGCCGCGGTGGGACGAGCAGAACTACTTCGACATCCTCGAGGTCGACCCCGGCGCGAGCGACGAGGAGATCCGCCGCGCCCATCGCCGCGTGCGCGAGGTGTACGCCCCCGAGTCGATGGTCGTCCGGGGCCTCTTCAGCCGCGAGGAGCTCGACGGGCTCGCGCGCCGCGCCGAGGAGGCCTACGACACGCTCATCGCGCCCGACCGGCGTCGCCGCTACGAGGGCGAGATCTTCCCCGAGGGGCACCCCTCGCGCCGGCCGACGCCCATCGTCGGCGTGCCGCCGCCGCCCCTGGCCGCGCCGCCGCCGCAGCCGGCGCCGCCGCGCGAGCCGCCGCCCGACATCGGCCCGGACACCGTCTTCACCGGCGCGCTCCTGCGCAAGGTGCGGCAGTCGCGCGGCATCGAGCTGGCGGACATCTCGCAGAAGACGAAGATCGGCGCGGCGCACCTGCGCAACATCGAGGAGGAGCGCTACGCCGAAATGCCGGCGGAGGTGTACGTCCGCGGCTTCCTCGTCGAGTACGCGCGCTACCTCAAGCTGAACGTGAAGGCGGTGGCGAGCACGTACCTGGGCCGCCGGCGCGAGGCGCTGGGCGCGGAGGAGGAGGACTGAGGGAGGTGCGGCCGCCTACGCGTCCGGCGCCGCGTCCTGCTGGGTGGTGCCGCCGTCCTGCTTGATGAGCCCCGCGGGCACGCAGCCCTTGGCCTGGACGCCGGCGTCGGTCGGGTAGTCGGTGAAGCACTCGTAGCTCGGGCGCGTGCAGTCCGACGGGCCGGTGCAGGTGGCGAGGCAGACGAACGTGCTGACGCCATAGGGCCGGCCGTCGAAGCAGTGGGCGTTCGGGCCGCAGGTCGCGAGGTCGGTCTTGGTCGGGTCGCAGCCGATGACGATGCAGTAGCCGCCATAGGTCTGCACGCCGGTGAGCCCCAGTTGAACGGCGGCTTCGTCGGTGAGGCAGGAGGAGCCGGCCGTGCACTCGATGCTCTTGGTGCACGCCGCGCCTACGGGCTGCGTGCCCTGGGTGCTCGCGTCCTGCTGCACGGGCGTGCTGTCGGAGCCGCAGCCCCCGAGGACGGCGGCGAGTGCCAGAGTGAACAGCGTGCCAAATGCGGTGCGCAGCATCGGTCCCTCCTGTGGTGTCATTTCACGCTAGCGTCGCCGGGCGGCGGCGTCAAACCCGACGCCGCGGCCTCAGTGCCGCTTCACGATGGCGGAGTCGGGGATGTAGCCCTGCACCGTGAAGTGCCAGTTGTTCTTGAAGTAGATGAAGTTCGTGCCGGTGATGTTGTGCTCGTACTGAACCGTGAACACCGCCGGGATGTAGAGCGGGAAGAGCGGCAGCGAGAGGGCGAACTTGGCGATGGTCGCCCGCGAGTTCGCGATCATCTGCAGGTTGTTGATCATCGCGAGGAACGCGGGGTCGCCGTCGAGCTCGGGCTTCTGCGCCCAGCTCTGGCCGATGCCGGCGCCGACGCCGACGCCCCACAAGTTTGCGTTGAGGCTGAAGCTCATGTCCTGGGCGAAGCCCGGCGTGTAGGTGAACGTCGAGCCCTTGGCGCGCATCTGCGACAGGTCGGGGAACGATTGATGCTGCGGGTCGAAGAGCGCCGACGCGGTGGCCTCCGGTGGCCGGAAGCCGCGGCAGAGGTTGTTCGGACTGGTGTCGGGCTGCATCCGGTCATAGGCGGTGGGGCAGGTGTCCGGGTAGTCGCGCTGCGTCGGGAACGCGTAGCTGAAGTTCCACTCGAAGGACAGGATGAGATCGACGTTCTTGTGGATGAAGCGCGGCAGGCGGAAGTCGTGGCCGAGCCCGACGCCGAGGGCCCACGCGTGGTTCCCGGCGTCCAGGTCGGGGCCCGTGAAGTAGGCGAGTGAGTTGTTCGGGTCGGCGACGTAGGCGGTGGGGAGGTAGACCCGGTACGTGAGCGCCGTCGAGATCCACTTCGTGCGCAGGAAGTTCCACGAGAAGCCGGTGTTGATGTCGCCGAGCACGAGGTTGTGGTCGGCGCGCAGGTACCGGCCCTCGACGCCCGGACGCCCGAGGCGCTTGATGAACTTGTTGAAGGTGGGGTAGGTGTCGGCGTCGGGGATGGCGGTGCCGTTGGCGCCGGGGGTGTAGCTGATGCCCGCCGAGGTGCCGAACACCGGGTCGAGGGCGAGCACCTGCGGGTTGAACTCGACGTGGTGGAACTGCATCGGGAGCTCGAAATAGGCGTCGAGGCGCCCGGTGATGCCGTACGAGACCTGAATGTTGTGGCTGCCGCCGCGACCCCTGGCGCCGGGGTCGAAGGCGAGCAGGCAGTCCGAGTAGTCCTTCCTGCTGCAGGGCTTGCCGCTCGCGGCGTCGCCGAAGCCGATGGGAGGAATGATGTCGGGCACGAAGCGGCCGTTCGCGTCGGTGTGGCCGAGCTTGTTGCCGTCCTTGTCGAAGCGGCCGACGGCGTCGCGCATGTTGAACTGGTACTTGATCGTGAGGAAGCCCTTGGGGAGCTGGCCGGTCGTGCCCCAGATGTCGAGGCCGATGATGCGCTCGAGCTCGGCGTCCCAGAAGGTGGTGTAGCGCTGCCACGCCGACGGCGCGCGCGGCGGCCGCGCGACCGCGGCCGGGGCGGCGGCGGGGCGCCGGCCGGCGCCGGCCGGCTGGCTCGCGGGCTGGGACGCGGGTTGGGACGCGGGCAGCTCGGCGAGCCGCAGGTTGAGCGGGCGAGGCGCGGCGCGCTCGTCGGCCTGCGCGCGGCTGGCGCCGCCGAGGACG
>DASXVK010000299.1:0-13988 GCA_036504295.1 Polyangia bacterium
GCGGACGACTTCGTCACGTTCACGCTGCCGGCCCCGGCCGCCTGGGCGAAGCTCAAGGCGGGGCTCGGCCGGGCCGAGCAGATCGCGTACCTCGCGGCGCGGCTCCGCCTGCTCACCTGCATCCAGACGGGCCAGCCGGGCGGCGTGTCCTACGGTGACACGCAGTACGCCGCGAGCCGCTTCCGGCCCGCCCGGGGCCCGGCGCGCCAGGAGCCCGTCGTCAACCCGTTCACCGAGCTGCTCGCGATGAAGCTCACGGTCGGCGAGCTGCCGCTCCTCGTGCCCCGGCTCGCCGACGAGAGCTTCATGCCGACCTTCAGCTACTGGCGCGACTTCCACCCGCAGCGCACGCTCCACCGCGTGAGCTGGGCGGCGGCGGAGATCATCAACGCCGTCGCCACGCGGGACCTCGCCGACCTCCCCGCCTACCAGGCGGCGGACCCTGCCGGCCGCGCCCGGCACCTCGAGCGCATCGTGAGCTGGTGCCGCGGCAACGCCGGGAAGACCCCCGCCGAGCTCGCCCGCCAGGCCCTCGCCACCGCCACGAGCCTCGCCGAGGTGCAGGCGGCGAGCCGCGAGGCCATGCGCCTCAAGGACGCGGCCGCGCTGCCCGTGCTCATCGCCCGGATGAAGGCCTTCCCGCGACAGCGGGAGGAGCTCGTGCGCATCGCCTACGCCTTCGACAGCGCGGCGGTCGTGCCGCAGGCGCGGGAGTGGCTCAAGGACCCCGACGAGGGCGTGCGCTTCTTCGCGGCGCTCGTGCTGCTGCGCCACGGGCGGCGGGCCGAGCTCGAGGGGCTCGACGCGCTGCGGCCCATCCTCGCGCGGGACGACGGCAGCCTGCGCTCCGTCGAGGCGTTCGACGCGCTCATGGACACCGGGCAGCGGCCCGCCATCGACCTGGCGTGCCAGATCCTCGCCAAGCCGCGCTTCGAGATCATGGGGAGCGGGGCCGCCGTTCACCGGCTCTTCCTGGCGGGGCGCCGCGAGGCCCTCGACTACGTCCTGGGCGGGCTGCAGCGCCGCGGCGACGGCGGGACGTCATCCGGGCAGTACCGCGGCCGGGACGTCGAGCGGAAGCAGGTCGAGGGCGACGCCTTCGCGGCGATGGTCACGCGCTGGCAGACGGGCAACCGCAACTACGACGTGCTCGCCCCGGACGGCGTGCGCGCGGCGGAGCGCGGCCGGCTCGCGGCCTGGCTGCGGCGGCAGTTCGCGCTCATCAAGGCGGGCAAGACGCCCGCGATGCGGACGCGCGCGGAGCGGCTCGTGCGCGGCGAGTGGCAGATCGACGCGCCCTGAGTCACGCCGGTTGGAGCTTGCCATCTGAACGCATGATCAGTATACTCTGATCATGTCGTCCCCGACGGTGGCCCGGCTGCGCGCGGAGCTCGTCCGGCGCTTCCCGACGGCGGTGCCGCGCCCGGCGCCGCGGGCGGCGGCGGCCCTCGCCACCGGCTATCCGGCGCTCGACGCGGTGCTGCCGGACGGAGGGCTGCCACGCGGGCGGATCAGCGAGATCGTGGGCCCGCCCTCGTCGGGCAAGCTCTCCGTCGCGCTCGGGGTGCTGGCGCAGCTCACGCGCCAGGGCGAGCTGTGCGCGTTCATCGACGGGCGCGGCGAGTTCTTCGCGCCGTCGGCCGAGGCGGCGGGCGTCGACCTCGGGCGGCTGCTGGTGGTGCGGCCGGCGCCGCCGCTCTGCCTCGAGGCGGCCGGCGTCGTCGTCCAGAGCCGCGCCTTCGCGCTCGCCGTGCTCGACACCGGCGCCGCCGGCGCGCCGCCGCGCGGCGTCGGGCGCGGCATGATCGGCGGCGGCCCGCCGGACCGCTCCGCGCGGCTGGAGGCGGCGCACGCGGCGCGGCTGCGCCGGCTGTGCGAGGAGGGCGACACCGCCCTCGTGCTCCTCACGGAGCCGGCGACCGCCCCGGCCGGCCGCCCGCTGCGCGAGGCGGCGGCGCTGCGCCTGCGGGCGCTGCCGCAGCTCGAGGGCGTGCGGATCACCATCGACAAGAGCGCTGCTGGCCGGGTCGGCGCGGCGGCGGATCTCAGGATGCTGCGCTATGCGTCGTATTGCCTGCGTGCGGCTGCCCAGCTTCGGCTTGCAGGTGCACCTGCGCGGCGTGAGCCCGGCCGGCGCCCGTGAGCCGCTCGCGCTGTGGGCGGCGGAGCCCCCCGGCGCCGCGGCGCCGGCCCACCGCGCCGCCGCGCCCGCCCCCGCCGGGCGGGGCCGCCGCCGCGGCCGCGACGCGGGCACCCCGCGGATCGTCGCGTGCAACCGCGCGGCCTTCGCCGCCGGCGTGCGACTCGGGATGACCGAGGTCCAGGCGCAGGCGGCGGCCGCCGCGCTCACCGTCGTGCCCTACGACGCCGCCGCCGTCGCCGCGGCGGTCGCCGCGGTCGGCGAGGCGCTGCTCGCGGTGACGCCGACCGTCGAGCCGCACGACGGCTGGGCCTTCCTCGACGTGAGCGGGGACGGCGCGCCGGCGGCCGAGGCGCGGCTCGCCGAGGCGGCGCTCGGCCTCGCCCTGGCCCTCGGCTACCGCGGCCGGGTCGCCGTCGCCGACGACCGCTTCACGGCGGCGGCCCTGTCCCGGGCGGCCCGGCAGCGCCTCACCCTCGCGCCGCCGGGCGGATCGGCGGCGGCGCTCGCCGCGCTGCCGATCACCGTGCTGCCGGTCGGCGAGGAGCTGCGCGCGACCTTCACGCTCCTCGGCGTGCGCACCCTCGGCGATCTCGCCCGGCTGCCGCCGGCGCAGGTCACGCGGCGCTTCGGGCCGCAGGGCGCCGCGTTGCTCCGCCTCGCGCGTGGCGACGACCCGACGCCGCTCGCGCCCTTCACGCCGCGGGCGCGCCTGCGCGAGGAGCTCACGCTCGAGGAGCCGGCCGTGACCCTCGCCGAGCTCGGCTTCGGCCTCGCGCGGCTGGCCGCGGCCCTCGCCGCGCGGCTCGCCGGCCGCGGGCTCGGCGCCACCCGGCTCACCCTGACGATCACCCTCGACCACGCGCCGGCGGTGGCGCTGCCGCTGCGCCCGGCGCAGCCCGCGACGAGCGCCGCGCTCCTCGGCGAGCTCGCCCGCGCCGCGCTCGGCGGCGGCCGCCAGGACGCGCCCGTCGCCGGGCTCGCCCTCGACGTCGACGAGGCGGTGCCGGTGCCGCCCGCCTCGCTCGATCTGTGGCAGCGGCGGCGCGCCCGCCACGGCGACGAGGTCGAGGTGTGCCTCGCGCGCCTCAAGGCGCTCCTCGGCGAGCCCGCGGTCTACGGCGCCGCGCTCGCCGACAGCTACCGCCCGGAGGCGATGTCGCGGCCGGTGCCGTTCGCGCCGCCGCGCGCCGCGCCGGGGCCGCCCGACACCGCCGTGGCGGTCGCCGCCGGCCGCCTGACGCCGCCGCCGGGCGCGCTGCGCCTCCTCGAGCCGCCCATCGCCGTGGAGCTCTCGGCCGGGCCGCCGCCGCGCCTGCACGCGTTCGGCGGGCGCCGCGCCATCGCCCACGCCCGCGGCCCGCTCCGCGTGGCCGGCGAGTGGTGGCGCACGCCCTTCGCGCGGGACTACTTCGAGGTCCTCCTCGAGGATGGCGAGCACTACTGGCTCTTCCGCGACGAGGACGGCCGCTTCTTCGTGCAGGGCATCGTCGACTGAAGGCGAGGCATTCCGCCCCGTCGTCCCTTTCCGCCCCGCGCCGTCGAAAACGATCCCGCAACAACGAAAACGACTTGCAAATCCGTAGCATCCAACTCCACAACGCAGCGGGTGGGGAGCTGGAGGCCGTCATGGGTCGGGTTAGCACCGCGCGTATCATCACCTTCACTCTTGCCGTCGCCGCAGCGGGTTGCGGGTCGGGCGGCGGCGGGGCCGGCCCCGCCGAGCAGGCGCTCCGGCCGAGCGCCGCGCAGCGGGGGCCCGCGGCCCTCAGCGCCGGGCGCCTCGCGGACCGGCTGCGCCTGATCGCGAGCGCCGCGGCCGCCGAGCAGCCCGCGCCGCCGCCCACCGGGGCGGCCCTCCTCGCGGCGCTCGACGTCCCCTTCAAGGCGGACGAGACGCGCCAGCTCGTCCCCGTCGAGATCCCCGCCGCGGCCGCGGCGCGGTCCTGCGGCGCCGGGTGCACGCAGGTCACCGCCCTGCCCGGCGACTTCGTCGCGGACGGGTGGGAGAACCGCTACAACGTGAGCGGCGACCTGCTCGTCACGAACGTGCAGATCGAGGGCGCCACCGTCGCCGTCTACGTCGACCTCGCCGCCGGCAAGGCCTACGCGTTCGGCGTCATCGCCCCGGAGCTGCGGCTGCAGCACACGAACCCGGCGTGCCTCGCCGCCGTCGCCGACGGCGGCCGCGTCGCCTACTCGTGCTACGCCGACCGCGGCGACGGCACCTACGCGAGCGAGCTGCGCCTCTTCGCGCCGGCGACCGGCCAGGAGCGCCGCCTGTGGCGGCTGCCGGCCGGGTCGACGGTGTACACGATGCCGAACGGGCTCGGCTTCCTGCGCGACGGCGTCTCCATGATCAGCGCGCCGCAGTGCCCGTCGTGCGCCGTCATCTTCGGCGCGCCGCAGACGGGCGGCCCCGCGGCGCAGCTCTACCCGCCGGCCGGCCAGCCGCAGGGCGGCGTCACGCACGGCCGCGCGGCCGACTCGTTCCTCGTCTGGACCGACGCGCAGCGCTACGCGCCCTACGTCCAGGTCGCGTGGCTCGACGCCAGCGCCGGCCGCGACGCCGCGCCGCGCCTCGTCGCCACGGGCGCCGTCGGCGACCGCTGGAACCCGCGGCTCAAGGGCACGCGCGTGGTCTGGATGGACACGCGCAACGACCCGACGCACGGCCTGCTCGCGCCGCAGAACGTCGACGTCTACGCCCGCGACCTCGTCACCGGCACCGAGTGGGCGGCCTGCACCCACGTCGCGCGCCAGGAGGACCCGGACATCGAGGGCGACCTCGTCGTGTGGACCGACTACCGCAACAACCCGAACCCGTATCCCACGGGCGACGCGGTCCAGAGCGACATCTACCTCGCCAACGTGCGCACCGGCCGCGAGGTGCGCCTGACGGCGCTGCCCGGCGTCGCCCGCGACCCGCGCATCGACGGTGGCCGCGTCTTCTTCTCGTGGAAGCCCGACGACAAGCCGGCGCAGTTCTACCAGCTCGACCTCGCCGCGCTCGGCCTCACGCAGTAGCCTCGATCACAAGGAACTTGCGCGTGCCCGCGCCGCGCGCGCCGCAACTTCGCGCCGCGGCACGAATGCGCCGTTGGCGCGCCGCTTGCAACCGCGGCGGATTGAATGTCCCGTCCGCGTGTGCCCCCGGCCGCGACGCGCGCGTTCGCCCTCGCGCTCGGAGGCGTACACCTCGCCTTCCAGCTCCTGAGCCTGGCGCACGCCGTCCTCGTGCCGCACGCCGTGTGCGAGGAGCACGGCGAGCCCGTGCACCTGGTCGTCGGGCGGGCCGCGGCGCCCCGCGCCGCGGCGGCGGCCTGGGCGCCCGCGCGCGCGGCCGGTCGGCCCGACGCCCACGGCGAGGAGCACTGCGCGATCACCGCTCACGGCCTCGCCGGGACCGCCGCCGCCGCCGCCGCCGCCCACGTCCGCCCGGCGCCGCCACGCCAGGCGACGGCAGCCGCGACGGCCGTGGCCCCCCCGGGCTGCGCCCCCCTCCTGGCACTCGCGCCGAAGACCTCCCCACCCGTGTAGCCGCCCCGAGCGACGGCGAGCAACGGGCGGACCGGCCACGACATGGCCGGCCCGCGGTGGGCCCGATGCGGGCCCGGGAGGTCATGCATGCATATCCAGGAGCTGCGTGGTGGCGCGCCCGCGCCGATCCACGTCGTGCGGCCCGCCGGCCGCGACCCCCTGCGCGATCCGGAGGCCTTGCGGCAACTCGCGACCCGCTTTCTCGTCTGGGACGCGTTCGTCGGCGGCCGGCCGCGCGTGGCGGCTGCGCCGCTCGTGCTGTCGGCGCGCCTGCACGCGGCCGCCGTCGCCGTGGCTGAGCGCACGGTCGCCGTGCTGGACGGCCGCGTCGCGCGCTGGGCCATGGCCGACCCCGCCGAGGCGGCGCACTACGGCTTCGCGCCCGACGTCGAGGCGCTCGTGCGGGCGTCGTGGCGCGGCCGCGACACGGCCGCCCTCGTGCGCCTCGATCTGCTGCTCGACCGCGGCCTGCGCTGGCGGCCGTGCGAGATCAACGCCGACTGCGCCGGCGGCCACAACGAGACGCTCGCGCTGCCGCGCCTCGCACGGGCGGCAGGAGCTCGGAGCGGCCGCGATCCGACCTTCGTCGTCGACGCGCTCACCGCCCGCCTCGTGGCGCTGGCCCGGGGCGACGCCGTCGGGCTCACCTACGCGACCGGGCACGCCGAGGACCTGCAGATATGCGCCCTCGTGGCCGGGGCGGTGCGGGCCCGGGGGCACGACGCGGTGCTCACGGCGCCCACCGCCCTCAAGGAGCGGGGCGGCTTCATCGAGGCGCACGGCCGGCGCCTCGGTGCGCTCTACCGCTATTTCCCGACGGAGTACATGGAGGGCCAAACGAACCTCGAGGCGCTCGCCGCCGCCGTCGCCGCCGGCCGGCTGCGGACGCTGACGAGCTTCGCGCACATGCCGGCGCAGTCGAAGGTGGTGATGGCGCGCGCGTGGGCCCGCCTCGGCGCCCTGCCCCGGCCCGAGGCCGCCTTCGTGCGCGCGCACGTGCCGTACACCATTGATGTCGCGACGACGAGCCCCGCGCGCCTCGTCGCGGAGCGGCCCGGCTGGGTGCTCAAGCGCGCCCTCGGCCGCGTGGGCGACGAGGTCTTCGTCGGCGACCTCAGCGACGACGACGACTGGGCGGAGCTCGTCGCCGCCATCGCGGAGCGGCGCGCGGGGGGCGAGCGCTGGATCGCCCAGGCCTACGTCCCGCAACGCCCGCTGCCGACCCCCTGGGGCGCGCGGCTGGTCACCCTCGGCGCGTACGTGCTCGACGGCAGGTTCGTCGGCTACTTCGCCCGGCTGTCACCCGAGAGCCATGTCTCGCACGACGCCCTCGTTGTGCCCGTGCTCGTGGAGGACTCATGACCGTGCCGACCGAGCTCCTCTTCGCCCGCCTGCGCCGCGCCCTCGGGCCCGGCGCCCTGCTCCTCGCCGGCGGCTGCCTCGCGCAGCCGCTCACGTGGACGCCCCCGGCGGCGCCGCCGCTCCCGCCGGAGCCCGCCCTGGTCCAGATCCAGGTGCCGCCCGTCGAGCGTCTCCTCGCGCGCTGGGAGCTGCCGGCGAGCCTGCCGTGGCACCCCTACGCCAAGCTCACCCTCTTCGCCGCGCTCGGCGCGGGGCTCGAGCGCGACGGCCGCCCGCTGACGCTGACGCTGCCCGACGTGAGCACGGTGCCGTTCGTGCCCGAGGCGCACTGCGCCGCGCGCGAGGTGGCCGCCCAGGGCGTGCCGCCGCGCTCGCTCTGGATCGTCGACCTGCCCGGCGCGGCGGCCGTGAGCTTCGGCGTCGCGCTGCGCCGCCACGCGCGTGAGGCGGTGGCGCTCGTGCCGACGTTCAACAACTGGCCGGCCGACGACGAGTGGGTGCCCGCCGCCGAGACGCTCGCCGCGCTCGTGCAGCTCGACCCCGGACCGCTCGGCCCCGGCGTGCACGACGCCACCCCCGTCTTCCTCCTCGATGCCTACCGCCTGCGGCCGCCGGGCCTCACCGACGACGACGACGAGGGCACCGACAACCGCTACTACCTCTACCCGACGGACCTGCCGGACGCGGCGGCGCTGAAGCGCCAGGGCATCGAGCGGGTGATCTACCTGGTCGCGGATCGCGGCGCCCACCCCGCCGAGGAGGACGACCTCAACCCGATCATGCTCGCCTACCAGGAGGCCGGCATCGCGCTCGCCATCACGGACCTCGGCGACCTCTGCCCCGTCAGCGCCCCGACGCCGCCCGCGCCGTGGCTCGAGGAGCGCCTGCAGCTGACGGTGGCCGCGCGGGTGCCGATCTTCGCGCGGCCGCACTTCTACGCGGCGGCGCGCGGCGGCTTCGGCGGCCCCCACGCCGCGCCCGGTGCGCGCGGGCCCGGCCACGGCGGCCACGGCGGGCATGGAGGTCACGGCGGCCACGGCGGGTGAGCCCCGTCGCGCGCCGCGGGCGGAAAATGCAACACGGAGGCGCGGAGGCACGGAGGAGGCTCTGGGTAGGGTCACGCCCGCGCGCGCCCGCCGCCCGATCGCACTGGCGGGACCCAACCCAAGGAGCTCCGCGCGTCTCCGTGACTCCGCGTCTCCGTGTTGATCCTGATCCCACCACCCCCCGTCGCGGCGCCCCTTGCCATCTGAACGCATAATCAGTACATTCAGAGGTACGGTCATGCCGCGCCGCCCGCGCCCGCAGCTCGCTTTTCGGCCGCTCCTGAAGCCCGGCCGGGCGCTCGCCCCGACGGAGCCGGCCGGCCCGCCCGAGGCGCCGGCAGCGCCCGTCGCGTACGCCGAGCTGCACGCCCACTCCAACTTCTCGCTCCTCGACGGCGCCGCGCACCCCGATGAGCTCGTCGGACAGGCGGCCGCGCTCGGCTACCGGGCCCTCGCGCTGTGCGACCGCGACGGCCTCTACGGCGTCGTGCGCGCCCACGACGCCGCGCGCGCCGCCGGGCTCAAGCTCATCGTCGGCGCCGACGTCACCGTCGCCGGCGGGCGCCGCGTGACGCTGCTGTGCCGCGACCGCGCCGGCTACGCCCGCCTCTCGGGCCTCATCACCAAGGCGCGCCTCAGCCACCCGAAGGGCACGGCCGAGGCGCGCGTCGACGACGTGGCCGCGGCCGCCGCGGGCCTCGTCTGCCTCGCGCAGGACCCGGTCTTCGCCCCCACCTGGCGCGACGTCTTCGGCGACGCCTTCTACCTCGAGCTGACGAACCACCTCGGCCCGGGCGATGACGAGCGCCTGGGCGAGATCGCCCGCGCCGCGACGCGCCTCGACATCCCGACGGTGGCCACCGGCGACGTGCGCTACCACGTGCCCGAGCGGCACCGGCTGTACGACGTGCTCGTCTGCACCCGCGAGAAGACCACCCTCGACCGCGCCGGGCGGCTCCTCGCGGCGAACGCCGAGCGCTACCTCAAGCCCCCGGCGGAGCTCGCGCGCCTCTTCGCCGCGCACCCGGGCGCGCTCGCGCGCACCGTCGAGATCGCCGACCGCTGCGCCTTCTCGCTCGAGGAGCTGCGCTGCCGCTTCCCCGAGTTCCCGCTGCCCGCGGGCACGACCGCGCCCGCGTACCTGCGCACCCTCGTCGCCGCCGGCGCGGCCGGCCGCTACGGCGCGCCCATCGGCGACCGCGTGCGCGCCCAGCTCGAGCACGAGCTGCGCCTCATCGAGAAGCTCTCGCTGTGCGGCTACTTCCTGATCGTCTGGGACATCGTCCGCTTCGCCCGCGAGCGCGGCATCCTGTGCCAGGGCCGCGGCTCCGCGGCCAACAGCGCGGTCTGCTACGCGCTCGGCATCACCGCCGTCGATCCCGTCGGCATGGACCTGCTCTTCGAGCGCTTCCTCTCCGAGGAGCGCGCCGAGACGCCCGACATCGACCTCGACATCGAGCACGCGCGCCGCGAGGAGGTGATCCAGTACGTCTACGAGAAGTACGGCCGCGACCACGCCGCCATGGCGTGCGAGGTCATCACCTACCGCGGCCGCTCGGCCGTCCGCGACGTCGGCAAGGCCCTCGGCCTCTCGCTCAAGCAGGTCGACCGCGCCGCGAAGGCCATCGACGAGAGCATGGCGGAGCTGCCGCAGGACCCCGAGTTCTGGCGGCACCTCGTCGGGCTCGACCCGGGCGACCCCCGCGTCGACCACCTGGGCGCGCTCACCGCCACGCTCGCGGGCTTCCCGCGCCACCTCGGCATCCACGTCGGCGGCATGGTCGTGACCGACCGCCCCGTCGCCGACGTCGTCCCGGTCGAGAACGCGACGATGGAGGCGCGCACCGTCACGCAGTGGGACAAGGACGACCTCGGCGCGCTCGGCATCATCAAGATCGACCTGCTCGGCCTGGGCATGCTGACGCTGCTCAGCAAGGCCATCGCGCTCGTCGCCGCGCACGAGGGCAAGACCATCGACCTCGCCCGCTTACCGATGGACGACCCCGCCGTCTACGACCTCATCTGCCAGGCCGACACCATCGGCGTCTTCCAGATCGAGTCGCGCGCGCAGATGAACATGCTGCCGCGCATGAAGCCCCGCTGCTTCTACGACCTCGTCATCGAGGTCGCGATCATCCGACCGGGGCCGATCCAGGGCGACATGGTGCACCCCTTCCTGCGGCGGCGCGACGGCAAGGAGGCGGTCACCTACCCGCACCCGTCGCTCGAGCCGGTGCTCGCGCGCACCCTCGGCATCCCGCTCTTCCAGGAGCAGGGGATGAAGCTCGCCATCGTCGCCGCCGGCTTCACCCCGGGCGAGGCCGACGAGCTGCGCCGCGCCATGGGCCACAAGCGCTCGCACGAGCGCATGGCGGCGCTGAAGCAGCGGCTCGTCGACGGCATGGCGCGCAACGCCATCGGCGCCGACGTCGCGGAGCGCATCTACCAGGAGCTCTCGGCCTTCGCCGACTACGGCTTCCCCGAGAGCCACGCGGCGAGCTTCGCCCTGCTCGTCTACGCCTCGGCCTACCTCAAGCGCTACCACCCGGCGGCGTTCTACGCCGCGCTGCTCAACGCGCAGCCGATGGGTTTCTACGCGCCGAACACCATCGTGCAGGACGGCAAGCGCCACGGCGTGAAGTTCCTGCCGGTGAGCGTGCGCCGCAGCGGCTGGGACTGCACGCTCGAGCGGGCGGAGCCGGGCGGCCTGGCGGTGCGGCTCGGCGTCGGGCTCGTGCGCGGGCTCGGGGACGCGAAGCGCGAGGCCTACGAGCAGGGGCTCGCGGGCGAGCCGCCCAAGACCCTGCGCGAGCTCGCCCAGCGCACGAAGCTGCCCCGCATCGCCCTCGAGCGGCTCGCGGCCATCGGCGCGCTCAGGGCGTTCGCGCCGTCGCGCCGCGACGCCGTCTGGGACGTCCAGGCGCTCGCGGCCGACGACGACGCCGGGCTGCTCGCCGCGGCCGAGCCCGAGGAGGCCCCGCCGCCGCTCGCGCCCATGGACCAGGCCGAACGCCTCGCGGCGGACTTCGGCAGCCTCGGGCTCTCCGTCGAGTCGCACCCGGTGGCGCTGTGGCGGCCGCGCCTCAAGCGCCAGGGCGTGCTGCGGGCGAGCGAGGTCGCCCGGGCGCCCGCGGGCGCGCACGTGAAGGTCGCCGGCCTCGCGATCGTGCGGCAGCGGCCGGGCACCGCGAAGGGCATGGTCTTCATCACCATCGAGGACGAGACCGGCCTCGTGAACCTCGTGCTCACGCCGCAGATCTTCGCCCGCTTCCGCGCCGCGCGCGACGAGGTCCTGCTCCTGTGCGAGGGGCGGATCGAGCGCGCCGGGGACGTGGTGAACGTGCGCGTGACGAAGCTCGAGAGCCTGGCCGCGCGGGCCGACGTGCCGGGGGCGCCGGTGCGGGAGTTTCGCTAGGAGCGTGCGGGGGGATGCAACACGGAGACGCGGAGGCACGGGGGCACGGAGGATGATTCTGGATATTCACGATCGTACTCCGTGTCCCCGTGCCTCCGTGTTGCATTTCCCCGCAGCCTGCTAGAACGCCGCGAGCCGGAGACCGGCGACGAGGCCGCCGCGGGTCGGGCTCACGAACGGCGCCGCGGCGGTGGGGACGTAGCCGCGGTCGAGGGCGCGCTGCATCATGCGCGTGCCCGACGCCCACAGCGGGAGGCCGACGCCGAAGCCCACGAGACCGCCGAGGCCGGTGCCCACCGCGGCCTGCAGGTACGCGACCGACTCGGCGTCGCTGCAGTCGTGCCCGGTGCCGCAGTGCCGGGCGTCGAGGCCCGCGACGAGGAGCGCGATCGCCGTCGCCAGCAGCCCGGCCCCGATGAGGGTGAGCGTGATGCCGGCGTTGCGGCGGCCGCGGCCCGCCTCGTAGAGGAGGCCGGGGCGGTTCGGATCCGCGGCGCTGGGCGGCACGACCGTCGCCGGCGCCGCCGGCGGGGCGGGGCCGGGCGGCAGCGACGGCGCGCCGCCTGCGGGCGCCTGGGCGCGGGCGGCAGCCGGCCCGAGCGCAAGGATGGCGGACAGCAGCGCGGTGAGCCCCCCGACGCGCAACGACGACAGCATGCCTCCCCCGGTCGCGGGCTAGAACGTCTTCAGCCGTAGCCCGCCGATCAGCCCGCCATGGGTCGGCGTCAGCAACGGCGCGGCATAGGTGGGCACGTGGCCCATCTGGATCGCCTTGTTCATTCGATGCGAGCCGACCGCCCAGAGTGGGATGCCAACGCCGATGCCGGTGAGGCTGCCGAGCATCGCGAACACGCCGCCCACGGCGTAGTTCACGGCGGCGCTGTCGTTGCAGCCCCGCGTGCTGCGGCCGAGGGTCGTGTCGTAATAGGAGCAGGTGCCCAGATCGACCGCCTTCCACAGCAGGGCGATCGACAGGACGAAGAGGCCGATGCCGGCGAACGTGAGCGGCATGCCGATCGACCGCAGCGACTGGCCGCGGGCGTACAGCACCGCCGGCGGCATCCCGCCGTACGCCCCGCCGTACTGGTACCCGGCGGCGGGGAGGACGACGACGGGCGGGGCCGGCGGCGCGGCCTCGAGCGGCGGCGCGGGCGCGGGCGCCACGACGGGGGGTGGGGGCGGCGTCGGGACGCCGTCCACGTCGTCGGGATCGGGCTGGGCCTGCGCGACGCGCAGGCGCGGGTCCGCGGCCGCGGGGCCCACGGCCAGCGTGACGCAGAGGAGACCCACGAGCCCGCCGAGCAGCACCGAGAAGCCGAGTCCTGTGCGCATCCCGCGCCTCCGTCAGAAGTCACCCCAGGGTACGCCCAGCCGCGCCCTCGCTGCAACACCATGACGGGAGTCCCTGAGGCTACGCTACGGCGTCTCGATCCGGCCGTCGCGGTACGGGTGGCGGCCGGCGAGGACCTCGTCATTGTGCCGCTTGCGGTCGTCGGCGACGGCGCCGAGGTAGGCGACGAGCTCGGGGTGATCGCGCGCGACCAGCTGCTCGAACGCCGCCTTGGGCAGCAGCAGCAGCCAGGCGCGGGTCTCGGTGGTGATGCCCGCCATGGCCGCGGCGCCCGAGAGCAGCGACATCTCGCCGAAGACGTCCCCGGGCCCGAGCGTCGCGAGCGACACCGCCTCGCCGGCGCCGGCGTCGCGCCGGCCCACCGCGAGGCGGCCCGCCATGACGATGTGCAGGCCGCCGGACTCCTCGCCCTGGGTGACCACCTCGACGCCGGCGTCGTACTCGCGCAGGCGGAACGAGGCGAGCAGCTCCTTGCGCGACGCGGGCTCGAGCCGCTGGAAGACGGGGGAGACGGCCATCATGGTCGCGACCATGCGGCCGCGGCAGAACCGCAGCAGCGTCCGCAGCACCGACGGATCCGCGACGCACAGCTCGCTCACCTGCTTCCGCGGCACGACCAGGAGGTCGAGATCGCTCTCGGCGGTGACGGTCGCGCTGCGCGGGAAGTTCGTGACGAGCGACATCTCGCCGAAGAACGCGCCGGTGCGCAGCTTCGCCAGCACGAGCGGCGGCGGCGGCTGCTCGCGGACGACGGCCACCTCGCCGCGCAGGATGACGTAGAGCGCGGTGCCGTAGGTGCCCTGGCGGAGCACGACCTCGCCGCGGCGGCGGCGCGACAGGTCGGCGCCGTCGACGAGGCGCTTGAGGAGCGCGGGGTCGAGGTCCCCGAGGAGCGGGCTGCGCACCACGGCGGCGCCGACCTTGCCGCGCGCGGCGTCGCTGCCCGGGACCGCCGCCGGCGCCTCCATCAGGATCTCGGCGCCGCCCTCGAACCGGCCCTCCGCGGCCCCGAGGAGCTCGCGCAGGGACAGGGCGTCGAGCGCCGGATCGAGCGGCAGCCGCGTCGACGCGGACTCGCCGGGGAGCTCGAACGACCCGCTCCAGGTCGTGCCGATGGGCTCCGGGATCGCGCCC